>LJVD01000119.1 GCA_001304225.1 candidate division Zixibacteria bacterium SM1_73
AACCCTCAGCCATCTGGATTTCAAAAAGCGACAACTACGTCCTGGAGGCAGGCTTTGTCTATGCCTCTTACGTTATGCTTGTAGATCCCACTGCGGATGGAATCATAAACTCAGCCGACGTGGTCTATTTAATCAACTACCTGTTCAAAGATGGGCTGGAGCCTTCTCCTATGGAAGCAGGTGATGCTACTTATGATGGAGTTATAAGTTCAGCCGACATTGTCTATTTGATCAACTATCTGTTCAAAGGGGGAGAGCCGCCAGCCTATTAGTAGTGATTTCCATAGGTATCAGATCCCTGATCTAACACCTCACTAATTAACGGTCGGAGTTCTTTGAAGCCCCAACCCCCATTTATCGGGATTGGGGCTTTTTTTCCTTAAAATTCGTATGAATGCATACGCATATCCCGTGCCAAAGTGGGGCTTTTTTAACAAACCCTAAAGCTTGACACTCCAGTAAAACCTTTCACAATTTGATTTCTTGGGACTTTCTCTATAAGCAAGGCCTTCAAAAAGTTGAATTTTCAAAGATGTCACAAACCTGTCATCGCTCGGTGAGTATCTCTCCTCTACCAAACTCCTTCCATCTTTCAGAAAAAGCTTTCAGTTGTCTATCCACCAAAAAGTTTACACTTCCCTCTTCGAATATTCCATCTTCTTTTCGTTCCCCTGCTTTCACTCCCGCAAGTATCTCTATGCCCTGATCAATGGTTTTGACTGGATAGATGTGGAATTTACCTTCTTTTACCGCTTCAACGACCTCCGTCTTCAACATCAGGCCATCCACATTTTGATGAGGAATTATCACCCCTTGAGTTCCGGTTATACCTTTGGCTTTGCACACTTGATAAAAACCCTCGATCTTTTCATTTACCCCGCCAATGGGTTGTATTTCTCCCTTTTGATTGATTGAACCGGTAACCGCAATATCCTGTCTTAAGGGAAGTCCGGATAAGCTGGAAAGGATAGCATATACTTCAGTGGAGGAGGCACTATCCCCTTCCACGCCAGAATAGGACTGCTCAAAAGCCAAACTGGCGCTCATGGTGAGAGGTTTGTCTTGCGCATATTTGCCTCTCAGATATCCAGCTAAGATTAAGACCCCTTTGTTGTGAGTTCGTCCACTCAAATCAGCTTCTCTTTCGATATTGATTACTCCAGCTCTTCCCATAGAGGTGCGGGCAGTTATGCGGGTGGGTTTGCCAAAAGAGTATTCTCCCAAACTGTAAACGGAAAGTCCGTTGATCTGTCCTAACACCTCTCCCTCCGAATCTATCATGATGGTCCCATCCTCAATCATCTCCTGAATCTTATCCTCGGGCAAACTCACCCTTTCTATCCACTCTTCAATAGCCTTTTCCACATGTTCACGTCTTACCTGTTTGCTTTTAGCATTGCTTGCCCAATAGCTTGCCTCCCGAACTAAGTCTGCTATCATGGTAAATCTGGTGGACAACTTCTTCTGTTTGCCAGCCGTTCTCACCCCAAACTCCACCACCCCAGCTACTCCGCTTTTGTCAAAAGGTAAAAGCTTATCATCATCGCATATCTTCTTCATGAAACAGGCATATTGATGAATGTTTTCATCTTCCTTGGGCATGACCGAGTCGAAATCAGCCTTTACCTTAAATATCTTCTTAAAATCCTCATCTCGGTAGAAAAGCAGATGATACAAGAAATTGTCGCCGATCATGACCACTTTCACATCTAAGTCAATCGGCTCAGGTTTCAAGGCAGAAGTTCCCAAAAAGTAAAAGGGATCAAAAGCCTGAATCTCAATTCTTCGGTGACGCAGGGTGCGTTTGAGACCCTGCCAAACGCCGGGCTCAATTAAAGCATCTAATGCATTCAGAACCAGGTAGCCTCCGTTAGCCTGCAAAAGCGATCCGGCTTTGATCTTGGTGAAGTCGGTCTTCCAAGCGCCCAGGCGATCGGAAGCCCTTTCAACTGTTCCAAAAAGATTTCTGTAGGAGGGAGTTGTCTCTATTATTATGGGGGCAGTTTTGATCTCCGAGTTATCAACTATTACATTAACTTGATACTCCAAAAACTCATCTTCTCCTTTCCCCAATGGAATTCCAGGAATGGGCAATGCGGGTTGTTCCTCTTTTTTTCGTCTGAATCTATCCAAGTTGTTTATCAGACTTTCCTCCGCCTCTTGCAGATACTCTTGCACCTTTTCGTTCTCATATCTGGCCTTTATTTCCTTGACTGTCTCCTTTATTATAGGAAGGACAATTTCTTGGTCCAAGGCCTGAAGAGCCTTTTCAAATTCTTTGACTATCTCTTTTCCTTCCTTAAACACGTCCTCCATTAATTTCCCCAAAGCCGAATATTTTGCCTCCAGGGTTCTGAATTGTTCCTCAGGAAACTTACCTGCCCTGACCTGTTTCTCTAACTTAGAGAGACTGGTGGGCTTACCTTCGACCAAAGGTTGGACATCCGGTTTAACAAAGGGTCCCATCTTAATTTGAACCAAAGCAAACCCCTCTTTTTTTACCTGGTCATCGAATTCCTGTAGAATAGCTTTTTGCCCATCTTCAGACTCCTTGACCAGCTCTTTTCGTCTCTCCTGATAGTTCTCGCTTTCAAACACTGCAGGTATGTTATTCTTGAGTGAAAGTATAAGATTCTCCATATCCTTTTTGAGCATCTTCCCCTGCCCGGCAGGCAAACTGAGAATCCGGGGCATGTCGGGGTTTTTGAAGTTGTTAACGTAACATTTATCATCCGGACGCTTTCCCTTTTTCTCTAATCTTTCCAAAAGATGCTTGATGGTGGTCAACCTACCTGTGCCCACAAAGCCGGTCACGAAGATGTTATAACCAACGCTTTCTATATCCAGGCCTAACTTGATTGCTTTTATCGCCCGATCCTGTCCAATGATCCAGTCGCAGGGCTCCACATCATCAGTGGTGGTAAGCTTCAGATCTTTTGGGTCGCATCTCCATCGCAGTTTCTCTAGGGGGACCTCTTCAAAATTTGTTTTCTTAGACATCTTTATCACTCTCCTTTGATTTTTCTTAAACTAAAAGATTAAGAGTTTACACTTAAGCTCTTATAATACAAAGCCTTTTACCTCGCAAAAACTGCAGGCGTCAAGTTGGCTTTTTCCATAGGAGGAAGTCATACGAATAAGGATATTTTGATGAGTCTCATCTCAATCACCAAAGCAGGTTCCCACTCCTCTGGCAGCCTCAATGAGAGGCGAATCCAGATTTACCTTTTTCAAGTTCCTAATTGCAGATTCGATGGGCACTGAGGTTATCTTCCCATGTTGCAGACTTGACATGTATCCAAAGTTTTCAGCCAGAGCCAAATCTACTGCCTTTTTTCCAAATTGAGTGGCCAGGATTCTATCAAAATCGGTGGGTTTTCCGCCCCGCTGGAGATGTCCCAGGATAATGACTCTGGCCTCCAAACCTGTTAGTTCCTCTAAGTGTTGAGCGATTTTATAACTGACTCCTCCCAATCTGATTTGGTCTGTACTTGCCTTCACTCTTTTCTTAACCACCAATTCCTTATCCTCAAATTTTACTCCTTCCGCCACCACCACGATGCTGAAACGTTTTCCGAATTTGCCTCTCCTTTTAACCTCCTGGCAGATTTTGTCTATCTTGTACGGAATCTCTGGGATCAAAATTATGTCTCCTCCTCCCGCCACACCAGCGTACAAAGCCACCCAGCCAGTATACCTTCCCATTAACTCTATGATCATCACTCGATGATGTGATTCGGCGGTGCTGTGGATATTATCGATGGCTTCAGTTGCAACAGCACAGGCAGAATCAAAGCCGATGGTAAAGTCGGTGGCCTCGACATCGTTGTCAATGGTCTTGGGTATTCCCACAACAGGCATTCCCAATTGAGTCAATTCGTGAGCAATATGCAGGGTGCCATCCCCTCCGACGCAGATCAAAGCATCCAGTTTCAGATTGTGGAAATTCTTAAAAACTTCTTCAGAAACGTCTTTTTTCTCCTCTCCGTAGGCGAAAGGATTTGCACGATTGGAAGTTCCCAATATGGTACCGCCCTGAGTCAATATTCCGGATACGTCTTTTGTTTGTAATATCCTGGTCTTGTTATTGATCAAACCCTCATATCCATCCTCAATCCCGATTACCTCTATCTGGTGACCAAAGATGGAAGTTTTGGCTACAGCCCGAATAGCGGCATTAAGTCCCGGACAGTCTCCTCCTCCGGTCAAAATGCCTATCCTTTTCGTTTTGCCCATAACTCGCTTCCTTTCTTCATAAAAAGAAAGCATTCTTTACTCTTAAAATACCGCAAAATGCCAGATCGATCAAGAATATTTTTTAGGCAATAAAAGGCTTGCGTCAATTCCAAGTCAATTTTATATTAGAAATGAAAGGAAGTCTTTTTCTATGAAAAACGTGGTTGTGTTAGGATCGACTGGATCGATTGGCAGGAACACACTGAGTGTGTTATCCGATTTTGCTGATAGATTCAAGGTCTTCGGATTCTCCACCAATACAAATACTGATTTGCTCCAAAAACAGATTCAAAGATTCCAGCCCCAGATGGTGGCTATCACTGACAGGAAAGGCTTCGAGGCTTTTCAAAAAACAGATGAGACCGAAATACTTTTTGGCATTGCTGGTTTGAAAAAGTTATGCTCTGAACCTGAGGTCGATTTGGTCATAAACGCTTTGGTGGGCTCGGTAGGTCTCTTGCCCAGCTTTGAGGCTGTTGAATCCGGAAAGGATTTGGCCATTGCTAACAAAGAGACACTGGTTATAGCCGGGGGTCTTTTGATTCGAAAAGCCAAAGAGAAAAATGTGAGGATTTTGCCCATCGACAGCGAACATTCTGCTATCCTGCAATGTCTTTTGACCGGTAAGAAAGAAGAGGTAAGGAGGCTGATTCTGACCGCATCCGGCGGACCGTTTCTCGACAGGAAAAAGGAGGATCTGAAGAACATAAAGGTAAAGGAAGCTCTCTCACATCCCACCTGGGAGATGGGAAAGAAAATTACTGTGGATTCAGCCACTCTGATGAACAAAGGGTTGGAGGTTATAGAAGCACATTGGCTTTTTGATATGCCGGCTGATAAGATAAGGATTTTGATTCATCCTCAATCTATAATCCATTCCATGGTGGAATTTGTGGATGGATCCTTGATTGCCCAGATGAGCGTCCCGGATATGAAGATTCCCATTCAATATGCTCTGTTCTGTCCCGAGAGGTTACCTACGAACAACAGACCGCTGGATTTGACCCAAGTAAAGAATCTAACCTTTGAAGAGCCTGATCAGGAAAAATTTCCTTGTTTGGAAATCTGTTATCAAGCTCTTGAAATGGGAGGAACAGCACCAGCAGTGCTGAACGCCGCCAATGAGTTGGCAGTAAAAGCTTTCTTAGAGGAAAAGATTTCATTTGTTGATATTTGCGAAATCGTCACAGCGACTTTAAAGCATCACCAGGTGATGGAAAATCCGAGTTTGGACGATATTTTGAATGCAGATAAATGGTCAAGGCAGGAAGCGGAGAGGATCATAAATTCGAGATCAGAAGTCGGGATGTGATACAAATGCACAATCTTTTTAGATTTCATTTGGTTTACCTCTCACCTTCACTATTGGTGAGATTTTTCAACCTTCCCTCTCCCCTCTGGGAAGAGAGTTAGGGAGAGGGGGACAGCGCTCACATCAGAGATAACTACGTTTGTATTAACATCTCAAATTCGTACGAAAGTACATGCGTTTATCTTGAGGCTTTAGCGTAAGAAGACAAAAGAGATTAGAAGGAAAATTTTCACGAATTAGGACATTTTTTGGTAGCCAAGAAATCCGGAATCAGAGTGGAAAGATTCTCCTTGGGATTTCCGCCTAGATTGATCGGGAAAAAGATTGGGGATACCGAATATTGTATATCCTGGATTCCTTTGGGAGGATATGTGAAGATGGCTGGGGAGGAGCCGGATGAAAAAGAATTAAAGGGAGAACCATGGGAGTTTATGTCCAAGCCGGTTCGTACCCGGGCATTGGTGGTCTTTGCTGGTCCGGCTATGAATTTCATCTTGGCTATCTTGATATTCTGGGGAATAATCTTCCTTGCTGGCAGACAGGAGATTCATGAAGACACCAATCAAATCGGTTTGGTTGCTCCAGGTGGTCCAGCGGATAAGGCAGGAATTAAATCGGGTGATCAGATCATCTCCATCAACGGAATCGAGGTATCAACCTTCAAGGATATGGCTGAAATCATTTACCAACAAGTAGAAAAACCAGTAGAGGTCACGTGGAAGAGAGATGAGGAAGAATACACCGCCATGATCGTCCTACCTATACCACCATCAAAGTTGGCTTTTTCCGCGCACTTTTGGAGGGCATTGACACCTCCATCTTTATCCTGGTGGAGACGATTAAGTTCATCATTGAACTCATTACTGGTACCGCATCTATTAAACTTGTTGGTGGTCCCGTCTTCATTGCTCAAGTGGCGGGGCAGACCGCAAAAACCGGGATTGTCAGCCTCCTCTCCTTCACGGCACTTTTGTCAGTCAATTTATGTCTGATAAATGTGCTCCCCATTCCGGTTTTGGATGGTGGACACCTTCTATTTTTAGGCATCGAGAAAATTAAAGGTAAACCGCTCTCCTTAAAACAGCGGGCTGCCATGCAGCAGATCGGTCTTGCCTTTTTGATCCTTTTAATCATTTTTGTTACCTATAACGACTTTCTGCGTTTAATAAAATAGCTCCTGTCGGTTCAGGATACCCTTACCCTGAATAAAAAATGGAGGGTCAGGGATAAGGGTTCAGCCTGATCCCGCCTTTGGTCTTCGACCCTGAGCTCAGACCGAAGGGCGGGAGAAGGGCACGCATGACCAACGTTTCAAAAACGCAAAAGCAGAGCTTTTGCACTCCTAAAATCTAAAAATCAAAATATTTTTTGTAATCGAAAGAAAAATCTTCGGGAAGATATTCGCCCAGTTTTTCGTCTAACTTATATTTTTCTTTATATTCTCTCCTTGAGATTCTTTCTAATGCTTCAATTAGTTGGTCTATCTCCTCCTCGGTATTGTAAAAGCCGAAGCTGATTCTGACTGCGCCAGGGAGATTAGTTTTGTTCCCTTTTTTGATTTCCCCTCGGAGTTTTATTGATTCCTCTTCTGTGGTTCCTAATAGGCGATTAACATAGGGATGAGCACAAAAGCAGCCATGCCTTACCCCTATGCCTGCCTCATAACTTAAGATGGTTGATACTAATCCGTGGTGAAATTCGTTTAGATTGAAAGGAATAACACCCAGTCGGTTTTCATCATAATCTTGATTTCCATAAATGATGACATCCTTAATCGATCCTAACTTTTTCATTGCATATTGAGTAAGCTTTTTTTCATGACTTGCGATGGTCTCCATACCTATCTCTTTTAGAATTTTTATGGCTTCGGCTAAAGCAACTGCTCCAACCACATTTGGAGAACCAACCTCCTCTTTATCCGGCAAACCTGTCCACTGTACCTCATCTAAGGTAACCAGCTCCACGGTTCCTCCTCCCACATGTTCTGGACCACCTTGTTGGAAAGTGGACTTTGGCCCGATCAGAACTCCGGTGCCAAAAGGGGCATACATCTTATGCGCGGAGAAGATCAGATAATCGATGTGCTCTGGATCATTATCTGATTTCATATCCAGAGGGCGATGGGACATAAGCTGGGCTGCATCAACTGCTATCTTGGCATCGTAACGGTGAGCAAGCGAGGCGATCTGATGAAGGGGATTAACATAGCCGGTTACGTTTGAAGCTCCGGTCAAAGCCAAAAGCTGTATTTTACCTTTGTGTTTCTTTAACTTTCTTTCCAGATCATCCAAGTCTAAAACACCGTATTTGTCTACCTCCGCATAAATCACCTTTGCTCTTTTTCGCCAGGGGAGATCATTGGAGTGATGTTCCATCAAAGAGCTTAGCACGATCGAATCATCACCGAAAGGGAAACGATTGGCTGATTTGTTTAAAGCCTCAGAGGCATTCTTGGTGAAAATAACTGCATTTGTTCGCAGATCAACTCCTACAAATTCTCCTACTATCTGACGAGCCAGATCATAGACATGAGAAGAAAGCAAGGATTTAAATCCCGATCCACGGTGAATGCTCGAATACCAATCCAAAAATTCATCTACCTTGTCAAGCACCGGTTTTAGACAGGGGGTGCTGGCGGCGTTATCAAGACTGATATATCTCTTCAGAGAGCCATCTAAGAGAGGCACCTTTTTGTCCAATCCAACAATCTGCTTTCTGAAATATTCCAATTTATTTTGCTGATCTGCATCAATGAATTTTGACATAACCATTTTTTACCTTCCTCAACAAATTGGGGTAGTTTTGACCATCATCATTTCCTCTACACATCAAGCTGATATGCAAGATAAGTTAACACGAGGTGTTGTCAAGAGGAAATCTACATTCACAAAACCATTTGCCTGTAAAAGGTTCTGAGGATTAGTGATTTTTTCGATCAATGCATGTTTTTTCCAAAAAAATCTTGACAACTCAGGGGTTAGCTATTATGTTCTTTGGTCAAATTTGGTGAAATATTTCACATAGTTGGAAAGGACGGCATTCAGATTGAAAAGACATTTAATAATTCTCGGAACAGTTGCAATTCTATTCTTTTTCTCTCGATTCGCTTTTGCCCAAACCAACCAAGATTGTTTGATGTGTCATGGTGACGAGAGTTTGACCAAGGAGGATTCTTTAGGCAAGGAAATATCACTTTATGTAGATGAAGCAATTTTCAAGAAGTCTATTCACCATGATTTATCCTGTGTGGCTTGCCATGTAGGAGTTGAAGCTGAATTCCATATGACCAAGCCTGAAATGGTCAATTGCGGAGAATGCCACGCAGATGCTTTAGATCTATATATAAAAGGATTTCATGGACAGAAGTATCTTGAAGGAGTAGAGGACGCTCCCAGCTGCCAGGATTGCCATGATTACCACAATATCCGATCAGTGGACGATCCTGAGGCTGATACCTATCGAGCGAACCAGCCCAAGATGTGTGCCAGGTGTCACGCTGACGTTAGATTGGTAGGCAAGTATCAGATTCCGGTTCCCGCACCTTACAAAGCGTATATGGGGAGTGTTCATGGCAAGGCGCTTGCGGAGGAAAACCTCGGTGCCGCGGTTTGTAGTGACTGCCACAGAAGTCATGATTTAAGACCCGCTTCTGATCCAACTTCCTATGTTTACCGAACCAATATCCCTTCGACCTGTGGACAGTGTCATTTCAGCGAAGAAGAGGAATACAGCGAGGATACACACGGAAGAGGAGTCCAAAGAGGGGTAACTGAGGCTCCGGTCTGTACCGACTGTCATAATGATCACGCCATCAAATCATCCGCCGACAAAACCTCCCCCACCTTTCCTGCAAACATCTCCAAGGTAACCTGTAATCGTTGCCATTCCTCAGAAAGGATTATCGAAAAATATGGTCTGGTTTCTCAACGCGTAACCACATATTTGGATACCTATCATGGAGTGGGAAGCAGAGCCGGAGATACCACCACCGCCAGTTGCGTCAGTTGTCATACCAGCCATAACATCAGAGGGGAGGACGATTCTCAATCGAGCATACATAAGGCTAACCTCCCTCAAACATGTGGGAAATGTCACAAGGGAGCCGGGCCCAATTATGCCAAGGGATCGATACATATCGTTCCTACCAGCAAGAAAGATATTGGAGTCTATTGGGTTAGAATAATCTACCTTAGTCTTATTATCGTGACTATAGGCGGAATGGTCGCCCATAATGGCGTTGTTATGGTAAGATATGCCATAGCAAGATACCGAGAAGCAAAAACTGGAAAGGTGATAAGATGGACGACTGCGGAGGTTCTATGGCACTTTCTTCTATTTGTCTCCTTCGTTACATTGATTATAACCGGCTTCGCTTTCAGATTTCCGGACTCCTGGTGGTCATCTTGGCTAACTCATTCTCCCACCGCCTTTGCGGCTCGAGGAGTGGCTCATCGGGTGGCCGGCATGATTTTGATAGGACTTTTCTTCTTCTCGGTCTTCCGCTCTGTTTTCACCAAGCGAGGGTGGGAGCAAATAAAAGCCAAATTCCCCGACCCCTCAGATGTGAGGAACGTAACCCAGAATTTGCTTTACAGTTTCGGCTTATCGTCTACTCCCCCCCAGTTCGGACGATATGATTACACTGAAAAAGCAGAGTTTTGGGCGCTGATGTGGGGTGGATTCGTGATGATGATAACCGGAATTCCTTTGTGGTTCGAAACCTTCTTTTTAGGATTCATGCCTAAGTGGTTGTTGGACGTAGCTAAAGAAATCCACTACTATGAAGCCTGGCTGGCGACTCTGGCTATCCTGGTGTGGCATTTCTTCTATATGTTTATACATCCTGAAAGCTATCCCATGAACTTCACCGTCTTGACCGGCAGAATGACCGAAGAAGCTTATATGGAAAGACATCCCTTAGACTACGAAAACATTATCGCTCGTGGTGAAATCGCTGAAGAAGAAGAGCAGAAACCAGCAGAGTCTGAAATAGATAAGGGTGAAACGAAAGAATCCGAAGATAAAAAAGAAGATAAATAGGATACTGCTTGCTTGAGTAATGAGTGAAAATAGATGCGATAAGTTATTACTAAAAAAACCAGGAGTCTGCCTGGCTTTTGTCTTTTGGCCTTTGTACACAAACTGATTTTTGTTTGACCGAGCCCCAAAAGAATTTAGTTTTCGTCAAACCCATATGAGGGCAGGGTTCGCTTTATTTGATAAGAAAGATTTAAGAGAATGTTTCCGAACAATTCCAAAACAACTCCCACCTCAACTCGTATAAATACGAAGGGTTCATTTGAATCAAAAACCAGGAGGATATCTGATGATTACCAAGAAGAAAAGAAAATCTGTATTGAGGGAATACGTTGAATCCTTTGCAGTAGCTTTGATTTTGGCTTTAATCATCAAGTGTTCGGTGGTGGAGGCTTACAAGATTCCTTCCGGCTCTATGGAGGATACACTTTTGATCGGTGATTTTCTTTTGGCTAACAAATTCATTTATGGAGCAAAGGTTCCGCTTTTGCCTCTTCGTCTCCCCGCCTTGGCAGAGCCGAAGCCTGGTGACATCGTTATCTTCAAATATCCTCGCAATCCAAAGGTGAACTATATAAAAAGATGCGTGGCCGTGGAAGGGCAGACCATCGAGATCAAAGATAAAGTTTTGTATGTGGACGGCAAAAGAGTCCAGGATCCCGCCTTGGGAAAACACACCAACCCTCATATCCGCCCCAAAGGAAGAGATCCGAGAGACAATTTTGGTCCTTACAAGGTGCCTAAGGGACACCTGTTCATGATGGGAGACAATCGAGATAACAGTGCAGACTCTCGTTATTGGGGAGCGTTGCCTCGAGAATTGGTATTAGGTAAAGCCATGATCATCCATTGGTCTTGGGCTCCTGATTCCAACGCTCCTGAGCTGACCTCACAAGATCTTTTGTCACTACCCAAGAATATTGTTTATAACATTGTTCATTTTCCTAAAAGGGTAAGATGGAATAGAATCGGAGATATTATCAGATAGAAACAACGAGAAAAATATAGGATTTTGGCGGTTGAATAATTTTTTAAATAGGGATTTTTGTTAGGCAGATTTCCTTAATAAAGATCCCTATTTTTAATATTGCCAAAGATGAAGACCAAGCGTATCTTTATTTGTGGTTGATTCTTTTTCATAGATTTTGACATTCTAATTATAACCTTGACAAAAGGGAAAAAAACCAATGTTGTTAGGAAACCTCTCTTTAAATTTAGCCTTCTTGGCCGCTTTGTTTTCCGCCTTTTTCTTTTTGGTGGGAGCTAAAGGAAATGAGAGATTTTTGCAGGCGGGCAGAAGGATATATTACATCTTCTTTTTCTTCACCTTTTTTGCTTCGGCGTATTTTTTGTATCTCTTCTTAACCCACCACTTCGAGGTGGAATACATTTACAATCATAGCTCTTCAGACCTCCCCTGGTATTATCTGGTCTCCGGGTTTTGGGCCGGACAGGAAGGAAGTTTTCTTTTGTGGCTCTTTTTGGGAAGCTTACTTGGATTTTTCATCGTCTCCGGCAGAGACAAAACAAAAAGAGGCACCTATCAGGGATACACCATGTTCTTCTATCTTTTGGTCCAAATATCTCTTTTGGTTTTGCTGTTGAAGAAAAGTCCGTTTTCCTTGTTGCCTGACGTTCCTGTGGAAGGAGGAGGGTTACATCCTCTGTTGCAGGATTTCTGGATGGTGATCC
>LJVD01000021.1 GCA_001304225.1 candidate division Zixibacteria bacterium SM1_73
AAGAAGATAATTGCATCGATCTGAAGCGTTTCCTTTGGCGTCCTTAAGCGATGAGATTAAGCCAAATAATGATGGAAATGGGAATCAATCTTTGATATGGTTGTTTCTCATATAATCCTCAAAGTACTGGAAACATAATTGTCATGCTGAGTGAAGCGAAGCATCCCCGCCTTTGGTGGAATTTTCAACTGGTTTTTAGATTCTTCCCCCGCCAAAGGCGGGGTCAGAATGACAAAGGAAGGAAAAACGATTTGGGAAACAACTCCTCAATTGGCCGAAGTATTAAAATGATGAAGGAAAGTAACAAAAATAGGCTGTTAACCTTCGTTCTTGCCGTGTTAATGACTGGCTTTGTGCTGACATTCTCTTGCGGAAGGAAGAGCGAAGTTCATGAGGAAGAAAAAATAGAAGTAGTTGTCACCATACCTCCATTGGCTGAGTTTGTTGAGAATGTGGGAGAGGATAAAGTAGAGGTCACGGTCATGGTGCCGCCAGGGGCAAGCCCTCACACGTATGAGCCAACTTCCAGTCAACTGAAAAAGGTCAGCCAGGCAAAGATATATGTCAAGGTGGGTTCAGGAGTGGAGTTCGAGTTAACCTGGATGGATAAGCTCATAGGGATCAACAAAGATATGATGGTTGTTAACAGCTCACAGGGAATCGACGTGATGGGAAATGACCCGCATGTCTGGCTCTCTCCGCTGAACGCAAAGACAATGGTAGAGAATATCTGCAACGGTCTCATCAGGATCGATCCAGAGAATGAGGAATATTATGTCAAGAACAAGAGCCAGTATCTTCAAGAGTTGACCGAGTTGGATGATTACATCAGAGAGAGACTTGAAGAAATCGAGAACAAGAAATTTCTGGTCTATCATCCTTCCTGGGGCTATTTTGCGAAAGAGTATGGTTTGAAGCAGATACCAATAGAGCAGGCAGGCAAGGAGCCGAGTGCTAAAGAAATAAAAGACGTAGTTGAGAAGGCGAAGAAGCATAACATCAAGGTCGTCTTCGTTTCTCCTCAACTTTCTACAAAAAGTGCTGAGGTCATTGCCAAAGAGATTGGTGGTCAAACCATGTCAATAGATCCGATAGCCCAAAGCTATATCCCTAATATGCGTATAGTGATAGAAAAGCTAACACCGGCGATGAGGTAAACATGGTTTCCCAAGAGGTAGCAAGTTTAAAAGACGTCTGGGCGCACTATGATGGTGTGCCCGCCTTGGAGGGGATAACCTTCTCCATATACAAGAACGATTTTCTGGGGATAATAGGACCAAATGGAGGAGGAAAGACCACCCTTCTTAAGATCATGTTGGGATTGATAAAGCCAACCAAGGGAGAGATTAGGATTCTTGGAGATACCCCTGACAAACAGAGAAAATTCGTCGGCTATATTCCCCAGCATAGCCTTTTTGACCGAGATTTTCCGGCAAGCGTCTGGGACGTGGTGTTGATGGGGCGTCTGGGTCACGCAAGGCGATTTAAGAACTATACTGATGCGGATAGGGAGATCACTCTCAATGCTTTAAAGACCGTTGGCATGCTCGAGCTCAAAGAGTCTCAAATAGGTAGGCTCTCCGGCGGTCAGCAGCAGAGGGTCTTTCTTGCAAGGGCATTGGTGACCGAACCCAAACTTCTTCTTCTGGATGAACCCATGGCAAGCGTGGATGTGGCTCTGCAGACAGGGCTCTATGAATTATTGGAAAGGCTAACGCAGAGGATAGCAATTGTCATGGTGTCACACGATATCGGTGCCATCTCGATCCATGTAAACAAGATCGCCTGTCTTAATCGCAAGCTTTTCTATCACAACTCCAAAGAGATACTCCCTGAAGAATTGGAAGAAACATACAAATGCCCAGTGCAATTGATAGCGCACGGGGTTCCCCACAGAGTATTGAAGAAGCACCAGTAATATTATGATAGAGGCGTTACAGTATGAATTCATGAGAAACGCCCTGATTGCTGCGATGTTGGCAAGCGTTGCTTGCGGAATTGTGGGCGTCTATGTGGTGGTCAAGCGAATTGTCTTCATCAGCGGTGGAATCGCTCATGCTGCCTTCGGTGGCATCGGGTTGGGATACTTTCTTGGCATAAATCCCGTTTTGGGAGTATTGCCATTTGGCATCGCCTCCGCACTGACCATTGGATTAGTAAGTAAAAGAACGAAACTGCCTGAAGATGCTGCTATCGGAATCTTGTGGGCAACGGGTATGGCGTTGGGAGTCATCTTCATAAGCTTAACCCCAGGTTATGCTCCGGACCTGTTTGGCTATCTCTTCGGAAGCATTCTGACGGTTCCTCTTTCCGACATAATTTTGATGCTGGTCCTTGATTTGGTCATAATCTTAGTGATCTTTTTGCTGTATAAAGAATTTTTGTCACTCTCCTTTGATGAGGAATTCGCAACAGTTGTCGGAGTTCCCGCCCAGCGATTATATCTTCTTCTTCTGTGCCTGATTGCCTTGACCGTAGTTGTGCTAATAAGGGTCGTGGGTATTATCTTGGTGATTACCCTTTTGACCATTCCCGCTGCCATAAGCAAGCAGTTCACACATAGTCTCAAGAAGATGATGTTTCTTTCAGTTCTTTTTAGTGCTGCTTTTACCACCTGCGGTCTGTGGTTGTCTTATTCTCTTGACTTGCCGTCTGGGGCAACAATCGTTCTGGTTTCTGGAATATGCTTCCTGATTTCCTTATTCATCAGAAGATTTTCCGTTGCTGTTTTTCGTTAACGCATTCGAAAAAGCGATTGAAAAAAAAGTAGAAGAGAAGTTTCGTTTCGATGAAATTGATCTTGCTATGGTTCAGGATAAAGTATGGGTACATCATTTGATGTCAGAGTGAGCAAAGAGAAAATTGGGAATTAAGTTCATGATAAGCGGGCGGCTAAACGCACTCTTATAGTGATATTACTTGAAATGAATGTTTCGGAATAAAAAATGCAAGCTTTTTACAAAAGAGGACAGATTGGATGGTTGATAATCCTGCTTTTTGCCCCCATAATTCTTTTCTTCGTTTATATAATCTATCGTCAGGAGGTGCTGGGTAAGCCTTTTGGTAACAATCCAGGTCCAAGTGTTTTGTATTTGGGCTTTGTAATATTCTTTTTGATCCTCCTTTCTTTGTTCTCACATCTGACCGTCATTGGCTATACCAATTATCTTGAAATAAGATTCGGCATAGGGGTGATCCGAAAGAAATTTGATTTCAAGGATGTCAGAGACTGCGCCATAGAAAAGAATCCCTGGTATTATGGATGGGGAATAAGAAGAATACCAGATGGCTGGCTTTATAATGTTTCCGGTTCCTGGTCGGTCCAGCTGAGAATGAAGGATGGGAAAATGTACAGGATCGGGACAGCGGAGCCAAAAAGATTGGCGCGGTTCATCAAAAGCCGAATTGATCTTTTTGGTGGTGGATGAGAGAAAAATATTACTTTAGTAGGCTTGCCTGTTGCGTTCAGGGTGAATTTCCGAGGAAAAGCGTGATAAAAAATTGACCTGGAGGAGACAAGATGAATTTTAGAAATTACGTATCTGGTCTTTTGATATTGATTGGTGTGATAATTCTTGGACATCTAACAATTGATCCGATGGTTTTTGGACAAAAACAGCTTGAATCAAATTCTGGTGAGATTAATTTAGATAGCTGCAAGATTGAGGCGGTCTTTGAGACCATCAAAACCAGAAGAACGGTGAGAGAATTTGATGGCTCACCGGTTCCGGAAGAGCATATCATCAAGATTCTGGATATGGCACGGTATGCTCCGACCGCAGGGAATGTCCAGCCGTGGAGATTCGTAGTCATTCAAAATCCTGAGAACTTAGCCACTCTTAAAGATTCCTTGAAGAATTGGTGGACTGCGAAAGTAACGGCTCGCCAGTTTGAACAAGAGAAGGAGAAGGAATATATAGAAGGGGGAAAAGAGCAAATTGATAATATTATGACCGCTCCGGTTTACGTGTTAGTTTTCGTTGATAGCTCAGTTTATCCGGAATATGCTTTATATGATGGCTGTCTGGCGGTGGAGAATTTGATGTTAGCAGCGCGGGTCTTAGGTTACGGCACCGGATTTTTTACCACCTTTTTCCCGGAGGAAAACGTCTGTGCCTTAGTGAATGCCCCAATAAATTACAAGTTCATCTGCGCAACCCCCATAGGACTACCCCAGAAGTGGCCTGTCATGCCTGAAAAGAAATCTCTGGAAGAGTTTATCGTGCGGGAGCGGTTTTGAAGCGAATCGAAATTTCTCCATTGTTAGCACCTCTTTTTGTGTTCATAGAGAATCTGTGTCGTATCCAGCTTTTCAATTCGGTTGTTTTCCTACTTGGCGGTCTAATGTGGCGGGCTAAAATTTATAATAAATTTTTTCAATTTTGTTTGAAACAATTCCATGTTTGTATCGTATAGTAAAATGCAATGAGTTCAAGTATGAAACAAATTAAGGATATTTTACAAGCCCAGGGACTCAAGCCGACATTTCAACGGCTAAGGATTCTGGAATATCTACAGAAGAATCACAATCATCCAACTGTGGAGATGATATACGAGGATCTGGTGAAAGAGATCCCCACCATCTCCAAGACCACCATTTACAATACCTTAGATGCGCTTGCGGAAAAAGGGATAATACACACCATAACCATTACCGGAACGGAGTGCAGATACGATTACCAAAGCTTTTGGCATCACCATTTTTTATGCAGAAGATGCGGCAGAGTGATAGATGTTGACATCAAGTGTCCCTATATGAAGAAAAAACAAATTAATGGACACCGGGTTGAAGAGCTACATGGATACTTGAAAGGTATTTGTAAGGAATGTCTACGAAAGAAATGAAATATCTAATCGTCGGAAATGGAGTTGCCGGAACCGAGGCGGCGCTGGCTATTAGAAAAAACGATTCTCTTGGAGAGATAACCATGATTTCGGAATCCAAGAATCTTTTTTATTATAGACCCAAATTGATAGACTATTTGGCTGGCGAAGTGACTCTGGATCAATTTACCGTCTACAAGGATGAATTTTACGAAGAGAAGGATATCAAGAACATACTGGGCACAAGGATAATGGAGATCATTCCCTTTGAGAATATCGTAGTAACGGAAAATGGAACAAAATATGGATATGACAAGCTGCTGATTGCAACCGGCGCAGATTGTTTTATCCCACCCATTGATGGAGTAAACAAAAGGGGGGTTTTTGATTTTAGAGGAGTTGAGGATGCTGATAATATTAAAGAGTACTGCAAAGATATAACTGACATTGTGGTTATAGGAGGGGGACTTCTTGGACTGGAAACGGCTTACAGCCTAAGAAGACTGGGGAAAAAAGTAACTGTTATAGAAGTTTTTGATAGGCTTCTTCCCAAACAGTTGGATAAGGATGCGGCTCTCTTATTGAGAAGGCTTCTTGAAGAAAAGGGTCTTTCATTCGTCCTTCCGTCCGGTGTGCTTGCCATTGGAGGAGAAAACAAAGCTGAAAACATTGTCTTAAAATCTGGCGAGAAGATAAAAGCTAATGCGGTTATCATCTGCACCGGGGTTAAAGGAAGAGTTGAACTTGCCAAGGAAGCCCATATCAAAATTGATAAGGGAATAATTATAAATGACCACATGCAGACTTCGATGGAAAACATATACTGTGCCGGTGATCCAGCCGAACATGATGGCAGACTTTATGGCCTTTGGCCGGCGGCAAGAGAACAGGGAAGGATTGCCGGGCTGAATATGGCTGGTATTCCAACAGAATATGGCGGAACGGTATGTTCAAGTGCCTTGAAGGTCACTGGAATTGATGTGTATTCTGCTGGAGAACTCAACGCTCAAGATGCTGAAGTATTGTTGTCCAAAAATCAGAACGTTTATAGAAAATTTCTCTTGAGAAACAACCGGCCTTTGGGTGCGATTGTGGTAGGAGATCCCGAAGCCGTCCGCGTTGCTTCAAGGGTCTTTGAAGACAGGACCGCGTCTGAAGAATTCAAAAAATATTTTTAACGGAGGGAGAAATGGAAAAATATGTGTGCACGGTTTGCGGCTATATCTACGATCCGGAAAAAGGAGATTCTGATTCCGGTATTAAACCAGGAACGCCTTTTGATCAGTTGCCGGACGACTGGGTATGCCCGGTTTGCGGAGCGGGCAAAGATCAGTTTGAGAAAGAATAAAATAATTATTGAAGATTCAAGAGAACCCAACCAATCAGGTGAATCTGAATACTATTTTGTAGACGAGGAGATAAGAAATGAAGGATATAAGCAACCAGGTTGCAAAGGCGATCAGAGAAGCCATTAAATTGGAGATAAACGGAAAAGCCATTTTCGAACGTGCTGCAGAAGTGACTCATAATGAGCTGGGCAAAAAGATGTTTCGAAAACTGGCTGAGGATGAGACGCAACATCTTGATACTTTCGGTCAATTGTTCAGCCAGGTCATTGGCGGAGAGGATTGGAGGAAGTTCGCCGACAAAGAAGAACTGAAAGGCCAGTCTTCAGTAATTGAAGGACTGAAATCTAAATTAGAGAAAGGAGACAGGGCGGGAGAGATTGAGGCAATAAGGATCGGTATGGAACTGGAGAGGAAAGCCATCGACTTCTTTGAAAAATCGGCAAAGGAGACAACAGATCCAAAAGCCAAGGAAATCTTTGATAAGATATGCGAGGAAGAGAGATTGCATTATGATCTGCTTCAAGCTGAATATGATTCAGTGACAAGGTCCGGCTTTTGGTTTGATATAGCCGAGTTCAGAATGGATGCTAAGTTTTGATCCATCGGCTAAGTAAGATGGTGAACTTAGGAAAGCGAAGGGGGGGTGACAGTCCTTTCCATCCGTAGGAAATGAAAAGTCAGCATGGCACATTGGTTAGGAATAACTTGAAAAGGTAGACAATCCAAGAGGTCGATCATGAGTGATTTGGCAGAAAACAAAAAGAAGGCGCTGAGAGAGTTAATCGAAAAATTGCACGCTGGAGCCAAACCTGAGGAAATCAAAGAAAGGTTTAAAAAGATTTTAAGGGATGTAGATCCTACCGAGATATCTCAGGTAGAGGAGGAGCTCATAAAAGAGGGCATGCCCAGAGAAAAAATTCAGAAGCTCTGTGATCTACACCTGGCTGTGTTCAAGGAGTCACTTGAAAAAGAGAAAAAACAAGTATCACCAGGACATCCCATCCACATTCTAATGGAGGAGCACAAGATTCTTTTGAACTTCGCCGAAGAGCTGAAGGATGTTGCAAAAGAAATGAGAGACTTAAAAGATTTTGATTCTACTGGTGAGATGATGAAAAAGTTAAGCCACATCGTGGAACATCTCAATGATTCGGAGAGTCACTATCTACGGGAGGAAAATGTCTTTTTCCCTTATCTTGAAAAACACGGAATCACCCAACCCCCGGCAATAATGTGGGCGGAGCATGACAGGATAAGAGAGATAAAAAAGAACATTTATAGGCTTCTTGACATTCGCAACAGCATGAGTCTCCAAAATTTTGCCAAAGAATTAGAAGAAGCGGCAGTGTCTTTGGCTGAAATGCTTTCCAATCATTTCTATAAGGAAAACAATATTCTCTTTCCCACTGGTTTGAAAGTCATTAGCGAAAATGAATGGAAGGATATAAGAGGTCAATTTGATGAGCTCGGCTATTGTTGTTTTACTCCTGAAGCTGCAAGGGCAACTACTGAAGAGATTAAAGCACCGACATCAAAAACTGAAATGAAGGGGATGGTCCCTTTCGAAACGGGCAACTTATCAAAAAAAGAGATTGAATCAATTTTCAACACTCTGCCAGTGGATGTCACCTTTGTGGATAAAGATGACAGGGTGCGGTACTTCAGCCAATCTAAAGACAGAATTTTTGTAAGGACCAAAGCGGTGCTGGGCAGAAAAGTTCAACAGTGCCATCCTCAAAAAAGCATACATGTAGTTAGTCAGATACTAAAAGATTTCAAAAGCGGCAAAAGGGATGTAGCAGAATTTTGGATTAACCTGGAGGGGAAGTTGATTCACATACGATACTTTCCTGTTCGCAGCAAAAATGGAGACTATCTTGGGTGTTTGGAGGTGACTCAAGATATCACAAACATCAAAAAGACTGAAGGAGAAAAAAGATTGTTGTAGGGAAGTTAGACCTAATGAGCTTTTAGATCGAATCGCTTTAGACAACAATGAAGTTAAGAATGGAGAGGGACAAAAAACATACAGATCTAGAGAGACTTAAGACACAAGCAACGAATTTAGTTGATTTGATAGACTACCAAGAGGGCTCAGTAGTGAGCCGGGAGGTAATAAGCAAAAAGACGGGGATAGTCACCTTGTTCGCCTTCGATGAGGGGCAGGGACTTAGTGAGCATACAGCGCCATACGATGCGGTAGTGCAAATGCTGGAAGGAGAAGCCCAACTTGCCATTGGAGATAATGTCTTAGGTGCAAGGTCCGGGCAAATGGTCATAATGCCTGCCAACGTTCCTCATTCAGTTAAGGCCACCAAAAGATTCAAGATGTTGCTCACCATGATACGTTCTTAAAAAGATTTCGGTCATCGTGTCGCCACTCAGTCAGTTTCATTTTGTCGATGCTTAAGGGCAATTATTTATTTTTGTTGTAATTCAAGATAAACTCTCGGAAGGAACCTTTCAGATAACCTGTAATCGAGGAGGTGTATTATGAAGTCCAGAGGGTTTGTGATTTTTCTGGTAAGCTTGTTTGTTGCCTCGAGCGCTTCAGCCCAGATATGCGTGGACTGTCACAAAATGGTCACGCCTAACATCGTTTCTGACTGGCAGCAAAGTAAGCACAGTCAGAATGAAGTAAATTGTTCGGTATGTCACGGGGATCAACATAAGTCTCCTCAAGATGTAGCGAATGTTGAAATTCCTACTCCAAATACCTGTGCTAACTGTCACGAAATGCGGGTTCAACAATTCAAGGGAGGAAAGCACGCCCTAGCCTGGGCAACCATGAAAGCCATGCCCACTGCTCACTGGCAGCCTATGGCGCTGATGGAGGGGATGAAGGGCTGTGGTGGATGTCACAAGATCGGATTGAAGACGGAAGCGGAGATAAAAGAGCTGAAAAGAGATGGTGCAGGGTTTGGCGTAGCTTCATGTGATGCATGTCATACCCGGCATATCTTCTCCCTTCAGGAAGCCTCACAACCGCAAGCCTGCCAGACCTGCCACATGGGATTCGACCATCCGCAGTGGGAGATGTATTCTTCCTCCAAACACGGTGTCAGGTATTTGTTGAAGCAGAATAAGATTCTACCTGAAGCTGTCGCCGCACCTACCTGTCAGACTTGCCATATGCAGGAGGGAGATCATGCTGTCCGGACCGCCTGGGGATTCTTGGCGGTTCGACTTCCGATGCCTGAGGACGAAGGGTGGGCTGCTGACCGCGCAACCATCCTCCAGGCTTTGGGAGTCCTTGACCCCGAAGGAAACCCCACTCCCAGATTTGATGTAGTGAAAGCGGCGGACGTTGCACGACTCACCCAAGAGGATTGGCAAAACGAGCGGAATGAGATGCTAAATACATGCGGCCAGTGCCATTCGGTGAATTTTGCCAGGGCTGAATTGGCAAAAGGCGATCTGATGATCAAAGAAGCGGACCGTCTGATGGCTGAGGCGATCCGAACAGTTGCTGAGTTGTATGAAGATGGGTTACTTGCCAAACCGGAGAACTATGCTTATCCATTTCCTGATCTCCTCACCTTCCATGATGCACCTACTGTAATCGAGCAGAAACTATTTTTGATGTATCTGGAGCATCGGATGAGAACCTTCCAGGGAGCGTTCCACGCCAACCCGGATTATGCCTTCTGGTATGGCTGGAGTGAAATGCAACGGGACTTAACAGAGATCAGGGAGATGGCTAAAGAATTTCGCAAAAACAAATAAAGATGAGAAAGTAAGAATGCAGGATTTCAAAGTAATGTGACTTTTAAGGGGAGATAAAAATTGTGAGAAAGGTTGTTTTGAAAATTATTCTTTTCGTCCCGATTCTGCTTTTAATCGGGGCGTGCGCAGGAGATGCAGAAAAAGATGAAGAGGGGAACCCCCAATCAGTTGAAATTAAAGAATACCTGGGGACAAAGCTCTCCTCGATAAACGATTTTAGAGAAAACTCCATAAAAGGTCCGCAATATGTGGATAAGGACAGCTTTAGACTTGAGATAACTGGACTTGTGAACAATCCGAAGACCTACACATACTATGAGATAATCAACCGCCAAAGTTACAAAAAGGTTGTGACTTTGAACTGCGTGGAAGGTTGGAGTGTGACCATTCTTTGGGAAGGTGTGTTGGTGAGAGATCTAATAGAGGAAGCTGGAATTGACTCAAAAGTCAAGATAGTAATCTTTCACGCACATGATGGGTATTCGACGTCTTTTCCCCTTGACTATGTCATGGAGAATGATATAATAATGGCGTACAAAATGAATAATCTGATTATGCCGCCTGAAAGAGGTTTTCCCTTTCAACTTGTGGCAGAGAATAAATGGGGGTATAAGTGGATAAAATGGATGACAAAGATAGAACTCTCGGACAAGGAAGAATACAGGGGTTATTGGGAAAGTAGAGGATACTCCAACCAGGCTGATTTGGATAAAGGCTTTTTTGAAGAACCCTGATTTGTTTTCTGTCTATAAAACAGGAAGCTCATCGTTAACAAAGACAGTCAACTTAGACTCAAATCTGAACCAAAAAGAGATAATACTGAAACTAAGTCCATATGACCTTTTTCCAACACAGAGAACAGATTAGAAAGATACACAATAAGGTAAACTACAAATAAGAGAGATCAAGAAGCTATGAAAGTTCTAATCGTTTACTATTCCGTGTATGGACACATTCATAAGATGGCGGAGGCGGTTGCGGAAG
This sequence comes from candidate division Zixibacteria bacterium SM1_73, assembly GCA_001304225.1. Classification (GTDB taxonomy): domain Bacteria; phylum Zixibacteria; class MSB-5A5; order MSB-5A5; family SM1-73; genus SM1-73. The sequence continues at coordinate 10,884 of LJVD01000021.1, forward strand.
GTGCTAAGGAAGTAAAGGGTGCAGAGGTGGAAATGCGCCGGGTTCCAGAGACGCTGCCGGAGGAGATACTCAAACAAATTGGGGCACTCGAAGCTCAGAAGGCGTTCGCCCATGTCCCCATATGTACGGTGGATGAGTTAGCTTCGGCGGATGCGATTATCTTTGGCACACCTACACGCTTTGGGAATATGTGCGGACAGATGCGGCAGCTTCTTGACGCTACTGGTCCCCTCTGGGCGAAGGGAACACTGGTGGGAAAGGTGGGAAGTGTATTTACCAGTTCCAACAACCAGCACGGGGGTCAGGAATCTACCATCCTGAGTTTTCACATTACGCTGCTTCATCAAGGGATGGTCGTAGTGGGCTTACCCTACACTTTTGAGGGGCAGATGCGCATTGACGAAGTCACCGGCGGCTCTCCCTATGGTGCGTCGACGATTGCTGGTCCGGATGGGAAGCGCATGCCCAGCGAAAATGAGTTGGCCGCGGCACGGTTTCAGGGAAAACATGTGGCAACCATAGCTTCCAAATTAGCAAGATAGAGAAAGGATTAGGTGCACCACGTGAGAAGTATATAAGTACTGAAAGGAGGGGATATTAATTAAAGCATTTTCTCATAGAGAATCAAGTATTGGGTCCATAGTAATGATACAAACTAATCTTGTAGGAGGAACATTATGCTAAAGGATTTCAAGGAATTCGCCATGCGAGGCAACGTGGTTGACATGGCCGTGGGAATCGTAATTGGTGCAGCCTTCGGCGTCATCGTCAAATCCTTAGTCTCGGATGTGATTATGCCGCCCATAGGATTGCTATTGGGCAACGTTGATTTCGAAAACCTTTTCGCGGTTCTGAAACAGGGTGCGACTGCCGGACCTTATGCTTCTCTCTCTGATGCTAAAGCGGCAGGGGCCGTTTCGATGAACTATGGCGTTTTCATCAATACGATTATTAGTTTCATCATAGTTGCCTTTTGCGTATTTCTTCTAATTCGTAGTATCAACAGGCTCAAGCGGAAAGAGGAAGCTCCGCCACCGGAACCGACGACTAAAGAGTGTCCCTACTGTTTCTCTACCATCGCCATTAGGGCTACTCGTTGTGCGAATTGTACTTCGGAGCTGAAGACAACATAGAGTCAACATAAGCTTAGTCAAGCTTAAAGCCGTCGAGAATGACTGGCCTAAAGAGCTAAAGAATATGTCTAAACGAATAATCATTACTGGCGCAACTGGTTTTATTGGAAAAGTGTTATGCAGGCAATTGGTTGAAGAGGGTTATGACGTTATGGCACTCTCTCGTAACCCCGAGAAAGGGACAGAGTCGCTTCCAAACCAGGTAAAAGCTATTAAGTGGGATAGCAGAACATCGGAGGGATGGGCAAATTATGCAGAGGGTGCTTATGCTATTATCAACTTGGCTGGAGAGAATATTGGAGCAGGAAGATGGACCCAAAGAAAGAAGCACAGGATCCTTGGAAGCAGGCTAAATGCTGGAAAAGCTGTGGTCGAGGCGGTGGAACAAATTGAGAATAGACCAAAAGTGGTCATTCAGGCATCCGGCATTGGTTATTACGGCGATCGGGGTGATGAGGTGCTTGACGAGTCATCTTCACCTGGATATGGATTCCTGACTGAGGTGGCTAAACCATGGGAAGAGTCAACCAAGAAGGTGGAATCCTTTGGCGTTCGGCATGTGATAATTCGCACCGGCGTTGTGCTTGGATCACACGGTGGATTCCTTTCTCGTGTCACTCTTCCATTCCGTTTGTTTGTCGGTGGTCGTTTGGGAAGTGGAAGGCAGTGGATTTCATGGATTCATATTGATGATGAGGCAAGGGCTATTCGTTTCCTCATGGAAAAGGAAGATCTGCAAGGGGTATTCAATCTGACAGCTCCGAATCCCCTTACATCCAGAGATTTCTTCAGTCTTTTGGGAAAGGTTATGAAGCGTCCATCGTGGTTACCCGTACCTGGTTTTGCGTTGCGTCTTGTTTTGGGTGAGATGGCAAAAGGGCTGATTCTATCGGGACAAAGGGCAATGCCCACGCGATTGTTGGAGTCTGAATATGAGTTTTTATATTCCGATGCGAAATCCGCACTGCGGGAGATCTTAACTGCGAGTTAAAATGGTTAGAGGAAGGATGAGATGGAAAAGAAAATGTCAATTGAAATTTTAAAACTGGTCATAAGCATAGTCGTTTGTCAATTGGCAGGTGTTATTGGCTCAATTTTCACCACCCCTGCGATTGCCACCTGGTATGCGACTTTGAAGAAGCCATCGTTCACCCCGCCCAATTGGCTGTTTTCTCCGGTTTGGATCACTCTTTTTGTTTTGATGGGGATAGCAGCATTTCTGGTGTGGAACAAGGGTCTACACGACAAAGGGGTTAAAATTGCCCTAAGCGTTTTTATTGTCCAGTTGATCCTTAATGCCTTGTGGTCGGTGATGTTTTTTGGATTGAAATCACCTCTTGCCGGACTGATTGATATAGTGGTTCTCTGGATAGCAATATTGTTGACGATATCATATTTCTTCAAGGTATCAAATATGGCGGGAATACTGCTCATACCTTACATCCTGTGGGTAACCTTTGCGGCAGTTCTCAATTTTTCCATTTGGAGGCTTAATAGTTGAGATTATGGAGCATACATCCCAAATATCTTGACACAGTGGGCCTGGTGGCACTATGGAGAGAAGCTTTGTTAGCGCAGAAAGTTCTAAAGAGAAAGACAAAAGGTTTCAAATCACATCCCCAGCTAAAGAGATTCAGGATGCATCCTTATCCTCAAAAAGCAATTGCAAATTACCTTTTGGAAATATGGGAGGAATCAAGAAGGCGAGGATACAATTTTGACAGAAGAAAAATTGGAAAAGGGAATACGACTGCGAACATACCGGTAACTCGGGGACAACTAAGATATGAATTTGACCGGTTATGTGATAAATTAGAAAAACGCAATCCTGTTAGACACCAGCAGTTGCGATTTATTAGAAAAATCGAATGTCATCCACTCTTTGAGGTAAAAGAGGGTGAAATAGCAGAGTGGGAAAAGGTGAGACTTGGTGTGGGTTGAGATGTTCAGCAAATTTCTGGATATTAGTTCGGTATTTTTAGACATATTCAAAGCGTTAGGCGGTTAGTATAAATATCAGCAGAACGTGAGTAAACTGACAAAAGGTGGTTGGTCATGAAAGAAGAAGTATTCACCTTCATCGTAGGCGGTAAAGCCGGTGAGGGGGTGAGAAAGGCAGGATCTGTCACAGCACGACTGTTTGCCAGCATGGGGCGTCAGGTCTTTAATATGGACGACTACGGAAGCTTGATTAAAGGAGGTCACAACTTCTCCGTTGTCAGCACTGCTAAAAGAAAGATCACCAGCCATTATATAAATGCAGATTTGGTGGTGGCGCCAGACAAAAGGAGTTACGATATCCACAAAGGGCATCTATCCGAGCGAGGAATTATGGTCTATAACTACGATACTGTAGGTGAAGCAGAAGGTGTGGGTGTCCCATTAACGACCGAAGCGAAGAAATACCCCAAGCCTGATCTGAGAATCGGCGTGGGAGCGGTGGCAACGGTTGCGGCTGTCATAGGATCAGATAAGGAAGCTCTTAGAAATCTCATTAAGAGTGAATATCCCAGGGACATTGAAAACAATATAGCTTATGCAATGACAATCTACGATATCGTTTATCCAAAAATCGGGAACAAATTCCAGCTGCAACGTGGCGATAAGGAAAGACCAATTGTTACTGGCAATGAAGCTATAGCCCTTGGAGCGGCTGCAGGCGGACTGGACATATACTATGCCTACCCCATGACGCCTTCATCATCGATCCTGCATTACCTGGCAGCCCATGATAAGGAGTTGGGCGTCACCGCAGTCCATCCGGAGAACGAGATTGCGGTCATGAATATGGCCATCGGGTCGGCATTTGCCGGAGCGAAAACCATGGTGGGAAGCAGCGGCGGCGGTTTTGCCCTAATGCAGGAGGCTTTTTCCTTGGCAGGCATGGTGGAGGCGCCTCTTTTGTGTTATCTGGGATCCAGACCGGGACCATCTACCGGCGTGCCCACCCATACCGCCCAGGGAGACTTGAACTTTGCCCTTCATCAGGGACATGGCGAGTTTGCGCGAATTGTGGCTTCTCCAGGGAGTATGGAAGAGGCTTTTTATCTTACTGCTGAAATGCTTGACTTGGTATGGCGATTCCAAACGCCAGGGATAATACTAACTGATAAACATATGGCTGAAAGCAGAGTGACTGTCGATATTGACGCGAAAAAAACTAGATGGCCCGAAACTGCAACGCATAGTGGCGGCGAGTATAAAAGATATCTTGACACAGAAAACGGCGTGTCGCCACTTTTGTTTCCGCCCTCGAAGGAACTTATTAAGTGGGACAGCTATGAGCATGATGAAATGGGAGTGACCACAGAAGATCCCAGCATGATAGCCAAGATGCAGGAGAAGAGGAACAGAAAGAAAAAAGCAGTTGCAGATTACCTGACGAATATGCATACTGTCAATGTCTATGGCAACACGGGTCCTGTGATTCTGACCTACGGGTCAACCACAATGAGCGTTTTGGAAGCTTTACGGTGCAGAGAAATAGAAGCTATGGTGGTACAGCCAGTATATCTGGAGCCTCTGCCTGTGTGGGAACTTGAAAAGTATAAGGAGAACAGTGTCATTGTTGTGGAGTTGAGTTGTGCAGGTCAGTTTGCCTCGCTGCTTGCCGAAAAGGTCGGCATCCAGCCCAAGGCTGTTATTAAAAAATACGATGGTAGACCCTTTGATCCTGTTGAACTGGCCAGTAGAATAAAGGAGGTGGTATAGGATGGACGATCTTGCAACCTATGCAGAAAACACCTGGTGTCTCGGTTGCGGCAATTTTGGAATTCTCGGTGCTTTTAAGAAGGCGGTGAGGATACTTGAAGAGAAGGGGACCGGAAGGGAAAAGATTATGATCTCTGCTGGTATCGGCTGTCACGGGAAGATATTTGATTATCTCAAGCTCAGTGGACTCTATTCCATACACGGAAGATCCATGGCAACCATACAAGGTATGAAAATTGCCAACCCTGATTTAAAGGTGGTGGCATTTGCTGGTGATGGGGATGCCTTTGGGGAAGGGATAGCACACATGATCTTTGCTGCCAAGAGGAATGCGGATATAACGATCATCTTACACGATAATGGCGTGTATGGACTTACCACGGGCCAATTTACTCCTACCAGTGAAAAGGGCTTTAAGGGACCCTCGACACCAAAAGGAAGCATTGAAGAGCCTCTGAATCCTTTAGCTCTCATGTTGGAGGCAAAAGCCACCTTTGTTGCCAGAGGTTATCCGGTCAAACTGGATCACCTTGTAGATATAATGGTTCAGGCGGTTGAGCACCAGGGGTTTTCATTCGTAGATGTTCTACAGCCTTGCGTCAGTTTCAATAATACTTATAAAAGATATAACGCTCTGGTGGAGATTCTGGATCATGTGCCTGATAGCTACCAGGAGGCGATCTCCATTGCCAAGAGGCAAGACAAATTGCCATTAGGTATCATATACAAAGAGGAAAAGCTACCATACCATAAGGCATTGTATGGGGACTGGAATCCTGTAACAAAGCGAATGTCGAAAGAGGAGAGAATAAAGAGGATCGAAGCTTTACTATCTCGGTAGGACAAATCGCATAGATGTAGAATGGTAGACGATGATCAACAAACAGTAACCGGAGGAAGAATAATGGCAGAAGTAAGAAAAGAACAGATCGGCCAAAAGGCAAAAGATTTTGCCTTAAAAGATCATAACGGCAAAGAGTTTAAGCTATCACAGTTTAAGGGCAAAAGAGTACTCCTTTCCTTTCATCCTATGGCGTGGACTGACGTGTGCGCTAAGCAGATGAAGTCTTTGGAAGATAACAAAGGAGCCTTAGACTCTTTGAACACAGTCGCGCTCGGCATTAGCATAGATACCATACCATCCAAAAAAGCCTGGGCGGAAACTTTGGGGATGAAGAATACGCCCCTTTTGTCTGATTTCTGGCCGCATGGCGAAGTGGCAAAGATGTATGGGATTTTCAGAGATAAGAGTGGCATTTCTGAAAGAGCCAATATCGTGGTGGACGAAAATCAAAAAATAGCATTTTTCAAAGTCTACGACATACCCCAGCTGCCGGACATGAATGAGATAATAGACTTTGTCAAGAGCCTTAAATGAGTGAAAGGATCCAGGTGATAAATGCCTAAAGTCGTGTGGGTAGCAGTACACGGGGGGCGTCAGCCATGACCAGGAATTGGTGCCAGCACGGTCGAAGGAAAGCTTTGGTTAGGCCATGCCCTTGGCCTCTGACAGATTAGAATTCACAGGCTGAAGCCCGCGGCTACTGAAGGCTAATTGCTTAATTCCTTATAAAGATACGAAGATTTAGGAGGTGCTAAAATGACGGAAAGATTGCAGATTTACAAGTGCGAGATTTGTGGGAACATTGTGGAAGTTTTGCATGCGGGACAGGGAGAGACTTTCTGTTGCGATCAGGGTATGGGATTTATAGAGCCTGAAACCAAGGAACAGGGCAAAGAGAAACATGTCCCCGTTATTGAGAAAACAGATAAGGGAATTAAGGTTAAGGTAGGCTCAGTGCCACATCCCATGGAGGAATCGCACTACATAGAATGGGTTGCGGTTCAAACCGACCGTGGAATCTGCAGAAAATTCCTGAACCCAAAAGAGAAACCAGAGGTCGAATTTCAGATCAGGGAGAAAATCCTAGAGACAAGGGAGTACTGCAATATTCACGGCTTGTGGGCGTCGAAATAGGAAGGAGGTTTAGTGACCCGCTCGGATATTATCCCCGATGCAGAACTCGATTGTGTAGGTTTATACTGCCCCATGCCGATTGCCATGACCAAGGAGGAGATTGATAAGATTGAGGTGGGCCAGGTGTTGAAGGTAGAGGCAGATGATCCTGCGGCTGAAGAGGACATCAAACGATGGGCTAAGAGAACCGGACATGAGATTCTCAAATTTGAAAAAGAAGGGACAATATTATCTTTCTATATAAAAAAGACTAAATGAGATGAAAGTAAGGGAAGTTTCTTCACCGATCCCTGATGCAGAAATGTGGGAGTGCAAACGCACCAAATGTCTTATATTGTCATTGCGAACGAAGTGAAGCAATCTCATCAAGCACAAGAGATCGCGTCTTAAAACCAGCGCCTAACTTTAGTTAGGTGCTGGTCAGTAGAACATAAGCTCATGTGTTCGCACCTATTTTATAGGCATCCAGGTAGTAAAGAAAAATAAGAAAGGAGCAAAAAATGAAAGACGAAAAATCAATTCTATACGTGCAGACCAGTGACCAGCCGGAAAGACAGTATTCGCCTTTGGTTTTGGCACAGACGGCCAAGGCTATGGATCTTAACCCAAAGCTCTATTATTTAGGCCAGGGTTTGAGAATACTTAAGCCGGGAGAAGCGGAAAAGATAAAACTTGGAACTTTCCCCAGTGTTATGGACATGATCAAAAAGACCCAGGAGATGGGAGTTGAGATCTATGTATGTGAGGCATCCAAGCAGATGTTGGGTTGGGAGAAGGCAGAATTGATACCAGGAGTGAAGATAGTCGGTGCCGCTACTCTGAACGATCTTGCGCTGGAGGCAGGAACAACCATGTGGTTTTAAAAAAAGCAAATAGGAGAATCAGAAGTGATGGAAAAGATATATTTAGATCACGCCTCGGCGATGCCCATTGATCCCAGGGTATTGAAATTTGCTGAACAATATCTCAAAGGGAGGTACGGAAATCCTTCCTCTCTCCATTCAGCAGGGTTGGAAGCAAAAAGGACTATCGAGGATGCCAGGAAGAAAGTTGCAGAGTTAATTAACGCAGAAAAAGAGACCTGTATCATCTTCACCGGCGGCGCAACCGAATCCAACAACCTGGCCATCAAGGGAACCGCACTCAGAAACATGGGCAAAGGGAAAAAAGTTACGGCAAGTGCCATAGAACACATCTCAGTTCTTAATCCCATGAAAGAACTTCAGAAAAGCGGCTTCGAACTGAGTCTGATACCGGTGGACTCGACAGGTGTCGACAGGTGTCGCCGATTTAGAAAAACTCAAGGAGATGCTGACCAAAGATACCACTGTAACCTCAATAATGTACGCAAACAGCGAAATAGGGACAATAGAACCTATTAAGAAGATAAGCGAGATAGTTCATGAAAAGGGTTTATATTTCCATGTTGATGCAACTGCAGCCGCAGGGCGCACACCTATTGATGTGCAAAATGATGGAATAGATTTATTAACCTTATCCTCTAACGATATGTGTGGTCCTCAGGGAATTGGTGCATTGTACATAAAGCCGGTCCTAAAGCTTCAACCCATCCTCCCCGGTGGGGGACAGGAACGTGGACTCAGATCCGGGACAGAGAACGTGTTTGCCATTGCCGGAATGGGAGAAGCGGCAAGGATTGCAAAGGATGAAATGAATCAGGAAAGCAAAAGGCTGAAGGAGATAAGAGATAAATTAATCGAGGAGATATTGAAGATCGAGAAGTCGTATCTCACCGGTCATCCCAGCCAAAGGCTTCCCCACCACGCCAGCTTCCGTTTCAGTGGCATAGAAGGGGAGAGCATTCTTTTGAATATGGATATGATGTATCATATACAGGTATCCACCGGATCAGCCTGCACTTCGAGAACTCTGGAACCCTCACATGTTCTTTTGGCAATAGGTCTGAAACACGAAGAGGCGCATGGTTCTTTGGTATTGACCCTGGGACGATCAAACAAGGTTGAACAAGTACCTGCGATCGTCAGAGGCGTAAAGGAAACGGTTGAAAGGTTAAGAGGGCTTTCGCCCTTGTAAAAAAGAGAGGTGATCGATTTGGCAGATATAGGTTATAGTCAGAAAGTGCTGGAACACTTCATGAACCCAAAGAATGTGGGCACCATAGAAAATCCTGACGGATATGGCAAAGTGGGCAATCCCGTCTGCGGTGACCTGATGGAAATGTTCATTAGAGTAGAGAATGATATCATCACTGACATAAAATTCAAAACCTTCGGCTGTGGTTCAGCCATCGCCACCAGCAGTATGGTGACCGAGCTGGCAAAGGGAAAGCATGTGGATGAAGCTGCGAAGATAACGCGTAACGACGTGGCGGATGAGCTTGATGGTCTGCCACCAAAGAAGATGCATTGCTCCAACCTCGCAGCTGATGCACTACAAGCAGCGATCAAAGACTACAAAACCAAAAAGGAAGCAAATAAACGGAAGTGAAGACTAATTTGGGTAGCCGTCCCGCTTATAGCGGGGCGAAGAAATACTTACACAACCTGAAGGGCGCCTTGAAAAAGCCATATTGTCATTCTGAGGGAGCGTAGCCACCGAAGAATCTCTTTGATGTATATGGAGATTCTTCTCCCGCCTTCGGCGGGATCAGAATGACACGCTGTTAGTTCAAGTTTTTCCACAGTCCCTGAAGGTTGCGGCTACCAATTCGAAATCGAATATTTCTGAAGCGTAAAAACCATAGTGGTATTTTGTAGTGTATAGCGAAAAACCAGAATGAGGAGTGAAATATGGATGTGAAACACGTTAAGGGAAAGGATAAGGGACATATTATGATGTTTGCTTTGAGCACTTGTGGTTGGTGCAAAAAGACCAAACGCCTTCTGAATGAATTGGGAGTCGAATATCATTATACCGACGTTGATCTTCTGGAAGGGAAGAAGAAGGAGGGGGCCATGGAGGATCTGGAGCGCTGGAATCCTAAGTTCACTTTCCCCACTCTGGTGGTCAAAAACAAGTGTATTGTTGGATACGATGAAGAAAAGATTAAGGAGGCAATAGGAGTATGAGTGAGGAAATAAAGGTAACTGCTGAAGAAGTAGATGCACTCCATACGAGGTTGGACCAAGAGGCTGAGGCATCCGGATACCATCTCAATCCGGATGTGGAGCACACCAAAGAGCTTGTCAAGGGCTTGCTGACAAACGAGAAAAGATATGCTTACTGGGCGTGCCCGTGTAGATTGGCTTCGGGCGTCAAGGAGCAAGATCTTGACATAATTTGCCCGTGTGATTACAGGGACCCGGACCTGAGTGAATATGGTACCTGCTATTGCGCTCTTTACGTTTCGGAGGAAGTTTTGAAGGGCGAAAAAAAGTTAGGGTCGATACCTGAAAGGCGTCCTTCTTTAAAAGATAGAAAAAAAGCAAAATCCAAATCTACATCACCGGACATTTCCTCCCTTTCCCAAACAGTATGGAGATGCAAGGTTTGCGGCTATTTGTGCGCAAGAGAGGAACCACCTGGGATATGCCCGATATGCAAAGCTAAAAAGGAACGGTTTGAGAGGTTCATATAAGGTCCCACAGACATGTCAGGAGATAAATTATGAAGCCTATAGAGATAAAGCCAAAAATCTTTTGGGTAGGAGGAATAGATTGGGATTTGCGCAATTTTCACGGATATCTAACCCAAAGAGGTTCCACCTACAATGCTTATTTGATCTTGGACGAAAAGATAGTCCTGGTTGATACGGTGAAGTATTATCTCTTTGAGGAGATGCTTTCCCGGATAAAGGAGGTGGTCGATCCTTCCCGCATAGACTATATCGTAGCCAATCATGTGGAGATGGATCATTCGGGTAGTCTTTCCAAGATCCTAAGAATAGCTACAAATGCGAAAGTGATAACTTCCCCTCATGGTGAAAAAGGACTACGTCGGCATTTCAAGGAAGAGTGGGATTTCAAGGTGGTGAAAAGCAGTGATTCTGTGAATATAGGCAAGCGCACCCTGCAGTTTTTTCTAACTCCCATGGTGCACTGGCCCGATTCCATGGCAACTTATGTACCGGAGGAGAAACTCCTTTTGCCCAACGATGCTTTTGGACAGCACATCGCTTCGGCTGAGCGTTTTGATGATCAGGTGGGATGGAATGTCCTTTACCAGGAAGCTGCCAAATATTATGCCAATATCGTCTTACCCTATGGAGAGCAGGTGAAGAAAGCGCTGGAAGCGCTCTCCGCTCTGAACATCGAAATGGTTGCTCCCAGTCATGGGGTAATTTGGCGTTCCCATTTGTCGAAAATTCTTGAAGCATATCAAAAGTGGGCAGATAACAAATCTGAAAACAAGGCTCTGATTGCCTACGACACCATGTGGGGTTCCACTGAAAGGATAGCTTACGCACTACGCGATGGATTGGAAAGGGCGGGGGCTCCGGTGACCATAAGGAATCTAAAGACCAACCATATATCTGATGTTATGACAGATGTGCTCTCCTCCAGAGCGGTTTTGATCGGTTCGCCCACCTTGAATAATGGCATGCTCCCTACGGTAGGAGCTTTCCTTGCCTATCTCGAGGGTTTACGTCCCAAGAAACGGATCGGCTTCGCCTTTGGTTCTTATGGTTGGGGAGGGCAGGCAGTTAAGAAAATACAAGCGATTCTGGAAACTCTCAAATGGGAGATGCCTCTGAAGAGTATAAATTTTCAATATGTTCCGGATGAGGAGGAGTTGGCGAAGACTATCAAAATCGGCGAGGAATTAGGAAATCTTTTAGAAAAGAAGGAGGTTTGATCATGAGATTCGGAGAGATCCTGAAAACCCAGGAAGCCGAAGGCAAAGAAAAACATGTGCCGCTCATCGAGATCAAGAAGTGTCCAGAATGCGGTGAGGATACGGTGATGGTTTGGGTAGGCAAGGAGGTGCCTCACCCCAATACCGTGGAGCATCACATCAAATGGATTCAGCTAAACGGGGTAAAACAGAATGGACAGGTGATCCATTTGGGGACCTTCGACTTGGGACCGGTCTATGCCTTGCCCAAAGTCGTCACTCACCTGAAGCTTAATGAGTTCAAGAGACTTTTTGCCCTTGAATACTGCAATATTCACGGGTTATGGGAAAATTCAATCGAAGTTTAGAAAGGAGACAAAGAATGCCAGGCTTAAAAGGAACAAAGACTGAAAAGAATCTTTTAGCTGCGTTTGCCGGAGAATCACAGGCACGTACCCGTTACACCTTTTTCGCCTCCAAGGCTAAAAAGGAGGGTTACGAACAAATTAGTGCTATATTTCAGGAAACTGCAGACAATGAGAAAGAACATGCCGAAAGATTCTTCAAGTCCCTTGAAGGTGGGAAGGTGGAGATTAATGCCGCCTATCCGGCTGGGGTTATTGGTAACACCGCAGAGAACTTAGAGGCTGCAGCTGCCGGGGAAAAGGAGGAGTGGGGAACCTTGTATCCGGATTTCGCCAAGGTGGCGGAACAAGAGGGATTCAAGGAAATAGCCAAGACCTTCAAAGAGATCGCAGAGGTTGAAAGATACCATGAAAGAAGGTATCTCAAACTGCTCGATAATATAAAACAAGGTAAGGTATTCAAAAGGGATAGGCCGGTTAAGTGGAAGTGCAGAAATTGTGGATACGTGCACCAAGGCACCGAACCCCCGGAGAAATGCCCCGCCTGTGCTCATCCACAGTCATATTATGAGCTTTGGTGTGAGAATTACTAACTCAGATTCGATTCATGAAGGGTAGGGGCGGATTTTTAAATCCGCCCCTTGAAATTCACAAATAGCGAAAAGCTTAGATGACTGCGCAGTCCCAATGAATTATGCAATAGTACCTGTTTTCATTCGGATTACCTCCCTTATCAACGACTAACCGATTTAGACAATCGCACGATAGCGCAGCAGGTTTTTTTCACATTTTGTGTCTATTAGTAAAACTTTATTTTCGATTTAAGAGTAAAAAGCAATTTTGAATTTTTCAATGGACGAGAAGGAATTAATCGAGAAGATTGTAACCAAAGATCATGGTGCATTCAAAGCTTTAGTTGATCGTTATCAGACATTAGTGATAAATACCTGTTACCATTTGCTTGGCAATCGACAGGATGCCGAGGATGTGGCTCAGGAGGTGTTTTTCCAGGTATACAAGTCTGCCCAAAAATTTCGAAAGGAAGCCAAGCTCTCCACCTGGCTTTATCGAATTGCGGTGAATCGATCGCTAAATTTCGTGCGTGACAATAGGCGATTTAGATGGCTGGAAAGCCTCAGCTCGCTATTGGAAGGTGACCGTCAACCCGTATCGACCGTGCCAACCTCAAATTCTGATCGTCCGGATATTGCACTGGAGAGGAAGGAACGAAATGCAGTGGTGCAGAGAGCTATTGATTCGCTGCCTGCCAAGCAACGAGCAGCATTTGTTCTTCACAAGTATGAGGGATTATCCTATCAAGAAATAGCAGAAATCCTGCAGCATTCCCTCTCATCGGTGGAGTCACTTATTCACCGGGCGAAATTAAACCTGCAGAGAAAATTGATTCATTATCTAAAAGAAAGTTGAGTTTAAACGCAAGTTTTACAAAAAATCGGTGTCAAATAACTAAAGAAAGTATTTTGAAGAAATGAGATGTAAAAGAGAGAAGAAAGATGAGGAGACAAGGTGATTGTCAAATGCCGATTTCTATTTATCATATGGTTAGTCATTCTAAATAGTAGCTCTTTCGCAGAACAACCGCTGACCCTCCAGGACTGCCTTTCCCTGGCAAGGGAGAATTACCCCAAACTCATTCAGCGAAAAACAGCGATAGAACAGTCTGAGGTAGGTGTGACCGCCGCTTATTCATCGTATTATCCGAGCCTGAACCTTTCCATTCCGAGCCTGAACCTTTCCAGTAGACATGGCGAAGAAAGGAGCTACTCGGCAAGCATTGGGGTCGGATACACGCTCTATCAGGGAGGGTCTATTCGTGCCGGTGTAAAGGCTGCAAAAGC
>LJVD01000120.1 GCA_001304225.1 candidate division Zixibacteria bacterium SM1_73
TGGCCAAAGAGTGCAGGAAACACTGTGATTGAGAAAATCGTTGGTGAGAACAAGAAAACCCGTAAGTAAGCAGAATTCCCTTGTGCCTGGTAAAAAAAAATTGATCTCAAGTGTTTCCCCGCCAGTCTGCCTCTCCAGACAGAGGCAGACCTGAACCCAGCTCTCAAAATCCGACAAGCTCTGTGGAGATTCTGGTCGAAGGACAAGAATGCCCCTTTTGCCATTTTGCTAAGCTAAAAAGAGAAGGAGACGAGATAGTTTGTCCCATTTGCGGATACGGACATAAGCCTTGTACGTGATAGTAGACTTGTTTAGGAGGAGTTTCCTCTATAACTCGAAAATATATGAAAAATAAGATCATGGACTCAAAAAGCATCCTTATTCTGGCCTTGATTTTCATTTTGTGGTTCTTCGTTTGGGGATTCTTGCTACCTCTCTTGGGTATTAACACCTGACTGAAACGAAGCTGCCCTGTTCCGGAGGAACAGAAAAAAATTGAGGATCAGGTTAAATAGAGGGAGTTATCTTTCTCAACCTTTAACGCGTAGGCCAGCCTTCATGGTTTGCGTACTTATTCCCCCAATGAATGAACAATTTAGCTTCGCTTTCGAATTTCTAGTAAAATTTAGAGATTTCTACAATAAGGAGAACACATGCTGACTGAGTTTACCTGGAACGGGAAAATGGTATTTGAAGCAAAGACCGAATCGGGGCATTCGGTCGTGATGGATGCAAAGCCGGAAGTTGGAGGCGAGGACAATGGACCCCGACCCATGGAGCTTTTGATGGTCTCTTTGGGCGGTTGCACCGCCATGGACGTGGTCTCGATTCTTAAGAAAATGAGGGTCGATTTAGAAAGCATGACCGTCAATATTCATTCCGAACAGGCCCCTGAGCATCCCAAAATCTTTACCAAGATAAACATCGAGTATAATTTTACCGGAAGAAACATCACAGAAAAGAATGTGAAAAAAGCAATCGAACTATCTCAGGAAAAGTATTGCTCGGTTACTGCCATGCTTAAAGAAAAAGCTGAAATCACCTGCCAATGGAATATCATCAATAAACAACTATCTTGACACATGAAGGAGGACTACGGGCAGGGGTTCAATCCCTGTCCGGATCGGGGCTTAACACTCCACACAAAGCCTTTTCAATTTGCTTCTCCACAAAATCCCAAAACAATCGCTTGACAATTCTCTGATAGGTGCTATAATGACGAAAACTAATTGATTTTGATTCTTAGTTTGTTTGTTTCTCAGGTGTAGACCAAGTGGTTCACACCGAAGATCGGATATGAGAAGACCTGCTTTTTATGCACTGATCCTTTTTGTCACAGGCATTCTCCTCGGCAATTTCTTTGACCTTCCCAAGTCTCTTTTGTTGTCAGTTTTGATCCTTTCCCTTTTCTTTTCACTTCTTTTTCTCTTAAGAAAAGACCAAAGAGACGCCAACCTTTTTATCGTAATCTCCATCATTCTGGCCGGGTTCTTTCGATGTGAGCTTTTTACCAAAGATTTCCCCGCAAATCACATTAGCAATTTTCTGAATTTAGATCAGCCTGTCACTATAACCGGAAAGATCGCCGATGAACCGGACGTAAGGGAAAACAAAACCTTCTTAAAAGTCCAGGCACAAACTCTATCCACAGGTAAAATCACAATCCCCACTTCCGGACAGATAATTTTGAAAATAAAAGAATCCACTTTTGACTTTGACTATGCTGATAAAATTAAATTTGGGGGATTCTTATATGAACCTTCTCCCCGAAGAAATCCAGGGGCATTCGATTATAAAAAGTATCTCAGCCGCAAAAGAATCTATGGGTTGGTTAGCTTATCTGGTGTGAACAAAATAGAAATCGTTGAGAAAGAACCGGGCAATATATTTTTATCCAAGATAGTCATTCCACTGAGAAGCTGGATCTTAGAAGTGTTCGAAAAGACCTTATCCGGCAATCACCAAGCGCTCCTCTCCGGGTTTTTGTTGGGAGACACAAGAGATATTCCCAAAGAGATTTACAATATGTTCAGAGATACGGGCACGGTCCATCTTCTGGCAGTTTCCGGCTCCAATGTATGGTTGGTGGTCGGTATCATTTTTGCGGCTCTCAGCCTCTTTCGGATTCCCAAAATCCCCACCACTCTTATAACCCTCATATGCATCTTTATCTTTGCCTATTTGGTCCATAATGATCCTCCTGTGGTGAGAGCCGGAATCATGGCATCGGTAGTACTTGTGGGTATCCTTTTATACAAAGATGCCAACCCGCTAAATTTGGTTTCATTTTCCGCTTTGATCATCCTGCTTTTCTCACCTCTCCACCTGTTTGATGTGGGTTTTCAGCTCTCCTTTGCCTCAGTTTTCGCTATTGTTCTTTTGGTTCCAAAGCTAAGCCAGCTGTTGTCTAAGTATGTGAGTAAATCTCGTAAAACGTTGTGGCGGTGGATAATTCTTCCCGGTCTGGTTTCATTATCTGTGGAAATCATTTTGTTCCCCATTTTGGCTTACTATTTCAATATGGTTCCCCTGATTACTGTCGTCGCCAATCTTTTCATCGTTCCTTTGGCAAGCTTATCGGTGGCATTGTCCTGTTTCACCCTGTTTTCTGCTACCTTTAGCTTAACATTTGCGAGCATCTTCTCCGCTTCCAATTGGCTTTGTTTGGAATGTATTTTGAAGTTGAATACTTTCTTCGCCACACTCCCCATAGCAAAACTAACCGTGCCCTCTCCTTCAATTTTCTCCTTCATCATCTATTATCTGTTTCTATGGCTGTTACTTAGCTCCATAACCCAAAAAAGAAAAGCAGTCATTTTCTCCCTGGTAATAATTGGAAATATCTTTGCCTGGAAAGGGCCACTGTCCAGTGAGAGTCAAATTTCAAAGCTAACTTTTTTGGATGTCGGCAAGGGGAATTCCACCGTCATCGAGCTCCCTGATAGAAAGACATTCTTGATAAATGCCGGAGAAAAAAGGGGCAACTTTAACTCTGGAGAATACGTGGTGATTCCATTCTTGAACAAAAATGGCATCACAAAAATTGACAAACTTATCCTCACCGACAATGATTCCGCGAATATAAATTCAGCCAAATTTGTGGCTGAGGAGGTGAAGATCGAAGAGGTTTTGATGCCAAGCTTTGATGGTTCGGCACAAGGAATCGATCAGGAATTTTTCACAAATATCTCGGATAAATTGATCCCTCTGGACTCAATTAATGAGATTTCAGACGCAGAAAATGAGTTAAGAATTTCGTTTATCGATTACCCAAGCATCAGGAAACTTGCTTTGTCTCCTCACGGTAAGATCGTCAAGATCTCATACAAGGATGTTGATTTTTGTCTTCTGGATGGGATGAAGAGGGCTGAATTTGATCCGGGTTTTGCGTGGGAGAGAGTTAGAAATTGTGAGGTTTTGGTAATCTCCGAGTTGGTAAGCTATGACGACGCAAAGGAATTAATTGAAAAGATCGAACCTCAGAAAATTATCTTCACCCGTTATTATTTGCGTTATCAAAAGGACAAAATTTCTACCCTGATGGCACATGAATTTCCTCAAATCGAGTATCACCGCACCCTGAAAAACGGAGCCATCACCTGCAAAACCGATGGGAAAAAGACTGACTTAGATATCACGATTCACGAGAAACTATTTTCGGGACCTAAATATATTCCTCCAAAGAAAATATGGAAGATACAGAATTAGTATTGTTCCAATGAAAAAATAACCGATCCTGATGTTAAACAAATCCCCGATATAGCCAAACGCAAGACGTATTGGTATGTCAATCATGACCCCGAAAAACACAATTAACGATTCAACGGTAGCTCTTCGATGAGATTCTACCTTTGAATGCAGCTCTCCAATAACCAGCACTTCTACAATTCCCCATATGGGAAAGATGATTAAGAATGCTAACAGCCCGACGTATTTGTTTCCGAAAGAAATGGTCAGCAAAGCCCCGATCATAGCTACTAATGCCAATGTTTTTATTCGAGGCGAAGATATTCCTTTAAATCTTTCCGCAAAAAAACCTCCTAACCCGGAAAGACCCCTTCGAAGAGCTATCCAAACGCCAAAAAGAGCAAGAGGGAAATTCACAGCCGTCAGATAGAGCTGATCATATTCGTCCATATGACTGATAGCAATATCCATTAAAACAAAGTAGAAAAACAAAAATCTAAGGAAGGGATTGAATAAAGCAAACTTAGCCGCTTTTCTGATATGCTCGAAAAATCTAACTTCTCCGGTAGAATGACGAAATGGCGGCTCCCGGAAAGTTAAAGCGATCAGTGCTGCAAACAACGATGTGAAGATAGACACTATAAAGGGCAACCGAATATTTATGCTGCTTGCCAGATAGGCACCAAGGATTCCCGCTACAGATACCGAGACAACACCAATAAATCTTGCTCTCCCCAGTACCCTTTCAAACTTACTTTCCTTATTGATACTTTTAAGTGTATCATAGATGAATGCATTAGCTGTTCCGGACTGAAATGCACTTCTTGCAGCCATCACCATGCTTGCCAGCATGAACGGGAAGAACGTACTGCTTAAGCTGTAAAGCAACATCCCCAGTGCTGCAAACAGACCGCTTAAAGCCAGCGTGTACTTCCTGCTCCACCGGTCTGCTAACGCTCCCGTGGGCACCTCAAGAAGAAGAGCTGCCACGGCCCAGAAAATGTCCAGTAATGTAATCTGCGAAATTGATAGGCCGTTGCTGCGGAAAAACACCACGTTGATGGTGAACATGAGAACGAACATCCACGCAGCGCTAAAGAAGTAGAATTTTGGAATGTTGAAGGAAAGCGCTTTAGCAGAGACAGTCTTATCCATCATTGATTATCTGAACCCAAAGGCCCGACCTGGATTACTCGAGCAGTTGGTTCCTCAGGTTATGGTTAGACCCGACGCCTAATTCTTGACGTTTCATTGCTCCAAAAAGGTTAGAAAAAGTGTAATGTCAAGAAAAACTTTCGAGCGATGGGATTCTCTGGATGAGCGAAGAGAAGAGCGGAGAGAAGCCCGCCTTTGGTAGTAACGGATGCGTCTTCGGGCAGTATGTAGTTGGCCGCACGGACGGGACGTGCGCGACCAACGGGAGCTGTTTTGAGGGAAATACGGACGCCTCAGCTTCGTTAATTCATATTCCCGAAGCCTCAGGAGAACGTGCTGGTATTAGCACCTTGCTAATCCTTCAATATCTCATCTTCTTCCGGGATTCTTCCATAATAGTAAGCAATCTTATCTCGCAACTCCGATCGCGCCTCGGTCGTTAATTGCAGACAGTTTGATTCTAATGGAGCGTTTTTCGGGGTTACAATCTTTTCACAATTCAGCTTACACGTGTTTCGAAAATCTATCATGTAGTAATTTGTCTCGAGATTTCTCCGTTTTCGATGTATCCGATATTTCGGGAGTAAATCGTGCTTTTCATAGATGAATACTTCCAAAAAGGCGTATGCATATCCTTCATCCAAACGTTTTTGTTTCTCTTCCGAAGAAAATCCCCTCCATACATGAGGTGCCACCGCTTGTTGTGGTTCCATTTTCCGATTAATCCTGGTCAGATCCTCTTCAAAGAAAGGATTGTCGAAGAAGGAACCACGCACTTCAATCAAAGGAGAGAGGCTGATCAGCTTGCCCCCTATCGAGCAGCAAGGAGAAAGCACGACACAGAAGGACGGCAAGGAAACATCAATTCTATAGTTGTCGTGCGAAGCTGGACCCTCAAGGTTTGGGGATGCCAACACGAACCCCCGCACGACATCTCCGAATCTTAACGTATCATCGAGAGCTTTTTGATAGAACATATAGGCACAAACTATTCACGGTAGAATTCATCAACGTCATGTACCCCGCGAGAAGTCATTTTCTCCTTAT
>LJVD01000121.1 GCA_001304225.1 candidate division Zixibacteria bacterium SM1_73
ACTCGGAGCCAAGAAAAATGTATACCTTGCCTATGTCTCCGGGACAGTACGCGCCAGCTATTATGTCGTCACATTCATCACCATTGACATCACCGGATGACACACACCATCCCAACATTTCCTGAGGTGGTTTCTGTAAGACAAGGTCCGGGATGCTGTCAATTGTTTGCCCCCCAAAGAAGACGTAAATCACTCCTCTTTGGGCAGCGTAACTGTGGGGTGCCCCTATCATGAGATCTGCGTATCCATCGCAATTGACATCGCCGGTAGCACAGCTCCAGCCAAAATAATCATAAAGGTCTTCACCAAACAGGGAAATGATAAAATCGAGTGACTCCGCATGACCAACATCAGCTTTTCCACGAAGTGAGATTATGAGGAAAAACAGAAGAATAATTCGTTTCATGAAACGTCTCCTATCTTCTCAGAACACAAACTGAGGCTTATCCCATTTGACTGGGAGAAATCTGAAAAATTAGCACTCGTTTTGTGTCTTTTGTCTTGAAAACCGTTCTACTATAAATATATGAAATTCTCCAAAAAAAACCAGGAAAATTTATGCTGTCAGACCTTTTAACTAAAAACCCCGGATTTTGAAAATCCAGGGTTTTTCTCGCCTTTTGAAACTATTAGCAACTCTCTAATCCAGGTAAGCCCGGAGGGATTTGCTGCGGGAGGCATGTCTCAATCTCCTGATTGCTTTTTCTTTTATCTGCCTTACCCTCTCGCGGGTAAGATTGAACCTGGCTCCGATCTCCTCCAGGGTTAAAGCCTTCTCGTGGTTCAAGCCGAAGTAGAGATTGATCACCTCAGCCTCTCTGCATGAGAGAGTATCCAAAGCTCTTTCGATCTCCAATCTCAAAGACTCATCCAACAAGGCTTCATCTGGAGCCGGCTGGAATTCGTCCTCTAATACATCCATCAGGCTGTTGTCCTCAGAGGTGGAGAATGGAGCATCTAAAGAGAGATGGCTGTTGGAGATTTTCAAGGTGTCCGAAACCTCGACTGCGGAGAGCTCCAGTTCTCTGGCAATCTCTGACGGGGAGGGTTCCCTTCCGTATTCCTGCTCCAACGAGCTGGAGATTTTACCAATCTTATGTAAGGTCCCTACCCGGTTCAAGGGCAATCTCACAATGCGAGACTGCTCGGCCAGAGCTTGAAGGATCGCTTGCCTTATCCACCAAACTGCATAGGAGATGAATTTGAATCCGCGAGTTTCATCAAACCTTTTGGCGGCTTTGATCAGCCCGATATTTCCCTCATTGATCAAATCAGCCAAGGAGAGACCCTGATTTTGATACTGTTTGGCCACAGAGACCACGAATCTCAAATTTGCCTTGGTGAGTCTCTCCAAGGCATCCTGGTCACCCTCCTTGATCCTCTTTGCCAATTCGACCTCCTGAGCTGCGCTGATCAGCGGGGTCTCTCCAATCTCCCTTAGGTATAGATCCAAAGACCTATCCTCATCTCTATACCTTCTTACCTGCTTTGCCAATTACAGACCACTCCTTATTTTTGGGTTTAAGGTTTTACTGCAACAAAAAGGGGTTCTCCATCTCTTGATACTAAAAAGAGTATGGCTTTTTTCTCACCCTCAAGTGACCTGGCCACCTTTTTGTAATCATCTATATCTTCGATCTCCTGGTTACTTATCTTCATTATGATGTCGCCCTCCATGAATCCGCTCTGCTCCGCCGGGCTTCCGGCCTCGATGTTTGTGACAATGACCCCCGGTTGGAACTCAACTCTATATTGAGCGGCTAAAGCTTCAGTGGACGTGGCGACCTCCAGACCTAACCAGTTTTCTGTCTCTTCCTCTTTCGGCTCCTCCTCTTTTGCCGAAGCCAGGAATTTATCTCTGTCCGCCAAGGTCAAATTTTTCGAGATTTTTTTCCCATCTCTCAAAATCTCAAGAGAAACCTCCTGGTCAGGTCCAGCAGCGGCCACCATCATCCTGAACTTGGTGCCACTCTCCACCTTTTCTCCGTTAAACCCGATTATGACGTCCCCAGCCTTTATGCCGGCTTTATCCGCAGGGGTGCCTGGCTGAACCTTGCTAACCAACACCCCCTCGACTTCGGGCAGATTTAAAGCGTCTGCCAAATTCTTCTCTATCTCCTGAAAGAATATTCCCAAAAATCCTCTGGAGACCTTTCCCTTTTCGATCAAATCCGGAATCACCCATTTTGCCAAGTTCACTGGGATGGCAAAGCCAATTCCTATATTGAAGCTCATTCCGGTGGGATTGGTTATGGCAGAGTTTATGCCTATCACCTGCCCCTTGATGTTGACCAAGGGACCTCCACTGTTTCCCGGATTTATGGAAGCGTCGGTCTGAATATAATTCTGGTAGTTGGGAGTCTCCTCCCCTCCAAAACGCAGGTTGCTTCTTCCTTTGGCACTCACCACCCCAACGGTGACCGTTCTATCCAAGCCTAACTGGGGAAATGGGTTTCCGATAGCTATCACCCATTCTCCCACTCTCAATGAGTCTGAATCCCCAAATTCGACGGTGGGAAGATTGTTCTCTACATCGATCCTGAGCACAGCTATATCAGTATCCTTATCCAATCCCGCCACCTTTGCCTTATATTGGCTGCCGTCCGGAAGTTTCACAAAGATGTTATCCGCTCCTGCCACCACGTGATTATTGGTCAGAACGTAACCATCTTTTCTGAAGATAAAGCCGGAACCCAAGCTCTTGGTTTTCTGAGTTTGGGGAAACCTTTTTTCTGGGGTTTCTCCAAAAAATCTCCGAAAGAAATCCTCAAATGGAAAATAGTCGGTAAAACCTTTTCGTTCGACTGTCTTTTCAGCGCTTATATTCACCACTGCCGGACTGACCTTCTCTGCCACTGCCACAAAAGGGCTTTCTTGACCAGCCAAAAGATCCTCTTTGGAAACAGATAATCCAATTGGAGGATCCAGGGGTTGTTCTAAGAAGTTTTGTGCCTCATGAACTGCCCCGGAGTGAGAAGACCAGTCGAAATTCGAGGCAATGAGTACACCAAGCCAAATAAAAAGGATAGCGAAAGGAATATAAATCAGAAATCTTTTCGGGTCAGCGAGGATGTTTCTATCCCTCAAGGCTTAACCCT
Source organism: candidate division Zixibacteria bacterium SM1_73 (assembly GCA_001304225.1). Lineage (GTDB taxonomy): Bacteria > Zixibacteria > MSB-5A5 > MSB-5A5 > SM1-73 > SM1-73. The sequence continues at coordinate 3,099 of LJVD01000121.1, forward strand.
CCCAAAATTTACAAATTTTCAATATAAAATCTCAATTCAAACTTGTCAAGAAAAAAATTACTTCATTTCACAAGATTTTATCCTCCCTCTACTTACGCCAGTTTTCCTTTCCGCCTCTCCTATCCTTGCAGATATTTGCATACAAGACACAACATATTATACGCCTTTATCTTAATTCCGTTGAAAAAAATTTTCGCAATACATCAAAAAATTCCAAGTTCCCCTCTGCCAAAGATACATGCTTAGTTGCTGTACGTACTTTAACAAATCAGAAGAATGCATCTCGAGTGAAGAGCTTGCGCCAAGCAATTATAGAAATTTTATTTTTTCATTGACCAAAAGATTTGCCGATATTTATTGTAAAACCGTATTTAGTTTGAAGTTTTTTTCGTCCAAAAACCGGCTGGTTAAAAAATAATTTATTCAGGAGGAAAGATGGGCTCTATCAGGATTATCAACTGTTCAGGCTCAACCTGCTGAGAAGCAGAAGATTCTGAAGCTTTTCGATGATTTACAGGATGTGATAATTTCGGTATCCAACACCATCAAGCCTGCGGTGGTGCACATCGAAGTGGTTCAGAAGTCCGGGCAAATCAAATATAAATCCTTGGCTTCCGGGTTGGTAGTAGATGAGCGGGGATATATTCTCACCAACGAGCATCTGGTGGACAAAGCCCAGAGCATTACCGTTACCCTTCCCAGTAAAATTGAATACACAGGGGAGATAATCGGAACGGATAAGCAGACCGATTTAGCTGTAATCAAGATCATAACCGACGAAAACCTCTTCGTACCCAAATTGGGGAATTCAGATGAAGTGAAAGTGGGCGAGTGGGTGATTGCCGTGGGTAACCCCTATGGATTCGATAGAACTGTCTCTTTCGGAATAGTGAGTGGCAAAGGAAGGGTCTTGCCTCAACTTCCCATTGAAAATCCATTGATCAACGATTTCATTCAGACCGATGCAGCCATCGATCCGGGTTCATCCGGGGGTCCTCTGGTAAATCTGAAAGGTGAGGTGATCGGGATAAACTCCATAGGTCTTGGCAGAGGACAGGGATTCACCATACCTATGAATACGGCCAACGAAGTCAAGGATAAGCTTTTGACCACCGGAACCATTGACCGGGGATGGATAGGCATCGCCATCCAGCCCCTGAGCCGGGATTATGCCAAATACTACAATAAACCAGATATGGAAGGGGTTCTTATAAGTGACATTATCCCCGACTCGCCCGCGGAAAAGGCTGGGCTTTTGCCTGGAGACGTAATCGTCGAATATATGGGCGAAGAGGTCTCTGCGGAAAAAGAAGAGGATTTAAACAAATTTCAGTTCTTGGTTTCGCAAACCAAGGTGGGGGAGCCTGCTCAGATAAAGATCGTAAGAAATGGAACTCCAATGACCATCCGAATAGAAATTGCCAGCCAGCCCAAGGTGAAAGCGGACGAATATGAGACCGACTTCGACTTTACGGTAAAGGAGATCACCGATGCAATTTTTAGACTGTATATGCTGGATGATAAAGAAGGGGTATTGGTCTCCTTTGTGGAGGTGGGAGGGGTTGCCAGCACAGCACAATTGCAGGAGGATGACATCATAAAAAAGGTGGAAGAATTCGAGATTAAGAATTTGGATGACTTCAAGGAGAGTTTTAAGCAAGTTAAGGATGAAAAGCAGATAATGTTGACCGTGAAGAGAGGAAAAAGCAAACGATTCGTTCTGCTTTTGCCCGAGGAAGAAAAGATGGAGGAAACAGAGTAGAGGGGACAGGTCGTGTTTCGTGTGTTTCGTGCCTTTCTTGTGTTTGTTTTGAAAATTTTTTCATTTCTCAAAATCACGACCTGGGTCATTCCCAAGAGATTAAAGGATAAAACTAAACATGGTGTCGACTTTGGTCCGGATTCTGGATCCATGGGATCAGAAATGACGCAAATCAGAAAGTCAAACTACTTTACTCCAGACATAATTCACTCTCCTTATAAATAATGGAGGTGTCCGGTTCACCATTGAGGTTGTATCGATTTTGCTCTTTGCGGTGGGCAGAGAGGGGGGATGGTATCAGAACAGGGGTTCTGACACCTCAAGGAACGCTTTGATTTATACGGAGTGAGATTGCTTCTCCCGCCAAAGGCGGGATCAGGATGAACCCTCACCCTTGACCACTTAGCCGAGCGGGGTGAGGGCACCCCGCTCGAACAAGGAAAAATGAGCTACTACAGAGATTCCTAATGAGTTAACAGCTTCGCAATAGACCACCGAGGCCCTCGGAAATCCAAGAAAACAGAGGACGGATTGAAACAAAATTCAAACAGCTCGGTCTCAAAAAACTCTTGCTTTTGGCGGAGGAAGCTGTTAGGATAAGCTGGCGTTCATAAAGGAAACGATCTGTACACGAACAGCAACAAACAGCTCTGCTATCTTGAATGAGACTCGGAGGAATAAGAGAGGACAAAACTGAGATGAAGACACCGGAATCGTTAAAGAGTGAACTATTTGAGAAACTGAAACAGTGCCCGACAATTGAAGCATTCTTCAAAGAGTCCCTGCAAAAACGGGTAGGACTGGACGACACTTGGATCGAAAATCCCTTAGTCGTCTATATCCTCGATGAGGAGTTCAAGAAAGAGAGCACCTTGTCTGGGTGGATTGAGACTCTTGCGGGTTCCCCACCAGACTACGATCATGTGCGAAAAAAACTTGCAGGCAACCATAGCTACGATCAGAAAATGCACGACGTCTTGGCCGAGGTTCGTGCCTATTGTGACATAAGAATCTCAGGATTCACGGAGATAAAAGCCATACCTGAAAATATCCAGAAGGCACCTGATTTCTCAGCTGTGTTGAACGAAACCAGGTATCTGTTCGAAGTGAAGAACATGAGATCTCCCACCGATGTGCAGGACTTCTTGCGGGACAAAATAACTGCGCGAAGGCTTGAGAATCCCAAGGATTACGAGAACTTGGAATTTCACATCCGAGTGGCACGAGCTTGGGAGGAGATTAGTTTCACATCCGCTACCGCCGCCTGTATGAAATCAAAGCTTCTCAATTGGCTTCAAGATTTCTTCCGCGCAATCGAGAGTGGTGAAAAACTCGGCGCGCTCTCAAGGAAACGATTCGTTGCTGGTCAGAAAGATGAGTTGTGGGTCGAATGTGATCTGAAAGAAGGATCCCATTCCATTATGAGTCGCTTTTCACGTGGTCAAGAATTGGACGTAGTCAGAAGAAACGAGCTGCCACCCTTCTTGCGCAAGGCGGTTGGCAAAATTGACAAAGGGGCATCACAACTGTTCGAATACGACGACGCTGATCAATACCAAAAGTATGTATTGCTTAGCTTCGAGTTGCAAGAATATTTCGGACTGATGAAAGATGAATTACATGCGATCATACGTGGTCTCGATAGCATAGTGAAAAACATCAATGACAAGCTTCATGTAAAATGGGTGGGTCGGGATAACCTGCCATGAAACATGTTGGCCTTCCGTGCCTGCCAGGTCCCCTGACCTGGCAGAAGCTCATCTCCCATATTGGTGGGACTTTCCCTGGAGGGATAGGGACACGACAGGCACACTAAATGACAAAGGAATAACTTCTTTTGAAGCAGAACATCAAGCGCCGTCGACTACCATACCGTCTCGAAGCTTTATGATTCGTTTGGTGCGCGTGGATATTTCCTGATCGTGGGTAATGACTATAATGGTATGACCCTGTTTCCACAAATCCTCAAACAAATCAACTATCTCTTTCCCGGAGACAGAGTCCAAGTTTCCTGTGGGCTCGTCTGCCAATATTATGCTGGGTTCGTTTGCTAAGGCCCGGGCAATGGAAACCCTCTGCATCTCCCCACCGGAAAGCTCGGTCGGCTTGTGGTCCATTCGGTCTTTTAAACCAACCCTTTCCAAAAGCTCTTCGGACCTTTTTCTTCTTTTCCTTAAGGAGACCCCTTTGAATATCAAAGGAACTTCGACGTTCTCAAAGGCGGTAGCGTAGGGCAGAAGATTGAAATTCTGGAATACAAAGCCGACCTTCTGATTCCTGATCTCCGCCAACTGGTTGGGATTAAGGGTCTGAACTTCTTCTTGTTCCAGATAATATTCGCCAGAGGTGGGGGTGTCCAGACAGCCCATTATGTTCATCAAGGTCGATTTTCCTGAGCCGGATGGGCCCATGATGGAGATGAACTCGTTTTTCTCCACTTTGAGATCGATTCCCCGCAAAGCCTCAACATCGACTTTGCCGGTGGAATAAATCTTTTTGATGGCTTTCATGTGTATCATTCTTATTTACCTCACAATTTCTTAAATAGTCAACCTCTTGATTCCCCCTCACCCTTGCCCTCTCCCCTTGGGGGAGAGGGGACAACTTCGTAAGAGAAATGAATGCATTCGCATTACTCGTATCTCAAAGACTCCACGGGGTTCACGGTGGCGGCTTTTCTGGACGGAAAGATTCCAGAGAGGATGCCGATTGCTCCCAGTATGACCGCCGTGATCACCGCAATCTCTAAGGAGATGACCGGTTTGCCCAGCCACTGCATCCAATCGGCTTGCACCGGAATAGCACTCCAAATCTTTACGATGATTATCGAAATCACAATTCCCAAACCTCCCCCTAAGATGGCAATGAGCAAAGATTCCAATAAGAATTGACTCATGATTTGAAACCTCTTCGCTCCCAGAGCCATCTTTATCCCTATCTCTCTGGTTCTCTCCTTTACTGCTACATACATGATGTTTGCCACACCAACCCCGGCTATTAAAAGGGTCATTCCGCCGATTATTCCTAAAAAGATGTGAAAGCCTAAAAGGACTTTGTTGAAAATCTTTTGTCCCTCTATCACATCCCAAAGGGACAAAGCTTTGTCATCTTCCGGGTCGAATCTGTATTTAGCTCCCAGAACTTCCTGAATCTCCTTCTTAACGTCCTCGGTTTTGGCCGTGTCTTTGGGTTTGTAGACGATGTTATGTAGATATTTGTGTCCGAATATGGCTTCGAAGGTAGTGGCGGGTATGCTGGATTTGGATCACAGTGAATGGGATATTGTTCAAGATGATGGTTTTACCTATAGCATCCTCCTCTTTGCCAAAGAGCCGCTCTTTGAGCTCGTTTCCCAAAAAAACCACCCTTTTCTTGCTCTTCATATCTAACTCATCTATGAACCGTCCTCCAATTTCCGCATAGTGAGCCCTCATGTCTCTGAAAGCTGGATAGACGCCGGTTACGCGTTCTGACACGGTATTCTTTTTGTAAGTCAGGGAGACTCCCCACCTTACGTATTCGCCGCTTATGCTACCTATTCCGGGGATTCTTTTCTTCAAAAGCGCCACGTCCTCATCCACAAAGCGAATCCTTCTTCCTTTTCCCAGACCCTGGTAAGGGATGGAGGTCTGTCCCCCCCACATGATCACGATATCGTCTCCCAAACCGTGGCGGGCTTTGTTCAAAGCCCTTTTCACTCCTTCCCCAAATGACAGGAGGAGAACAATGGATATTGTCCCCCAGGCGATGGCCATGATGGTCAAGGTTATCCTTTTTCGCTGCTTTTTTAGATCTCTTAAGAAAAGCCTGAAGATCAAAAGTCCTTTCAATGTTTGCTCCGTTGTATTGGTAGCCCGCGCACTAAAGGTTGAGGCTACCTAAAATTTCAATGCCTGAACCGGATTCAAATTGGCGGCCCTTCTGGCCGGGAAGAATCCCGAGATCAATCCCACCAAGCCCAAAACGCCAACTGCAATCAAAGCTGCAGAGAAGGAAATCTCAGGAGTTCCCATATACTCCTCCAGTTTGAAATATGGGAAAATCTTCACCACCGTAAAGGCGAACATAAATCCTATCACACCGCCCACTAAAGTTATGATCAAGGTTTCAAAAATGAACTGAGATAAAACGTGTCTTTTTTTTGCACCCAGAGACATTTTGATTCCGATCTCTTTGGTTCTCTCCTCCACCACCACGTTCATGATGTTGGATACCCCAATTCCACCCACAATCAAAGTGAAGGTGCCTATGATTGCCAGAAAGGCTCTGAAAGCCAGAAAGAAATAAGTCAAGAACTTCTCCATCTCGGTGGTGTCCCACATCCAAAGAGCTTCCTTATCTTCTGGATTGAACTTGTATTTCCTGCCCAACACCTTGTAAACCTGATTTTTAACAAATTCCACTTGCCTGGCATCCTCTGGTTTGAATATCATATTATTAACATATTTGTAGCCATACATGGCTGCGAAGGTGGTGGCGGGGATGAAAGCTTTGTTTTCGTCTCGTCCGCTGTAACTTGAATCCTGAGATTTTTTCTTCATCACCCCCACGACCAAGAAGGGAACGTTATCTATGAAGATATATTTGCCAATCGCTTTGTCTGCACCAAAGAGATCCTTTTTCAATTTGTCCCCAATAAATACCACTCTCTTTTTGTCTTCTAAATCAACATGGTTTATGAATCTTCCTCCAAGCTCCGGATATATGTTTCTCAATTGGCCAAAGATGGGATAGATTCCAATCATGTTCTGGGTAACGGTGTTTTTCCTATATCTCATGGTGGTGCTCCATTTGGAGTATTCCGGGCTTATTCCCCCTATTTCTTTGATTTCCCTTTTGAGCAGATGGGCGTCCTCTTCTCTCAGCTGAATCCATCTTCCCCTTCCGAATCCCATGTAAGGTTTGCTGGTTTTTCCACCCCACAGGATCACGATCCGTTCTCCCAAACCGTACATGGCCCTTTGATTTTGAGCGTGCAGACCTTTGCCAAAAGCCAGAAGCAAAACCACTGAGGCGGTTCCCCAGATGATCCCGAATATGGTTAGAAAGGTTCGCAGCTTTTGGGACCTCATGTCCCTCAAAAATTGGGTCACGAACATCAAAACATGCATCTATTACACCGTTTCCTAAATAATGCTATCCCGATGAAATCGGGACAAAGCAATCTGTCCTTTAGTGTCATTGCGAGCGATAGCGAAGCAATCTCATTTACCTCGCAATGACGGGCAAAGATATAATGTCATTTTAGAGACATTTCGCTACTTTATCTCCTTAGGGGGTCGCTCCACCAAGAGATCTCCCTCTTCCAATCCCTCCATCACCTCAATATTCAAGCCATCGGAAAGACCCGTTTTGATGGTCTTTTTGTCGATTTCTCCATTTAGCTGTTTTACTTCCACAAAAGCGGTATCCTCTTTGAATTCAACCACCCTTTCGGGTATGATCAATATATCTTCTTTCTTTTGTATGATTATGTCCGCATTGGCCGAATATCCGGCTCTTAACATTTCGAATCCCGTCTTGGTGATCTTTATCTCTACATCAAAGAGGGTGGTATTTTCCTCCAATTTGGCCTTAGGCGATATCTTGTCGAGTATTCCTGCAATGGTGTCGTTGGGAAGTGCCCCAATTTTCAAATCGGCAGTCATACCCTCTTCCAATTTGCCCACATCTATCTCATCCACGGTTCCCCTGAAGATCAAATCGTTCATGTTGGCCAGGGTGAAAAGCTCGGTGCCAGCCTGGTAAGAGGTTAAGGGAACTACCGGATCGCCCATATTCACCTTCCTTTCCAAAACCGTCCCGGAGATGGGCGACTTTATAACCGATTCGATTGTTCGATCAGCTACGTTGGTTTTCCCTTTTTCTATCAAGGATAGTTTCTCCTGGGAGAGCTTCAACCTCAACTCGGACTCTCGGTAATTTCTGGAGGCTTTATCGAATTCCTGTTGGGAGATCAGTTTCTTTTGCAAAAGCTCCTGGATCCTTTGATATTCCTTTCTTAGATTCTCATAGCTTACCGAATCGATCTCCACCTGTCTTTTGGCTTCGGCGAATTCTATGGGGGTAGGATTGGGACTTATCTCAATCAAGGGATGGCCTTTTTTTACCACATCTCCCATCTCCACAAAGACCTTTTCGACAATTCCGGATATTTTGGATTTAACCGCAATCTGGTTCTCCGGCTCAATACTGCCTATTGCCAGAGCTTTGTCCACGATATTTCCTCTCTCCACCTTGACTGTGGTGATGGTGTTTTTCTTTTTTCCGGAACCCTTAAACATCAAAAAAAGAAATCCCCCCACAAATACCACAATTGCTCCGATTATAATTATCTTCTTGAACATGCTTTTATTTCTCCTGAATTTGAGGGTGGGAATTTAACGTGTTCATTTTCCAAGTTTCTCTCTTTTCCAGTCTCATAACTATTTTACGAACTTTGTCCTTCAAGGTTTCGAATCAAAGTAGATTCATGATCGATGAAGAATGCCATAATAAATATATGAATTTTGGGCGTTTTTTCAATTGACAATCAGAAGTTTTGAATTATATTAGAGTTAGCAATGTTTTTTCTCGGAAGAGAGGCTAATGGAGTTTATAAATGCTTTAATGTTTTTGTCTTTTCTGTGATTTTATAAAACTGCATCGAGATTCTTTTAATGAAAAAAGAAAAATGTTAACTCACTCTAACCCTAAAACTTAAGGAGAACCGTTATGCGAAAAGCTACAATATTTACACTGGCGCTTTTCTTTTTGGTGGCTTTTCTCCCTTTAGCTTCAGCGTATGACTTGACCTTTGGTCAAGGAGAGGAGGTGGAGGTTACTTTGCTTTCCTCAGATCCATCTGGAGTGAAAGCGGAAATCAATATTCCAAGAATCTTGATCGAGGAGAGAATAGAAGAAGGGGAGGGCTATCAGGTTTTGACCATACCCGGAGGAGGAATCCTTACGCAGGTGGGCAAACCACAGGTCCCTTTGGTATGCCGCTTCGTCTCTCTTCCCCCAACATCAGGGGTTCGGGTGGACGTGATTGAGGAAGAAAAGGAGGTGCTTTCCGGGGCGTTTATGCTTTATCCTTTCCAAGAACCTCCCATACGTTCCGGCAAGCAAGAGCCTCAAGGATTTGAACTTGATGAGGGGATCTATTCGCAGGACAAACAATTCCCGGGCAACGTGGTGGAGGTGGGAGAAATCTCCATTCTGAGAGACCTGAGGCTTGCTCCCATTATCTTTTATCCGGTTCAGTTCAATCCTCAGACCGGTGAGGTTGTTGCTTATAAGAAGATAGTTGTAGAAATCAAGTTTGAAGGAGAAGGGGATAATCCTAAGCTTAATCCCAAAGGCATTCTGACCAGGTCGTTTTATAAAACCTACCAGAGATTCGTGCTTAATTTTGAGCAGATCAAGGGAGGACTTCCAGAGGTGGACGGTTCGATTTTGATCATCACTTATGATAACTTCTACAATCAGGTCGAGCCGCTTGCAGAATGGAAACATAAGAGGGGTCTTTCCACGCACCTGGTTAACCTTTCGGATGTGGGGTCCACCAACACGGATATTTACAATTATATCTACGATGCTTATCATACTTGGCCTGATCCGCCCGAATATGTTATCCTGGTAGGAGATGAAGAGCAGATTCCGACCAATAATGGCATAAGTTGCATTACCGATCACAAATATGTCACCGTGGACGGAGATGACTACTTTGCAGATATCCACATAGGACGGATATCGGTTCAGACTCAGGCTGAGGCAGAACATGTTGTCACCAAAACCCTCAATTACCGGAAAAATCCATATATGAGTGAAACTGACTGGTTTTTGGAGGCAATGACCATTTCTGGAAGCGACTATGTGGATGATTACAATTGCCTAAGATGTGGCTTCCTCATGGTTGATTACGCTAACTTCACCTATTTCGATTCCCTGTTTTATTCGCTCGGGCTTTGTAATGTGACTCAAATAACCAATCGTTTGAACGATGGAAGAAGTTGGGTGGTCCATTTTGGTCACGGTGGTCCCACTGCATGGTATCCGTCGAATTTCTCCAATTCACACATCGATGCGCTAACCAATGGAGAGAAACTTCCGGCTATTATGAGTATAGCTTGTAATAATGGCGAATTTGACTATTATTCCGATTGTTTTGCCGAGCGATGGATAAAGGCAGGTTCGATAGGGAACGAGAAAGGTGCGGTGATAATCTGCGCCTCCACTGAGGGTTCTTCTTTCTTTTATTCAGACACCCTGGGCAGAGGGACCTTTGTTTCCTATTTCGCTGACAGCAACTTTCATTTCACTGCTGCGGTGAATGAAGGGAAAATGTATATGTATACCCATTTCCCCGAAGGACCGGGAGGAACCACCGAGAGAGAGATGCAGATGTATACCACATTTGGTGATCCGGAGCTGGATCCCTGGTCGGGCATCCCAGAAAACTTGGAGGTGACCCATCCTGACCATGTGGTGTTGGGAGGTGCGCCTTTCCCGGTTACCGTGAACCTTAATGGTGAGCCTGTCGAGGGCGCTTTAGTTTGTTTGATGAAGGATACGGAGATTTATGAGGTTGGCCGAACCGATCCCGCAGGTGAACTGATCCTCTATCCTTTTCCTTTGACTCTGGGAGATGCTGAGCTTACCATAACCGCGCACAATGCTTTTCCCTATGAAGCCATCGTTTCGGTAATGGGGGGAGCCTATATCGTTTTCGATAGCTGGTCTGTGGATGATGACAGTTTGGGTGAGAGTCTGGGTAACAGCGATGGGGATGTCGATTGTGGGGAGACCATTGAGCTTCCCATCCTGCTGGAGAATCTGGGAGATTCCACCGCCTTTAATGTGGAAGCCACCTTGAGCACCACCCATCCACTCATAACCATAACCGATAACCACGAGGTTTATGGGGACATACCAGCCCACGATGTGATGTGGTGTTCAGATGACTTTGATTTTGCGGTTTCTCCGGAGATGGGAGATGGTGAAGCTGTGGTCTTCGAATTGAACATAACTGCGGATAACGGCAGCTGGACTCGTTCGGATCTCAGTCTTCTGGTTCATGCTCCGGTTCTGGTTTATGAGTCCAGAGTGATTGATG
>LJVD01000022.1 GCA_001304225.1 candidate division Zixibacteria bacterium SM1_73
GAAGGAGCAGATTATCAAGCAGATAAGGATAACCCGGAGTCTGCGTCCTAATTGGTGGCCAAGTTCAGAAGCCATGGCATACGAAGATATCTGGGTCGGTTACTTTGCTGACGTGGATGCTCCCTGGGATAAGGGCGGTATTGGCTACAACACGGCTGGATATGAACCTGCTCACGAGATGGTATGGTTCCGCGGCTGGATGAATGATACCCTGCCTCCGGACGAGCAGCACCCTGAATACGAAGACTATTATGTCGGACTGACCTTCACGGATCGTGATGGGAATGTGGTAGCACCTTTGGGTGTTCAGGTGGTGCGAAATGACAGCTTCCTCTATCCCCAGGACGGTTGGGGCTGGAAGGAGCAGGAGTTGTACGACTTGGCAGCTACCCCTGGTGTGAACATACACGATGAGGCGACCGATACCCTAGACCGCACCGTGGTAATGACCTATGATATGATTCCTGGAGGGACCGGTGACTTCCAAAGCGAATACATTCTGATTGAAGCTTTTATTCCCACTGGCCCGGAGGACTTGCAGGCGCACGTAGACCTGACCAGAGAGATACTCATACCACATCTGCGCGATCTCGGACTATTCGACCAGTGCCCGATCTGCGGAGACTGCAACGAGGATGGGACCATAAACTCTGCTGACATCGTGTGTAAGATCAACTATCTGTTCAAAGGCGGCCCAGAGCCTTCTTGGCCTCTAATGCGAATAGATTGCAACGGTGATTGCATTATAAACTCTGCGGATGTCGTATGTGAAATTGACTATCTGTTCAAAGGCGGCCCACCAGAGAGGTGCTGTGGCTTTGGGAAAAAATGGGATCCCAAGTGAGAGTTCGGGCTTGATGGAATAGACTGAGACGGAGACTGAGAGCTAAACCTGGTTGGGGTGGGGATTGGAGAGTCTGTTGTAATGCTCAAAGGAGTGTCATTGCGATCCCGCCGAAGGCGGGAGAAGCATTCCTGTTCCTATATAAATCAATGAGTTTCTGTTATACACAGTTATGCCTCTGGCGAAAAAGATTGCTTCGTCGTCCCGCCGAAGGCGGAACTCCTCGCAATGATGTTAAAGGGCTTTTTCAACAGTCCCTTGAACCCTCGCCCCTCCATGTTTTCCGCACCGTGGAGGGTCCCTGTCTGACCTGGCCGCGCAACTCTATTTTATCGGCACTGGGGTAAAGGAGAGGATGAAGATACACATGGCTGTCCAGCCAATGATCTTGCGTTTGAGGTCCAGAGATATTTGGTCGTTCAAGGTAGGAGGATGACCAAGCTTGATAATCAATATTAAAATAACCCACACCAACCATCCGGGCCACATAAAGATTCCTAACGGGATCAGGATCGCGACAGTGATCAACGCAATCCTTTTTTGTCTTTTTCCCAGAAGGGCATACATGATGTGTCCACCATCCAACTGACCGATAGGCAAAAGATTCAACATGGTCACCAAAATTCCTGCCCAGCCGGCAAAAGCAGTGGGGCTCAAGAGGACATCGTGTCCCTCCGGTATATTCTTCAGAACAAGAAAAGAGAGGAATTTAAATATGAGCGAATCTCCTAAGGTTATGCTTCCCTCGGGCACCGCTTCTACTACCTGTGAATAGGAAAGTCCCAAGATAACCGCAATCACTGCTACCACAAATCCAGCTATTGGACCTGCTGCTCCCACATCCAGAAGATTCTTTCGGTTTTTGAAGGGAGATTTGGATTTTATCACTGCACCAAAAGTTCCCAAAATGGTGGGTCCGGGGATGAAATAAGGTAAGCTGACTTTGATTCCGCTCATCTTTGACTCTATATAATGCCCGAATTCATGACAGAGCAAAATCAGAAGCAAAGGAACCGCAAAGGACCAACCTTTTAAAATTAGAAGAGGATTAGAAATGAAGTTTTCCCCTCTCATCATCGCTCCGGCGGCAAAGGTGGTAATCACGGTGAGAAGAAAAAGAATCAAGTTGGTCCAGGGGAAAGGCTCTTTTGTCCTGTACTCTGGTCTGATTATGTGGAGAACAGCTTGATTCTCGTTCTGATCGAAGTCCACGGAAAAACCCAAGGATGAAAGCCGATCCGTGATAATTCTTTTCCAATCATCGGAAAGAGAGAGAGGATAAACACCGGAGTAGAGTTTACCTTGAATGAAGATTTCCCTTTTGGTATGATAAATGGCAGTGATTTCCAGGATGTCTTGAAGTGCTTCTCTTATGGCTCTTATCTGGTTTTGGATTTCAATTTTTGTTTGCGGTTTCATTTTTGATTCCGTCAAAGGAATAAACTGTCAACGGATTGAACGGAATTTTTTAAAATTTTTTCTATACTCACGAAAAGGCTTTTAGCATCTCCTGTAATCTTTGAATCAACTTCTCCTTGGGAATGGTTTCCTTTAAGTTCAAGATATATATTTCAAAGTAACGATCTTCCTGGTCTTTTTGCTTGGCGGCGAATACGATGAAATTGCCGTCCGGTGAAAAGGAGGGGTATCTTTTCTCTCCGCCATCATAAGTTAGTCTGGTGCGATTTGAACCGTCCAGATTCACCAGACTGAGATCTTCTTTATCCTGTTGGTTTGAGACGAAGACAATTTTTTCCCCATCTGGCGAGAATGCGGGAAAGAAATCGTCAGTTTGACCTTGGGTAAGACATTTTAGATTTTCGCCAACCTCATCCATTAAAAAGATTTTTCTGGTTTTATACCCAGCATGAAACAAAATCTTTTTCCCGTGCGGAGAGAAGCTGGGACAATATGGAAGAACTAATCTTGACTGTCTGCGGATTATCTTCTCCATGAATGATTCTTTGAAAAAGACCCCCTTTTTTTCACCGGTATCGAGATTTAAGATAAAAAGCGAGCTTCCTCCGCCAAAATGACCGCAGACAAACAAAATCCTTCTATCGTCGGGGGAAAAGCTTGCCAGGCCATCATAGGTATCATTATTAGTCAATCGTTTCACCTTACCTGTGGCCAAATCTTTCATAAAGATGTCCCGATCCAGATTGAAGGCGGCATTTTTTTGTTCCGGGTATTGGTTCTCCTTTTCATAAACGATCTTTTTGTCATCATAAGAGAAGCGCGCAAACTGTTCTGAAGAATCATCTTTTTCATTGGAGGATAAAGACGTCTTGTTTTCACCATTCAGATCCATCACAAATACTCTGCTTTTTTTCACCTCTCTTTTCTTTAATCCATAATCTTCAGAAAAATAGTTGGTGTCGGAATGGTATATGATTTTCTTACCATCATGGGAGAAGCTGGGAGCGTCGTCCGAGAAAAGGTCGTTGGTCAATCTTTTTATTTTGTATTTGCCTCCGGTCAAGTGGGCAATGCTGTCGATCAATTTTTGATCCTGAGTGTTATTCAAAATATAGATAAACTCGGAGACAGCTTCCCTTAAGTTTCCCTTATCCCAATTCGCCTTTGCTTCTTCAAATCTGATTCGGGTTAAAAGGTCGAAAGCTTTTTTGTTTTGCGCATCCAGAAGCAGAGCTTTTTCACATTCTTTTCGAGCTAATGAGTAAACTTTGGTTTGGTAATAAACTTGGGCTAAAAGAAAATGAGCAAAAGGATCGTCTTCGTCTTTTTGAATTGCCAGAAGAAGCGGATAAATTGCGGATTCAGGCTGATTTCCTCGGATATAGGCCGAAGCTATCTTGAGGCATTCCTCTTTGCTCGCTTCTGCTGAGATTTCCTTCGAAAAGTAGTGAAGGGCGATCTTGGAAAGGAGAAAAAATAGAAAAACTACAAAAATCGGAATCAACAACATTAAAAGCCTTTTGTTTCTCATACCTTTAATATACGAAAAAGGGTAGATAAGACCGCAAGAATTAGTCAGCTGGATTGAGCGTATGAATAATTGATTTTCAGATCACTCTGGAATATCAGTGGAAAGCTTAAATCTTAGAATGCGGTTGTTTCCGGTATCGGCAACATATACGATTTTATTGGCGTAGGCAATTCCTTTTGGATTTTGGAACTGTTTTTCTCCAGTTCCCTCAGTTCCAAAGGACAAAATCAGATCACCGTTTTTGGAGAATTTCAAAACTGCGTTCTTTTCGCTGTCCACTACGAACATGTTGCCAAATTCATCCGCCACCACGTCTTCAGGCTTATCAAAGGTGTCTTGGAGATAGATATCCGAGCTATCTGTCCACGGAATTATGGGAGAGAAATCTTCTCCATCAAGTAATTGAACGGAGTAATAATAAAGAGCTTGGCAGAAGATGAGATTGAATCCGGTCTGGGTCAAATAAGTGAAGATTCCAACAGGATATGCAGTCTTTCCCAAAGTATATCCTGTGGGTATGGCAGGTCCCAGATTGTAGATAGTCGATGGCTCATAAAATAGAAATCTGGTGATTTCACTTCTGGTGAAATCACAGGCATAGTATTCGGCATAGCCGGAGAAGGGTAGAGGATTAGGAGCAATTCCTTCATAGATAGTAGCCGACGTGTCCACACGAAACGTATCTATGGGAACGATGATTATCCCCGTATCAGTCTCCACCGTGTCTATTATCACAAAGGGTATGGTATCATATACATCAGGTGCAATGTAAATGGATACAAAATTTTGTTCTTGCGTTCCTTTCTTATAGATAATACTGTCACCGGTTGCTAAAAGTCTGAAGAGCCGATCCTGAGAAATACTTGTAGGATTTTCCGCTCCATAGTATTGATCAATGAATTCGCCAGATTGATCCAGTTTGACAATCCTGTCATTGTCTGTATCAGCGATGTAGATGTACCCATCAAAGCCTATATGAATATCTTGAGGCTGATTGAATGGGATACCTCCAGCTTCTGCCCAGATAGGAGTGATGGGAACATAGGTCGTATCAAAAGTTCCCCCGCCTAACTCCGGAAGGTTGGTAGGGAGCTTAATCTTCCGCCCACAGTTGGAAAAAATAATGAGCAAACACAATACCCAAATGTATTTTCTGGTCATAACCGAATAACGTGGAATTGTAGCGTCGCAACTCTGTGTGCGACGCTTTACGTCGGGGACAAGCCCCGACGTTACATTCTAGATAGGCAGATCGTCTACCCTCCCTGAATAAGAATACTCCTGATCGACATCTACCAGCCTTTTCCTAACAGGATTATTTAGAATGTATTTAGCTATCTCCACTAAATCTTCTTCCTTCCTAACGATATGATCATAGAAGCCTCGCTGCCACAACTTACCTATATTTGAAAATCTCCAGTATATTCGGGTCGTTAAACTCTTGAATGATTTAATAAAGTCAGAGACTGATGTACCGGTATCTGTTGGACTTATTAATATGTGCAAATGATCTGGCATTAAACAATAAACATAAAGTTCATAACCCAACTTGTTCTTGCAGGTTTTCAGACAATCTATTATTTCCTCAGCCAGTTTAGAATTAGTAAAAACATTTTCCCCTCTCAGGGTGCATAGAGTTAAGAAATAAACGAACGGGGAAGAATAATCAAATCCTTCCAATCTTAGAGAACGACTCTTGCCAAATGTTTTGTAAGACGTTTTTCGCTTTTTACCCATGATGCTTTCTGTAGCGTCGCAACTCCGTGTGCGACGCTTTACGTCGGGGACAAGCCCCGACGCTACATTTTACCATTTAATTGAGATTCCCAACTTTATATTCCGTGGTGCCAAATGTCTGGATGGATCTGACCATAAGGGAACTTTGCTTCCTTTTTCAGGCAAATTGGGATCGCCGTCTCCATAAGGGATAACATCCTTACTTTTGTATGTATCCCCAGTGAAAGGATTTATGATCACCACATTTTTGTTATCGAAAAGATTGGTCACCTCCAACAAGAAGATATACTTTAATTTTTTCCAAAGAAAATGCTTTTGAAAACTAAGATCGAAACTGGACCAATATTTTCCTATTTTGGCATTTATATCGCTATCTTGCACAAAAGAGACTTCTCCTTCCGGTGAGGTGACCCGTTTATACGAAGTATATCTTTGTCCCGAGTGTGCCCAGAAGATCAAGTTCAGATCCCAATTGCGTGGCAATTTCAATCCGAATAATTTGAACCTCTTTTTCTCCGAGAAAATAGTTGCTCGTAACGCTACCTGCCAGGGTTTGTCCCAGTCGAAGACCACTTCCTGATATATGTCTTGAACAGATCTACCCCCGATTCCCTTCAAGATGTCTGTCGGCTCCGACCTTTCTCCCACCGTCTTGGAAAATCCCAACTGTACCGAACCTGAAAAGAAATCTCCCACTCTTCTTTTATACTCGATCTCTACCCCCTTGCTTGAGGCAAAATCCAAATTGAAATATACCAGGTAAACATTTTCAGGTCTCAAGGTATCCGGTGTCACTTGGGCGGCAGTGATATAGTCGTAAAGGCCTCGGTAATATGCCACCAAGCTGAAAGCGTCATTTTGGCTGAGAAGGGATTTGATGCCCATCTCATAAGATGTGACCCGCTCCGAATTCAAATTGGGATTTCCCCATAGTTGATAGGTTGACTCGGTGGAAGAATAGAGCTTGGCATAGAGATATTGAGGATTGGGTTTTCGTGAGAGTCGGCCATAGTTGAAAAAGAAAGTGGAATTTTTGCTGAAAGGCGCGGAAAATCCAAACCTGGGACTGAAAACCCCTTTGCCCCGATAACCCAAGAACTTGAATGTCTTCTCCCTGAATTCCTTCTGTATATTCTGGGTGATGGTGGGCAATGAGGTATCCTGGATAGCTCTCTCCACATATTTCCCCGGAAACCAAAAGTCATAACGAAGGCCAAAATTAATTATGGCTTGCTCCAACTTAAGATCATTATTTAGATAAACTGCGCCATCATTGGGAAATACTTTGTAAAGATCATAGACCAGTCCGAAGCCACTCTCGCCCAACCAGGGTTTGTAAATATCCAATAACTGAATGGTCTGGTACTCTTCGAACAGCCCAATCTTGAGAGTGTGAATGTCACTTAAAACGCTGGTCAAATCCATCCTGAAGCCGTAGGTCTCAACCCAGTGATCATACCAGGTATCCCCATCTCCATGATCATAAAATCCGTCTCCGATTCTTACTATATAATGGGAGCTGTCAGGACTTAAAGTGATGTCCAAAGGCTGGTCATCCACAGGCATTTTATATTCAGACCAATTTTTCCCATCGACATCGGAATGAAGATTGGTGAAAAAGCGACTTAGGTTCAAAGAATACAGATGCTTCTCCCCTAAAATCTTTTGAAAAGAAAATATTTGGAAGTTGCTTTCGTGGGTGAAGACGTTGTAATTTTCCAGCATTTGGGAATACTCATAAGGAGGACCATAGCTATAAGTAGGGGAACTTATCCGGGTCAAAAGCAAGCTTTTATCCTGGTTTATTACCACCGACTTGCCTGTGGTGAAAAAGCACTTAAAAGAGGGATCCTTCCAGGTCAGCTTAAAGACCCCAAAATAGCGGTTATCTCCGCGAGGAGAGAATTTAGTCTTTCCGTAGGAGGAGGAATAGAGCCTTTGGGGATGGTCCAAGTGCGTGTCAGATATGTTCATATTGGTGTTCAAGAAGAAATAGAGATTACCAGGAAGATCAAGGCCGAATTTGGAAAGAGCTTTTTTTATAAAGGGGGCTGGACCAGACAGGCTGAAATCTAAGATATCGGTATTAAAATTGAAGGGTGAGTTGAATCCAAAATGATCGGTTTTATAAGTCAAAGAGCCCTCAAATTCATCTTTGCCCTCCTTTATTTGCATGTTCACCACGCCGGAGGTGACTTGACCATATCTGGCATCAATCCCACCAGAAACAAGACTCATTCCCGCAATGGCAGAGGGTGATATATTGAATCCGTATCCGCTTCGGGAAAAAGGATCGTTAATGGAGAGCTCATCTATCAAAAAGAGATTTTCATAGGATCTCCCGCCTCGGATATGAAGTTGGCTTTTGTCCCTGATCACGCCCACCTGCTGTGAAACCAAATCCTTTAGATCTGGATGAGGAGCAAGTTGGAGTTCCCTTGGTCCAAGCTCCCTTTCGGTTGATGGGAGTTTTATATCCAGTATTGGTCTTTCTCCTACAACTAAGATTTCCCTTTCCAAAATTAGAGGAGAAACTCTGAGTTTGAAAAGAAGATGGGTGGTTTCATCTGGTTTTACTTCCACTTTCGAACGTTTACTTGAAAGATAGCCGATCAGAGATGCCTCTACCTCGTAGTTTCCTACTGGAATATTTTTTAAGACGAATTCGCCATTCTGATCAGTGGAGGTCTTGAAATCGGTTCCAGCTATAATTATGGTTGCTCCAGAGAGTGGTTCTTCGGTTTCATAACTTGTAACCTTCCCGGAAACACGCCCCTTCGATTGGTCTTGCGCTGATAGGGAGAGTTCAAAAGCGAAAAGAAAGAAAACGACAACGGAGAATTGAAGAATCTTATTCACGAATGAAAATTAAATGGAAAAAAATGAATCTGTCAAGAGAAAGGTTCGCCCTGTTGAGTAGTTCGACGGTCAATTGAAAAGTTGTTTCCGAGATGACTCCTGTATATTGATATGGAAATATTTTAATAAGGATATCGTTTTCGAAAGACAAGAGAGCCGTCAATTGAGTCAAAAAACGATGGCTTCCTTTATGAGGAGTATGTGACAAATTCTCTTGACAAACCCGAGTAATCTTTGTATATAGTGAGAGCTTTTTGAGGAAGGTGCTTGAGCTGAGCCTGGAATTATCAAGCATTACCGGGATAGAGGTTTGACCTTGAAAGTGCATATTTTGTTGCGGAGCGGCCGGTGGATTCGCTGTGAACGGATAAGAAGGGTTAGAGGCGTGAAGAGAATAATTAAACGGGCTTAATTTTGCCAAAAAAGAGAGGATAAAATGACAGGCATAGTCGGTTACGGCGCGTATATTCCCAGAAATCGTATCAAACTGGAAGAGATCGCCAAGGTGTGGGGTGCAGATGCTCCCAGTTATAAAAGAGGGCTCCTATTATATGAAAAATCTGTTCCCAGCCCAGATCAGGACACAATCACCATGTCAGTGGAAGCCACCAAGAGTGCGCTCAAAAGGGCAAACATCCCCCCAGAGGAAATCGGAGCAGTCTATGTCGGTTCGGAATCCCACCCCTATGCAGTCAAGCCGAGCGGAACGGTCCTGGCAGAGGCGATTGGTGCTACCCCAGAGGTGCATTGCGCAGATTATGAGTTCGCCTGCAAAGCGGGAAGCGAGGCTATGTTTGTCTGCATCGGCTTGGTCGAATCGGGGTCGGTCAAATATGGCTTAGCCGTTGGTGCCGATACCTCTCAAGGAGCACCCGGAGATGCCTTGGAATATTCAGCCGCCGCAGGCGCAGCCGCATTTATCTTCGGAAAAGATAATGCGATAGCCAAGGTGCACCATACATATTCCTATATGACAGATACGCCTGATTTCTGGAGAAGGGAATACCAATTCTATCCGCGTCACGCCAGCCGGTTCACCGGAGAGCCAGCTTATTTCAAGCATATTATCGGTGCGGCGAAAGGGATAATGGATAAAGCCAGGATGAAACCTGAGGATTTCAACTATGTCATATTCCATCAGCCCAATGGAAAATTTCCTCAGCGGGTGGGGAAGATGCTGGGATTCAAAAAGGAACAGATAGAGCCGGGCTGGCTTTCTCCCACTTTGGGCAACACTTACTCCGGTTCCTCTCCTATGGGTCTCACCTCCACCTTCGATATCTCCAAACCGGGCGATAAGATTCTAATGGTCTCTTATGGCTCCGGTGCAGGAAGCGATGCTTTCATCCTCGAGGTGACCGAAAGAATCGATGAGATAAGGGATAAGGCGCCCAAGACCCGATGGATGCTGGACAACAATAAGACTTACATTGAATATGGCACCTACGCCAAATATCGAGAGAAAATCAGAATGGGAACGTAAACTGCTCGAAGCTGGTTTGACGGTGGCGATGCTCGTGTCGATGCTGGAGAATCGAAACTTGAAGTGCAACACAAATCAAAATAAAAATACAAACACAGCTAAAAATGGAGAGATTTTCATAAGATAAAGTCTCTTCGAGTTTCAAGTCTGATAAAATCAAGCCTCGATACGAGCATCTTCACCGATGGATGATTTCGGAAATGCAAAACGGAATAGAAGGAGAAAAAATATGCGAGACGTTGCCATCATAGGTGTGGGCATGAATAAGTGGGGGGAACTGTGGCAAAAGCCCCTAAGGGACATCTTTGTGGAAAGCGCCCTTTTGGCCATAGAAGATTCCGGAGTTGATCACATCGATTCCATGTATGTAGGGTGTATGTCTTCTGGGATCTTTGTAGGACAAGAACACCTCGGTTCCCTTTTAGCGGATTACTTGGGTGTTAATCCCATTCCCTGCACCCGGATCGAATCAGCCTGCGCGTCGGGTGGAGCGGCAGTCAGAATGGGTTTCATGGACGTGGCATCGGGTATGTCTGACATCGTACTGGTCGGTGGGGTAGAGAAGATGACCGACGTGAGCGGTGGTGGCGCAACCTATGCTTTGTCCACCGCAGCAGATCAGGAATATGAAGTTTACCATGGCGTTACTTTCCCCGGACTTTATGCCTTAATGGCCAGAAGCCACATGCATCAATATGGTACCAGCAGAGAACAGTTAGCCCAGGTGGCGGTGAAAAACCATGAAAACGGATCCAAAAATCCTCTGGCTCAGTATCCTCAAAAGGTCACAGTTGAGAAGGTGATGAATTCGATCTTGATTGCGGATCCTTTGAGAATCCTGGATTGTTCACCCATCACCGATGGGGCGGCTTGTGCCATCCTCTGCCCTGCAGAAATGGCAAAGAAACTATCCAAAAAGCCGCCGGTAAAAATAATCGCTTCAGGACACGCCACCGACACCATCGCTCTTCATTCACGGAAGGATTTTACCACCCTGAATGCCACAGTGAAAGCGGCTGAGAAAGCTTATAAAATGGCAAACCTCAAGCCTGAAGATATAAATTTAGCGGAGGTGCATGATTGTTTTACCATCGCTGAAATAATTGTCATAGAAGATTTAGGCTTTGTCAAAAAAGGTGAGGGAGGTAAAGCCACCGAGTCCGGAATGACCGCCTTAGATGGAAAAATACCAGTTAATACCAGTGGTGGGCTCAAATCCAAAGGGCATCCTGTGGGTGCCACCGGCGTCGGGCAGCTAATAGAGATCGTTCATCAGCTCAGGGGGGAAGCCGGACAAAGACAGGTCAAGGATGCAAAGATAGGGCTTACCCAAAATATGGGAGGAAGCGGCGGAAGCACCGTGGTGCATATAATGCAGGCAATGTAGTTATAGGAAATAGGTTGTTGTTGATTAAGAGTGTGCAAAAAACTATAAAAATGTTCATCGTGTCATTCTGAACGAAGTGAAGAATCTAATCCTATGAATCGGAATTCGGATAGATTCAATATGATGCATGGGCATATGCATTCACACGAGTTGAAGATTCTTCGGCTAACGCATCAGAATGACATATTGCGAGAGATCTTAGCTTATTGATGGAGGTAACCTAAATGTTTCCAGCCAGATATTGGAGAGAGATACCCCAAAGATATAGATTGGAAGCCAACAAATGTAAAAAGTGTGGGAGAACATATTTCCCTCCCCGGCTTGTATGTGCAGATTGTAAGTCCCGGGATTTTGAACCACTTAAACTAAAGGATGAAGGAAAGCTTCTAACTTACACAGTGATAAGGGTTCCGCCAAGTCAATTCATCGAGCAATCACCTTACGCTATCGGCATAGTGGAACTTGATGGAGGGACAAGAATCCTGACTCAAATTGCTGACTGCAACCTGGACAAACTTCAAATTGGGATGAGACTCAAAATCGAATTCAGAAAGATTCAACAGGATGGCGAAGCCGGAATCCTCTGCTATGGTTATAAATGCGTGCCAGTGTAACAAGCTTTCCGAAAATTGTAGGGGCTCGATTCATCGAGCCCGATGAATCAGGCAACTACAAACCTCAAGAACGTGTAGGAATTCATTTCGTGCAGAAATTTTGTGTGGGGATAGGACTTGTACCTATGTTAACTACCTAACCATTAGAACCTGTGAGAGACTTTTTCACCAACCTCTTAGAATCGTAACATTCCCCTTCACGAATCCGCGTACTGACAATGTATCGAATAGAAACCAAAATAGACACTAAAAGCCCTGAGTTTCGGGAAAACAAAAGGGCTTTGCAGGATTTGGTGGCTGAGTTTAAAGCGCGTTTGAAGGAGGTCAAAAAGGGAGGACCTCCCAAGGCGCATGAACTCCACAAATCCAGGGGGAAACTGACTGTTCGGGAAAGACTGGAGCTGCTTTTCGATCGTAACACCCCTTTTCTGGAGCTTTCTACTTTGGCTGCCTATGACATGTACGACAATGAGGCCCCTGCGGCAGGAATGGTTACGGGAGTAGGAGTGATCCACGGAAGGGAAGTATTGATCGTAGCCAACGATGCCACAGTCAAAGGCGGCACCTATTTCCCTATGACCATAAAGAAGCACGTGAGAGCCCAGGAAGTTGCCATGGAGAACCGGCTGCCGTGCATATATCTCGTCGATTCAGGCGGCATCTTTCTCCCGTATCAATCAGGAACTTTTCCGGACAAAGATCATTTCGGGAAAATCTTTTTCAATCAAGCTAGATTGTCTGCTATGGGAATTCCCCAGATTTCCATAGTGTTGGGATCCTGCACCGCTGGCGGAGCTTATGTTCCAGCTATGAGCGATGAGGCGGTCATCGTTCGGCAACAAGGAACCATCTTCATTGGAGGACCACCATTGGTCAAGGCAGCGACAGGGGAGGAGGTGACGGACGAGGAGTTGGGAGGCGCAGACGTGCATTGCCGAATCTCGGGAGTGGCAGATCATTATGCTTTGAATGACCAACATGCCTTGGAGATTGCCCGAAACATTGTGGAAAGCCTTGATCCCCCCAAAAAATTTGAATTGGATATGGCGGAGTCAGAGGACCCATATTATGATCCGGAAGAGGTTTATGGAATCGTTCCTCGCGATATCAGAAAGCCATATGACATCCGGGAAGTCATCGCCCGCATTGTAGATGGAAGCAGATTCCAGGAGTTCAAGGAGTTATATGGACCCACCATAGTAACCGGATTTGCTCGAATCATGGGTTATCCTGTGGGAATTCTGGGTAACAACGGCGTGTTATTCTCGGAAAGTTCCCTCAAAGCGGCTCATTTCATCAATCTGTGTACCATGAGAAAGATACCTTTGATATTCTTGCAGAACATAACCGGATTTATAGTTGGAAAACAATACGAACATAAAGGGATAGCCAAGGATGGAGCGAAGATGGTTCATGCCGTGGCCAATGCCGACGTTCCGAAGTTTACCGTAATCGTTGGTGGCTCTTACGGCGCGGGAAATTACGGCATGTGTGGAAGGGCCTACGATCCTCGTTTGATATGGATGTGGCCCAATGCAAAGATATGTGTGATGGGAGGGGAGCAGGCAGCCAACGTCCTTCTGACGGTCAAACTCAGAGCTCTGAAAAAAGCAGGCAAGACCATGACCAAAGAGGAGCAAGAGAAATTCATGGAGCCGACGCTGAAAAAATATGAGGAGGAATCCAGTCCCTATTATAGTGGCGCCCGCCTCTGGGACGATGGCATCTTGGATCCTCTGGAGACCAGAACCGCCTTAGCTTTAGGTATCTCCATGGCACTCAATGCTTCCATACCGGATCAGAGATTTGGAGTTTTCAGAATGTAAGAATTTATAATGAACGACTGGAGTGCTCCGCTTCAGCGGAACCTTAAACCTCACAAAATGAGGAAAACGCTGAATTGGTTCGCCCAAACGCGAACACTCCGGATGAGATACCAGCTAAAAGGGTTGTTTTTTGGAAATGCAACCCAAAATGGTTGCATATGATTTTTCGTCCAGTCTCACATATTCGAACAGAAAACTCTTTTTCGATTTCCATATAGCGAGGTTTTCAAAAATTGCCAAAGGAAAAGAATTTTGAGACCATATCGTATTCTCTGAAAGACAAGGTTGCTACCGTCACCCTTGACCGTCCCGAAGTTCACAATGCCTTTAACGAGGTGATGATCGCCGAGCTTACTGAAATCTTCAAAAAGATTTCCGAAGACGAATCGGTGCGGGTCGTGGTTTTGACCGGAAATGGCAAGTCTTTTTCCGCCGGAGCGGACTTAAACTGGATGAAGAAGATGATTAATTACAGCTACGAGCAGAATCTTGAAGATTCGCTCAAATTAGCTGAGTTGTTTTATTTAATGTATTCTCTTCCCAAGCCCATTATTGCCCGAGTAAATGGGGCAGCGATAGGCGGAGGAACTGGTCTGGTGGCAGTGTGTGACATTGCCATTGCTGCCGAAAATGCAAAGTTCAGCTTAAGCGAGGTGAAGTTAGGGTTGGTGCCGGCATGTATCTCT
Source organism: candidate division Zixibacteria bacterium SM1_73 (assembly GCA_001304225.1). Classification (GTDB taxonomy): domain Bacteria; phylum Zixibacteria; class MSB-5A5; order MSB-5A5; family SM1-73; genus SM1-73. The sequence goes on from LJVD01000022.1 coordinate 14,387, forward strand.
CCCTATGTGATTCGCAAGGTGGGTGAAGGAAGATGCAGAGAATTTTTCCTAACCGGAGAAAGATTAACGGCTAAAAGAGCCCTAGAATCAGGACTGGTGAATCATGTGGTGCCCTCCGAACAATTGAATCAGGCAGTACAGGAAAAAGTAGACCAGCTCATATCCAGCGGTCCCAAAGCACTGGCAATGTGCAAAGAGCTCCTAAAGAATGTACCAGGTATGGATTTTGAAAAAGCCAAAACTTATACAGCAGACATGATAGCGAGAATGCGAATTGGGGATGAGGGACAGGAAGGCATGAATGCCTTTTTGGAAAAAAGAAAACCGAAGTGGACACAGTGATGTACACGTAAGGACAGGGCTTGCCTCGCACTGAATCCCGCCTTTGGCGGGATGAAGTGTCCCTGTCCTAAGAACGGACAGCCACAAGGACTGTCCCTACAATTTTAGTTTCAATAAATGATAAAGAAGATTTTGATAGCCAACCGGGGGGAGATTGCGGTTAGGGTGATAAATGCCTGCCGGGAAATGTCTGTTCCCACGGTGGCAGTTTATTCAACCGCAGATAGAAAATCTCTGCATGTGCAGATGGCGGATGAGGCAATCTGTATAGGAGATCCACCACCCCTGGAAAGCTATCTGAATATAGATAAGATCATTGCGGTTGCTAAGCAAACCGGTGCGGATGCTATTCATCCCGGATATGGATTCTTAGCAGAAAATTCTGATTTTTCCGCCAGATGTGAACGAGAAGGGCTCGTCTTCATTGGGCCCAATTCTAAAGCGTTGCGACTTGTCGGGGATAAGGTGGCGTCACGTGAGACCATGACCAAAGCGAAGATACCTATAATTCCAGGAATGATGACCAAAAGGGCGGAGATGAAGGAATTCAAGGAGGCAGCAGAGAGTATCGGCTATCCAGTGATGATCAAAGCCTCGGCAGGTGGGGGAGGGAAAGGGATGCGAATTATTTATTCTCCTAAGGAACTAGAAAAAGGTATTGAAGCCGGAATGCGCGAAGCTAAATCTGCTTTCGGAGATGAATCGGTATATCTTGAAAAATATATCGAGGAACCGCGGCATGTGGAGTTTCAGGTTTTGGCAGATAATTTTGGAAATGTGGTGCATTTGTTTGAAAGGGAATGTTCTATTCAGAGACGGCATCAGAAAATCGTGGAAGAGACGCCCTCCTGCGCCATCGATGACGAGCTTAGAAAGAAAATGGGTGAGGTTGCAAAAAAGGTGATCAAAATTTCAGGTTACAACAATGCAGGAACCGTTGAATTTCTTTTAGACAAAAATAAGAAATTCTACTTTCTGGAGGTAAATGCTCGAATCCAGGTAGAACATCCCATCACTGAGTTGGTCACCGGAGTGGACTTGGTGAAACAGCAGATAAAAATTGCATCAGGAGAAAAGCTAAAGCTAAAACAAGAGGAGATAAAACAAAGAGGGCATGCCATAGAGTGCAGAATCTATGCAGAAGATCCAGAAAACAATTTTTTCCCGTGTGCTGGAAAGATTCTCTTCATGAAGGAGCCAGCAGGACCTGGGGTCAGGCACGATTGCGGGATATACTCAGGCTTCGATGTCCCGGTATATTATGACCCGATCCTCTCAAAGGTCATCACCTGGGCGGAGACCAGAGAAGATGCCCGCGGGCGCATGATAATGGCTTTATCCGACTACATCATTTTAGGAATCAAAACTACTATAGGTTTTCTTTCCTCGGTCATGGGGCATCCGGAGTTTGCCGCAGGAAACACGCAGACTAACTTCATTGAAAAGAATATGTCCGATTGGGGGGATAAGAAGAAAGGAAGAAAATTTTTAAACGAAGCGTTGCTCGCTGCAGCGGTTTCTTCTCAGATGAAAACTTCCGAGAAAAGAGCAGTGGTCAAAGAAAAAGCACCCAGTCCCTGGTTGACAGTGGGCAAGTGGAGCATTGGAGGAAATTAGAGTAGAGAGTAAAGAGTTTAGAGTTGAGAGTCTTAAAAGGAGCAAATCACAGGAGAGACCTTGCAGGACTATAAGAAATTAGAGATTTGGCATAAAGCAATGGATTATGCTGTTGAAATATATAAATTATCCGCTCGTTTACCTTCTATGGAAAAATATGGTCTAACCGCCCAAATCCGGCGTGCTGTTTGCTCCATTTCGCTGAACATTGCAGAAGGTGCAGGCTGTGAATCCTATAAAGAATTCAGATTATTCTTAGAATATGCTCACAGATCCACTCATGAAGTGTTGACGATTTTGGAGTTAATAGAACGGCTCAAGCTTTGTGAAGACAAATATATTCCTGACTTATTACAAAAGGGGAAAGAAATCCGTGCAATGATTCATGCTTTTATAAAAAAGTTGTAAACTCTGAACTTTCAACTCTTAACTCTAAACTTTTTTGTCATGGACTTACAATTCAACATAGACCAAGAAACTCATAGAATAGAAGTAGATTTTAGGGACGGAAAATACTTGGTAAGACTGGAAGATGGACAATATGAGGTTGACTCCCAGCCGATCTCGGAGAATTGCCTCTCTCTTTTAGTCAATGAAAAGGCATACACTGTTTTCATTGTCGAGGAGGAGGGGAAAAAATACATATCTATTCAGGGTGAGCAATTCTGTGTAGAGGAGGCTAAGGCAGAGACCGGAGCGAGGTCGATAGCAGAATCCGCCACATTAAAGGGTACTCCGACTATCGCCGCTCCTATGCCAGGAAAAATAGTAAAAATCTTGGTTGGGGAAGAGGATAAGGTTGAGAAGGGTCAAGGTCTGGTGATTGTGGAAGCCATGAAGATGGAAAATGAGATTAGATCGCCAAGTGCTGGAATTGTGGAAAAGATCAATTTCAAAGAAGGTGATTTGGTGGATGCCGCCGAGCCGATCATCGAATTAAAGCCCGAAGAGAAAGAGTGATTCCAACTAAAGGATTTGTGAGGAAAACAAGCTTTTAATACGATCATCCACACAGGAAGAAGACAAAAGTAAAAGAACATCTCCTCCCTCTGACGAGGATTTGGGATTTTTCCTGATTCATCCAAGCTTACATTCATTGCTCACCACGACAACTTTTCCTTTCATATAATACCGATCCCAAACTTACGGGGCTGTCCATTAAGTTTGAATATTTTGCCTTCAGGCTTTTTTCTGATTCCAGAAGACTAAAAAGATTCCCATGAAGATGGCAACCGCTCCTAAATATGTCAAGGTTGGCGGGATCTGTTTGAAGATCAGATAAGCCAAGATGGTAGCACCCACAGGCTCTCCTAATATGGTGATTCCGACCAGGTAGGCTTTTAAATACTTTAGCGCCCAATTGTATAAGGTGTGACCGATCACGGTGGGAATAAGCCCCAGCAAAATGAACCAGAGGAAGGTTTTTGGAGAATATGGATACAAGGGTGTTCCCGAAATCACGCACAAAACTCCTAACACCAAAGCAGAAATAAAATAGACCATAAATATGTAGCTGAAAAGAGAGAGCTTTTGCCTCACCACCCTGCCGCACATAAGATAGGCTGCCGCCATGATTGCTCCGATCAAGGCTAAGACATCACCAAAGAAGTTCGCTTTTCCGACCCTAAAATCTCCCCCGCTTATGATGAAGCTGCCCGAAAGAGCTAAGAGTATAGCCGAGAGGATGGTTAAGTTTATCTTTTCTTTCAATAAAAGATGGGAAAGGATCGCTACGAATATTGGCTGGGTGGTTACCAAAACTACTGAATTGGAGATAGATGTATAGTCCAAAGAAGTGATCCAGGTAGCAAAGTGAAGTCCCAAAAAGATTCCTGAGAACAAGCTCACAATCAGAATTTTGCCCTTGATCTTTATAATTTCAGGTAGAGCCTTTCTTAAAGCTAAGGGGAGAATGAAGAGGGTGGCGAAGGACATGCGGTAAAAGGCAGTAGCTAAAGGAGGAGCTCCGGTCAGCTTGATAAAAATAGCTGCCCAGGAGACGGCTACTACTGCAACAAATAAAAGTAAGAGATTTTTTGTCACTTAAATCTCTGTTTTTTCGGTCGGGTCGCTAAGCAGGCTTGCCGCCAACGTAAATGTCTTTCCGCCGGGGAATGAATATCGCCAGAGAACAATTACTCAAGGCAGTATCCAATGCTATCCTTTCAGGAATCATTCATCTTATTGAAAAAAACCTGCTTATATATATTTTCACCAGCATATTATATGCTTAGCTTCCTATATTAGCAAGCAGTTTGTAATTGATATATGGGTGAAAAGAATGGGGAGTTCTGAGTTTGGGTCACGAGGACTTTTTTCGATAAAGAGAAGAAATGGTAGCGAAGCCTTTATTGAAGAAGAAGACCATAAGTCCCATAAAGAGGAAAAGGAAATCCTTGAAGAGAAGACTTATTCCCTCCTTTTTTCCGGCGGGATCAGTGGAGAAACAACCACAGTTCAAATCCACTCCCCTAAGGACATTAACAGAGATAGCAAAAAGGAAGATGACCAGAAGGAGAGAGATCAAAAGTGAGGCACTTTCAGTGAATATCCCCAAAATCAGAA
>LJVD01000023.1 GCA_001304225.1 candidate division Zixibacteria bacterium SM1_73
GCAGAGTGGAAAGCAGATCGGTCTTCAAACAGGGAATTCGTCCAGTTTTACTTCCTTTGATGAGCTGATGGTGGCTTACAAAAAGCAACTTCAACATTTTGTCGACCTTAAGATCAAAGGCAATAATATCATTGAGAGACTCTACGCTGACTTTATACCTGCCCCCTTTATGTCACTGCTTTTTGATGATTGTATAACCAAAGCAAAAGATTACCACGATGGCGGACCACGATATAATTCCACCTACATTCAGGGTGTTGGAATTGGCACCCTGACGGACTCGCTTTCCGCAGTGAAATATCATGTATTTGACACCAAAGGGTTAACCATGGAAGAATTATTTGACCTACTAAAAAACAACTTTGAAGGTTCCGAAAAAATCCGGAGGATGCTATTGAACAAAACTCCAAAATATGGCAACGATGACGACTATGCAGACAACATTGCTCGGTTGATCTTTGACGCCTACTTTGACGTGTTGGATGGGCGGCCGAATACCAAAGGAGGAGAGTATCGAGTAAACCTACTGCCAACCACAGTCCACATTTACTTCGGGCGGGTTACAGGTGCAACCCCGGACGGGAGAAAAGCTGGGGAACCACTTTCCGATGGCATTTCCCCTAGTCAGGGCGCAGACAAAAATGGCCCCACTGCCGTGATCAAATCGATGGCTAAGATAGACCACGCCAGAACTGGTGGAACCCTTCTTAATCAGAAATTCATGCCCCAGCTGTTGGCAGATGAAGCAGGCATAGATAAGTTGGCGCATTTAGTGCGAACTTACTTCAAACTGGGTGGCCATCATATTCAATTTAATGTGGTAGATGCGGAAACGCTCCGGAAGGCGCAAGCCAGTCCGGAAAAATACGGGGATCTCATCGTCCGGGTGGCAGGTTACAGCGATTATTTTGCCGATGTGGGCAAAGAACTGCAGGATGAGATCATAAAGAGGACAGAACATCGAAGCTTTTAACCGTGTAAAAAATGGCGGAGGAAAGTTGCCTCATCTCTCAAGCCATGAAACAGCCCATTAGGTCGAGTACCAGAGTTGTATTGAAAAGAAATGGTGAGGGGAAAGGTATCGCTGATTTACCCCTGAAAGAGAGAACCGGAAAGGGGCTGGTCAGGATACCGATGGTCATTGCAGGCACATTATTCGTGGGACTTGGAGTACTCGGAATATTCTTACCTCTTCTGCCTACCACTCCTTTTCTTCTCCTTGCCGCGGCATGTTATGCCAGGGGTTCAAAGAGATTTTACGATTGGCTTCTGAATAACAGATGGTTTGGGAATTACATCAGAGACTATCGCGAGAAAAAGCAGGTTCCGTTAAAAGTCAAAGTTAGTTCGCTGTCCCTACTGTGGACCGCAATAATGCTTTCTGCTCTTTTGGCAGTTGACGTTCTTCTGGTGAAGATCGTCTTGATTCTGGTTGCGGTCGGTGTTACGGTACATATATTATCTATTGGGACCCTAAGAAGGTGAAGCCTAGTTAAAGTATGCTCCGGAAGCGATCATCAATAGAAAACAATATTGGAGATACCTCGGAGAGAAGTAATCATCAAGCGAGGGAACCATGAACAAAGAAGATTTGGCTTTTCACTATGTTTGCACGCGGGAACAAGCTAAAAAGATAGTGGGGCAGCACGACCGATTCTGGGTGTCGAACTGCGGGTGCCGCGAGGATCGTGGACGCTGCGACCGCTCGCGCATAGATGTCTGTTTGATGTTCAGAGATGATATTCCCGGCAGCGGGGGTTCCGACAGAAAGGAGATCTCTCGGGACGACGTAGAGGAGATTTTCCGGGAAGCAAAAGTCAAGCATCTGGTAACCCGACCTTTCCGAAATGAAGAGTGTATGACCCAAATTGACGGTATATGTTTTTGCTGTGACGACTGTTGCGTACACTTTATAAAGCCGGGTGAATACAGGTGCGATAAGGGAGATCTTATCGAAAAGACTGACAATGACAAATGCACCAGTTGCGGAGAATGCACAAAGGTCTGTTACTCGGGGGCCAGAAAATTGCGCAACGATAAGCTATTTATAGACTGCGATGCTTGTTACGGTTGTGGCCTTTGCGTCGATGTCTGTCGGGAGGATTGCGTGCGGATGGTTCGTAGAAACCAATAGGCCATATGGTAACTGATGCGATATAAAAAAGATGATTGAAGAATATATCTCAAATCAGGAATTCCAGACTTGTTATGAAAAACTCAACGGCCTCCGCTCAAGGATTGCGAGAGATTTGCCTATTAAGCCTGACATGCATATCCTCGATGTAGGCACCGGTTCAGGATTTTTTGCCATAGAGGTTGCGAAGCTGGACAAAACCCTCCGGATTACGGGTATAGATATTTCTCAAGCCGATATCCGAAACGCAAGAAAAAACATAAAAAGAGAGGGACTTAATGATCGAGTGGAAATTTTGGACATGGACGCCACTAAAATGAGGTTTCATCCAGAACAATTCGACATGGCAATCAATTTCACAGGATTAGAGGACATTCACATGACCAGGGGCAGAGCTGGCGTTCAAAAGACATTTCTGGAGGTGAACAGAGTTCTAAAACCCAAAAGCTTTTTTTGTTTTGTGGTCATGCCTCCAGAAGAGATGGAGACGCAAGCTCAGAAGATAGAAGTGGCCCTGTTTTCCTACATTTGTGATGCTACCTGGTTGGCGGCCAAGGAGTATGAAGAATTCCTCCAGCAAGCAAATTTTAAGCTAATTAGGAAAAGAAGCTACTACACAGGCAAGAAGCTCACGCCAGAACAGGCCAAGGCTGAGATCAGATTTACATGCAAGACTGATCCAAAGATTTACGGAATCACTACTCCCCCTTTTGAAGAAATTTGGGCCAAGTTCGGGCAGGACATAGAGGAATATGGGTTGGGGTATTACAGCAAGGTCGTATTGATTATTGCACAGAAAGTCAATAAGCTGCATTGATTCAGAAAAGTAGCCTTGCTTAATACCGCATACACGTTGGAGGTTAATGTCAGTGCCTCCTGGGACCTTATCATCTTTGGTCACGCGGTGATAAGTATTAGCAACATTGGGTGCAATAAAAAAGAATTACCCAATTAGAAATAAAGAGGCAAAAGGTGAATAAACGACAGGAAGAGAAAAAAGCTTGGTTGAGAGGTTTGGTTAAACATGTAGAACCTGGCAAAATTGTTGAGTTTGGTTGTGGCAGCGGTTTTGTTCTCGAAGTATTGTCAAACCAATTCCCCGATAGCATCATAGTGGGAATGGATAAGTCAATTGAACGGTTGAAAGAAGTAATTTCGAAAAATCTCAAAAATGTTATTCCTATCCAGGCTGATATAACAGAAAACATCTTCCCCAAAGCTACCTTCGATACCGCCCTTTTCGTAGGAAGTCTGCATGAGGTATTTTCCTATTTGGGTGAAGAAAAAGTAAGGGATGCTTTTAGGATAGCTCATGGCGTGTTGAAAGATAATGGCGTTCTGATTGTGCAGGATTTTCTGAAACCATCGCCCAAATCAGTGGAACTAATCTTAAAAAACGAAGAAATCAAAAGAAGGTTTCTAAGATTCGCAGATGAGTTCCGGCCAAGAAAAGTCAGATACCAGGAAAGAAACCACGGAGTGAAACTCGATATTGCAGACGCTGTCGAATTTATCAGCAAATATCACTCTCCCAGCGAGGAAGATTGGAAACAAGAGATGAACGAAACTCACTTTTTCTTTGCCCAAGGAGACTATCAAAAAGTTGCACAACAGACCGGTTTTGTTATTAAGAAATCGAAAAGGTTGCCAAAAGATCAATACTGGTGGGAGGAAATCGAAAAAGACATCCAGATTACATTTGAGTCCGAATATAGATGGATTCAATTGGTTTTGGTAAAGCGCGTAGCCGAGGCTTCATGCCTCGGCAGCAAGCCGTGAAGGCTTGTCTAAGCGACGTGTTCGGATTCGAGGTTTTCTTCACAGCAGATGAAGCTGATTTAGCAGATTTTTGCAGCAGGTTGTCTGCCCGCAGGATCCCAGAAGACATGCTACTATCTGCTTAATCCTAATAATCAGCTGTGGAGAGATGCCTGTATCTGCTTAATCCTGATAATCAGCTGTGAGGAAATTCACGTTGCCCCGGTGACGAAAAATGGTCAGATTCAACCAGGGAGGATGTTATGAGTGAGGAGAAGAAGAAAATAGATTGGTCGGATGAGTGCTGGAAAGAAATGTTGGTCTATCAGCGTAAATTTGCGTGGTTCGAGGATACCTTGGATAAGTTAGCCGCCTGGCTGGGACTGAAGCCGGGGATGACCGCAGTTGATGTGGGTTGTGGGTTAGGCTATTTGGGTTATACCTATTGGCCCTATTTCGGCAAGGGCGGATGTTACTTCGGCGTCGATATGTCATCACAATTGCTGCAGGATGCTGCAAAGGCGGCGAAGGAGTGGGCCTTAGACGGGGAAGTCTGTTTCACCGCAGGCGACGTGCATCAACTACCCTTTCCCGACGATTTCGCCGATTTGGTTATGTGCCAGGCACTATTGATGCATCTGGAAAAACCTGAACTTGCCCTGGCCGAGATGGTGCGCGTCGCAAGACCGGGAGGACTTGTTATGTGCAAAGAACCGGATAATCTATCACCGATGTTGGCAAAGCGCTATTGGTCCTTACCGGAGCTTAACATTGAGGAGCAACTGTTATTCGCAAAGGTAACCATTACCTGCAACAAAGGGCGTATCAAACTGGGTCAGGGCGACAACAGCATCGGTACCAAGGTTCCCAGGATGATGCATAAGCTGGGTCTTACCGATATCGGTATCAGATTGAATGACCGGGTTTTTTATCTCGAGCCGCCTTACGGGGATCCCCTCCAAAAGCACTCGCTGAAGTCTGTAAAAAGAGAATTGTTAGACGAAAAACGGCGCAAAAATTTGACAGACCGGGCAAAAAAGGAGTTTCTGGCGGGAGGTGGGGATCCCGAAGAGTTTGACCGTTACCAAAAAATAAATGATAGAATTATGTCCATTTTGCGGCAACAAATTGAGGACGGCGAGTATTTTGCCTGCGGTTCCACTGACTTCTACATAATCAAGGGAAGAAAGTCAAAGAGGATGTGAGCGATTAGGCCAGAATAAAAAAAGCAAAACGTCCAGAGTGCCTAATCCTGATAACACTCACAAAGGGTATCTTGATGCTTCAGGAGTAATCTCAAAATCCCGCTGAAGACGAAAAATCCCCGAAGCCAAAGAGCGCCAACATTTCCAAATGCCGATCTATTGAAAAAATCTGCCTCAAACTGGTTTTATGGAAGGTCGTTCAAAGGACTTGACTTTTGGAGAAAAAGGAGATAAAATAAGAAAAGCTATTCGAAAAGGTTTCGCAAGGAAGTGGAAATGAAACAGAAACAGGGGCACAAACTGAGGAACCTAAGTTCGAACTCTTCAGCTGTACTTCCCACAAAAATGGACAAAATGCGGAGTCTGGATATAAATAAGTTAGCCGCAATTGCCAAGAATCCGAGATAATGGCAAGATGATAAGAATGAAAGAACAAACCATCAAAAACGAAATCAGCGATTTTCTTCGTAATGAGAGCATGTCCATTCTTGGTGTGGCAACAGTCAAACAATTACCGTCAATACCGGAGAGTTTTTCTCCTCAATCGTTACTGGAAGGTGCAAGATCAATTATTTGTTACGGAGTGCAGATCCCCAAGGGGATCGTCTACGCAAAAAGCAACAACTTAACCTTATATTGGCGCTATTGCAGCACCCAATACAGGACATTAGATTCGGTCTCCCACAGGCTTTGCTCATTCTTGGAAGAAAAAAACTATTCTGCCACACCAATCTATAGCTGTTTTCCATGGAAAGTGGTGAATCGCGAGTTTTGGGGTTGCCTGCCTTTGGTATACTGGGCAGAAGAAGCTGGTTTGGGTCGGCTTGCCAAATGCGGCTTGCTGGTTACTCCACAATATGGGACTAGAATTCTTTTGGGAGGGGTGATAACGACTCAGGAGTTAGAACCTAACGAAAAGCTTAACCGTGATCTCTGTCCTTCAAATTGCTTTGACTGTATTGATGTCTGTCCCGCCAACGCAATAAAAAGAACCGGCAAAGTCGATCACAATTTGTGCATGCGTTATTCAACTTCCAATCCTTTACTTGCGCTTGTACTTGATAATAAAAAAATTGAAAAGAATTACCCTTTTGAGACGTTGCTCAACACAATCGGCATTGATGATCACAGCACATATTCATGCATTGAATGTGTGAAGGCATGTCCGTTGAATGCAGGTAAGTATCTCAAATGAGCGAAAAAGGTTCCACCCAACCTTGAAACACGCCTCCAGTAAGAGAACCTTAAATTTCAATATCACAGAACAAGTAAACCTTAAGGTTGGTTTAACTGGGGGAAAATGATGCTAAAAGATTATTTCAAATTAGACGAATTAAACACTAATGTGCGAACTGAGCTCTTGGCAGGGGTGACCACCTTTCTCACCATGTCTTATATCATCTTCGTCAATCCCCTTTTCTTGAGTTTTTTTGGTGACCCCAACTTAAAAGATTTAGCCCTGCCATTTTCCGCCTCCATGACTGCCACTTGCTTGTCTGCGGCTTTGATGTGCATCTTCATGGGTATCTGGACCAATTATCCCTTTGCCTTAGCTCCCGGAATGGGACTTAATGCCATCGTCTCATATCAGATGGTTTTAGGTATGGGGCTTTCCTGGCCCTCAGCTATGGGCGTGATCGTGATGGAGGGAATAATCATCACCATCCTGGTCCTCACCGGCTTCAGAGAAGCAGTGATGAACTCCATACCCCTATCATTGAAGCAAGCCATCTCCGTGGGGATCGGATTGTTCATAGCATTTATAGGGCTGGTTCAGGCTGGTTTTGTTCAACCAAGTAAAGATACCTTAGTCACCTTGGGAAAATTCGATAACCTACCGGTGGTGGTCGCCGTTTTCGGGCTTTTGTTAACCGCCATATTGCTCAAGGCAAGGATTAAAGGAGCTTTGTTGATCGGAATTCTTGGTTCCACCTTCTTGGCAATTCTTATGAATTATGCCTCAGGTTTCCAGGCGTTTCCTGATCCCAACATAGCCAAACTCCCCCCCTCTCTTCTTTCCATGCCTGATTTTTCCACGGTGGGGAGGTTTGATTTCGGTGCCATATCCAAGTTAGGAGTCTTGACCGCGTTGGTTCTGATATTCTCGGTGATGTTATCCGATTTCTTTGACACTTTAGGAACGGTGATCGGTTTGGGCAGTGAGGCTAAGTTTCTGGACCAACAGGGAAGACTCCCTCGGATAAATCGGGTTCTTCTGGTGGATTCGCTTTCTGCCGTGGCAGGAGGCGCTTCTTCTGCCAGTTCAGTGACCACCTATATCGAAAGCGCTGCTGGAATATCTGCTGGCGGAAGATCTGGATTGACCACTGTGGTGGTGGGAGTTTTGTTTTTGTTAGCCATATTCTTATCCCCTGTTGCTGGAGTAGTCCCCAAAGAGGCTACTGCGCCCGCCTTGATCATAGTGGGCTTCTTGATGCTCTCCATTGTCAAAGACCTTCCTTTCGCCAAATTCGACGAAGCCTTTCCTGCGTTCTTGATCATGATCGTGATGCCTCTAACCTATTCCATCTCCAACGGCATCGGATTCGGCTTCATTACCTTCACCCTGATCAAGCTTCTGACCGGTAGAGGAAGAGAGGTCCATTGGCTGATGTATGTGGTCTCCTTTGCCTTTGCGATAGACTTCGCCATTCCGGCATTGAAACTGCTCTTTAATTTCTAAAAAGCTTCTTCGTTTTATTCGTTGCGTTAGGACCTCAGTTCCTATGGATCCTGCGAAGAATAAACGCCCGAGACAAAGCTCGGGCGCTACATTAAAGAGGAAGATGAGATGCGGCTTGTCTGACGCCATTTGTCTTGTGCACCCCAAACCCGTTCTCAGCCTTTCGGGTCAATTGTCCGTTTTGCCGAAGTTCGCCAATTATTTTGCCAAGGGTTTTGGCTTTTTCTAAAGAATTAATAGAATAAGCAACTTTTTGTCTTTGAGCGAATTCAAAATTCAAACAGGCGAAAGTGCCAATCAAAGGAAACAAGACGAACATGGGGAGTCCCAAACCAACTGCCCAGTTGGTTCGCTCATGCGAAGCCGCAACAAACACGTCCATCTGTGGCAACAACTCCACTGTCCTTTGAGTTTCCGCTTGTCTTGTCTCTCCGGCAACGAGCAACACATCACAGTTTTCTTTTTTTTCAAAAGCCTCTCCCCTATCCTCAGTAGCCTCAACTCCCCACGTTTTCATTTGTTTCTTAAACCACTCAGATTTCTTTGGGTAAGTTCCGGTGAATATTATAGCCCGCATTCTTTGCTCAACCACTGATTTTGCTCCCCAAAGAATCTTTTTCAGATGTTCTTTGGGATAGGCTCCTGAAGTAAAAAACCCAATGGTCAATGGTTCATCCGATTCGATTCTCTTTAATCTTTCTTGAAATGATTTTTCGGCGGACTCGACAAGTCCCGGTTCAATCATCAATCCAGTAACCACAGCAGTTTCAGGATCAGCTCCGAAAGAAATCAATCTCTCTTTTGTCTCTTGCAACGGGACAAAGATTTTCTCTACTCCTTTGACAGCACATTCAGGTGGTGCAGCGATCTCTCCATGAATATACCAGGTGCGACAAACGCTTGCCAAAATCCTGGCAACCACTGGGTGTGCCACCAGGCAAATACCCTTGAAATGCTGATATTTCCCTCTGAGATCGCGTCCTAAAACCTTTAGGAACCGAGAGTCGGAAGAGACATCTGTCTGGCTTGCTCTCAACCAATTGTAGAGCTTAGTTCTGATGCCGCCCTTTCCACCAATAAAATAAAGTTTCTCGACCAGTTTCCAGGCTAAAAGGGAAAGGCCATCGCTTTCCTCAAAGACGGTACGACAGATTACCTTCTGCCCTTTCTCCTGTAAAGTTTGAAACAGGCTGTCCAGATAGCTGGGATGTCCCCTCCCGATGTTGGTGAAGATTGCAATGAGTTGCGGATTGCTGGGAAGGCTGTTGGCAGATTCATCCATGTTATTATTGCTTATTTCATTCTAGCCAAAATGCTGATGATAAGAGCTACGGAAAGAATGTTAGGAAAAACAAAATGTATGTCAAGCTGATTTTGGCTGGGGTCTGAAAAAAAGTATTTCGGCGGAGCTGGGAGCTCCGCCTACGGATCGAAGAAGTGCTTGTGTCACGCAGGTCGGGCACCCTTGCCCGACCATTCTTGCAAAATATGGAAACTGAGGTTAGAAAACCGCGGCTATCCGTTTCTTCCTCGCCTCTTGACGATAGCAGATAGGCTGCTATACGCCCAAGTTCCGCCTTTTCTCTTTATAAGTATATTGAGGGCGTGAAAAATACTCATTGGTCATTCTTGCCACCAGGCCGCTTAGTCCTAAGATCCCTATCAGATTGGGAAAAGCCATGAAGCCATTCATGATGTCAGTCAAAAGCCATACTAAATCGATCTTCACTACAGCTCCGATGGGGATGCACATAACGAAGAGCCATCTGTAGGGCATGACCGCTTTGCTGCCCAAAATGTATTCTGAGCATCTGTCCCCGTAATAGGACCAGGTCAACATTGTGGAAAAGGCAAAAAAGACCAGACCGAAGGTAACAATCCATTTTCCCACAACAGGCAAACCCAATTCAAAAGCATGAGCACTTAAAGGAGAAGAGGTCAAACCGCTGGTCCAGGCTCCGGTGCTGATTATCACCAGAGCGGTCATACTGCATATCACAATGGTGTCCACAAAGGGACCCAACATAGCAACCAATCCTTCCCTTACCGGCTCCTTGGTCTTGGCGGCAGAATGAGCAATCGAGGCTGAGCCCAAACCAGCCTCGTTGGAAAAAAGTCCGCGGGCTACACCGAACCTGATAGTTTGAGCAACAGTGGCACCCAAAAAGCCTCCAGCAGCAGAAGTGGGTGAGAAGGCATGTTTTATTATCAAACCAACAGCGTAAGGCAGCTTTTCTAAGTTAGTTAAGAGTATTATCAAAGCTCCCAAAATGTAGACTACGCACATGAAAGGAACAACTCTGGATGCGACTCTTCCTATTCTCTTTATCCCGCCGATAATTACCAAGCCAACGAAAAGCGCCACTATCAATCCAGTGGCTAACGAGGGAATCCCCAGATTTTCCTCCAAAGGTTTGGCTACTGAATTTGCCTGGACCATATCCCCTATTCCGAACGAAGCCACCGCACCAAAGAAGGCAAAGAGCCAACCCAGAAATTTGACTTTTAATCCCCTTTCCAGATAATACATGGGACCACCCGAAGCCGTTCCGTCAGGATGAATTTTTCTAAAGTTCAGACCTAATAATGCAGAGTTATATTTATTGACCATCCCTAATGCGCCGGTAACCCACATCCAGAATACAGCGCCCGGTCCTCCGGAGACGATAGCGGTCGCCACTCCAGCGATATTTCCTGTTCCAATGGTAGCAGACAAAGCTGCGGAGAGTGCCTGAAAGTGTGTAATCTCGCCTTCGTCTTTGGGGTCTTCGTATCTTCCGGTAATCAAACCCACACCGTGTCCGAATTTTCTTATCTGAATAAATCTATACCTTATGGTCAGGAAAACTCCAGTGAACAGAAGGAAGATTATGAGAAAAGGACCCCAAACGTAGCTATCGACCTTGTCCAGAAGGGCAATCAGATTCTCCATTGCTTATATAGTTAAGCAAAAAACGAATCCTGTCAAGGAATAAGACATAAAAATTTGCACTGACCATATCAAGATCATTATATGAGACCCTGGTAAAACTGATTTTGAAGGAATGAAAACAATGCTACACAAGCTTGGGAATAAATATCGGGAGTGTTCACCTTTAGGTGAACCTTATTGAAACAGGTTGTCTTGTATGAGAATTCAGGTTAAGCCGAAGCTTGACGCCCCACCACTCTATTGTTTGACTTTCTACCTGGGTATCAGATTATAGGGTCCCATTTTTTTTGTTATAAAGCTTGACGAAAGACGCAATGATTTGTAGGTTATTCTAATTGATCGTCTATTCGGTTTGAATGGTAAGTATTCGCTTAGACTTAGCTTGTTCTAATACGACCAAAAAAGAATTGAGCAATCATGAATGCTTGCTTTATGCAACTTCAACAGGCAGGTAATCAGAAAGAGAGGTTGAGTATATGAAAAACCAATTATTTATGTCAGTGATCTGCCTATGCTTTTGTGTTCTGATGAGTGGCGCGCAAGTACAGGCTTGCACCAGTCTGCTGGTGACCAAAGAAGCCTCGGCAGATGGGTCAGTAATGATCACTTATACGTGCGATGCGGAGTTTCATCCTCATCTTGAATATACTCATGCAGCCGATCACGAGCCGGGAGACTCGCTTGAGATAACAGATTGGCATGGGAATGTGCTAGGTAAGGTAAAGCAGGTTCCACACACTTACGCCGTGGTCGAGCTAATGAATCAATACCAATTGGTCATTGGCGAGACGACCTTCGATGGTCGCGAGGAATTGCGCAATCCTGATGGACTTTTGCACTACTGGGATCTGATGCAGCTGGCTTTACAGCGAGCCAAAACGGCTCGAGAGGCGATTGAGGTGATGACCAATTTGGTGGCTGAATACGGCTACCGATCTGGTGGAGAATCGTTTTCGATTGGCGACACTCAAGAGGCCTGGATAATGGAGATGATTGGTCCGGGTGAGGGCGGACAAGGAGCAATATGGGTGGCACTCAAGATTCCAAATGGATACATATCCTGCCATGCTAACAAGGCCCGAATCGGCGAGTTCCCACTGGATGATCCGAAGAACTGCCTCTATTCTGAAAATGTGATTTCCTTTGCGGCTGAAAAAGGATATTATGATACGGCATCGGGCGAGCCTTTCAGGTTCTGTGAAGCTTACTGTCCGTCTACCCCTAAAAATCAACGCTATGCCGATGCACGTGTCTGGAGCATCTTTCGCCGTGCGGCACCGTCAAAAAACTTTTCACCTGATTATCACCGAGCTGTTGAAGGAGCAGAGCCATATCCGTTGTGGATCAAACCGGACGAAGAGTTATCTGTAGCAGACGTGTTCGCCCTGATGCGTGATCACTATGAAGGAACCGATTACGACATGACCCAGGGGATGGATGCCGGTCCATATGGCTGCCCCAACCGCTGGCGACCCATGACATGGATGGTCGACAGCATCGAATATGCCTGGGAGCGTCCTATCTCGACCCAGCAGACCGCCTTCTCATTTGTTTCCCAGTCACGCTCATGGCTTCCGAACCCTATCGGCGGGGTCTTTTGGTGCGGCGTGGATGATACCTACACCACCTGTTATACACCGCTATATTGTGGTATCCATACAATTCCGACATCGCTTACCGTCGGAAGCCTACGAAAATTCTCGTGGGAATCTGCCTGGTGGGTCTTCAATTTCGTGGCCAATTACGCTAATTTAAAATATTCTTATATGTTGCCGGAGATTCAAGCGGTGCAAAGTGAGCTTGAAGGGAACTTCCTGAAGATGCAACCATGGGTAGAAAATACAGCGGTCGATCTTTCCACGTTCTACCCGGAGCTTTTGACCCGATACCTGACCGATTACTCGGTTACGCAAGCGGAAAAGGTAGTGTCACGGTGGAGAGAGCTGGGAGAACATCTGATAACTAAATACAACGATGGCTATGTTAAGGACGAAAAAGGCGAGCCGCAGGAAAAAGGATATCCCGAAGCCTGGCTGCGAAAGGTAGTAGAGTCACGTCCCGATCAGTTCCGTCTACCAGCAAAAGAAGAACATGTCCCGGAATCGAGGTTGGTCGATTAAACAAAATCAGCAACCCACGTTGCTCTCAAAGTGGATCAATCCCAAAGACAAAACGATTAGGAGGGAATATGTTATCTGAGGACAGCGACCTGATCAGGTATCAGATAAAATTCTGGAGAGAAAAGATAAAGCCGACCCTGAACAAGGCTTTAGAACTTGCGCCTGCAGATAAGCTTGATTGGAGACCAGCAGAGAAGATGATCACTCTAGGCAAAATATTTTTACATATATCCGAGTGTTCTGATGCCTGGTATGATGAGGTTATCAAAGGCAAAAGTTCAACCGAGCTTGCCCTTGCAGACACCCCTTGCCCACCCAAAGAAAAAATCACTCAATATCTTGAGATTCACTGGGAAAGGATGGAAAGGTTTTTCGCCGAACCACCGGAAGTGCTAAGTAGAACCTATGAAATTGAACATGAGGGGAAAACTTACCGTTTGGATGGATATTGGATATTCACCCATCTGTTGGAACACGACATCCATCACCGAAGCCAGATCAATCAATACCTGCGCATACTCGGGGTTACACCCCCTGAAATCTAAAGATTTTTATAGATTTCCCAAAACCCTTTGCAGTTTGCTTTTAAAAACACCGCCCCGAGATGATTAAAGCTGAAAAAACAGCAAGTGTTTTTTGTGGGCTTCTTCTTTTGGCTTATCTGATTTCCTCTTTCTTCCCCCAACAAAGGTTGTGGGGAATAAACCACTTGGCATATTTTCCTATTTATTTTCGAGCAGTGATTATTACTATCGGATTTTTATTTCTTTTCCCTAATTTTAACAGGAGGGTAAGTCAGGCATTAAGTAGATTTTACCAACTTTTCGCCAATGAGTCAAAAAAAAGATTCTTTAAATATGGCGTTTCTAGTTTGGTGAGTGTTTTCGTTTTTTGGATCCTCCGGACGCCAACACATTTCTTGGGCGATGGCTACCTGAGAGCTCGAAGTCTATCTCTGGGAGTAAAATATATACCAGCAGAACCTCTGGATAGCTATCTTCATTTTCTAATCCATAATTTGCTAAGTCCCTTATGGGGAGGTGATCCAATAAAGACCTATGCAATATCTAGTTGTGTTGCCGGAGGAGTTTTTATCTTTGTTGCCATACTTTTGGCTGAGCATCTGGGCAAAACAGCTCCAGCAAGGTGCTTGGTTTTTATCGTGTTAACCGCTCTGGGCGGAAGCCAGCTTTTCTTTGGTTATGTGGAAAGCTACAGTTTAATGTATGTAGCAGTACTCATCTATCTTTTTCTCTCCCTGAATTTTCTTGAAGGAAAAATGAGCCTGATTTGGCCTACTCTATTTTTGGGGTTAGCCTTATCCTTGCACCTCTCTACCTTTTATCTTTTGCCTTCTTTGGCTTACTTATACTGGCTCAAAAATCGAGAGGAGATAAGAAGGAACAAAACCGTATTGAATTCTTGGAGTATTTTTTCCTTTTTGCTTTTGATTTTAGGCTTTGGGGTAGGAATTTTTCTTCTCCGACAACTCACCACCGGCACCTGGGGGATCAATTTGTCTCCCATGTTCCTATCCATTAAAAAAATTGGCAATGACCCTTATACTCTGTTTTCATGGTCGCATGTGATCGACTTTATCAATGAGCTTCAATTACTCTCCCCGGTTGGCTTTGCGATCTGGTCTGTGATTCTCTTCGTTTTGGTAAGACAGGTCAAATGGAAAAACAGAAATGTAATATTTCTGGGCATAAGCAGTTTATTTTCCTTAGTTTATACTTTTGTGGCTAACCCCAAGTTGGCTTGCGCTCGAGATTGGGATATGTTCGCCCCTGCTGGATTAGGGTATACTCTTCTCGGATTATACTTGCTGGTGCAAAATATCAAAAAGGAAGAGAATTTGAAATATATTCTTTTGATTTTCTCAGTGATTGCCATGATCGGCTCTTTTCCCTGGTTCTATTTGAATTCACGCGAAGCTAAGTCTTTGGCAAGGTTTGACAATATACTAAATTTGAACCCCCAAAGAAGTGCTTACGGACATGAGATCTTAGCCCGCTATTATGGAGACCTGGATTTATTTGAAAAAGAGGCAAAAGAGTGGAGGAAAGCAATCGCATTGGAGAAAAATCCTCGATATTTTGACAACCTGGGAGTCGCTTTGTTCAGACTAAACAGGTATGATGAAGCCATAACTCAATACAAAAGATCGTTAGACCTAAACCCTCGCTCTGCAAAAGCCCATTATAATCTGGGACTAACTTATTCTCTAAAAGAGATGTGGGATGAAGCCATAAGTGAATATAGGGAAGCGTTTAAACTTGGTCTCCGCTTAGCGGATCTTCACGCTGAATTGGGAATAGCTTATGGGCACAAAAGGCTTTATCAGGAAGGTATATCAGAGTTAAAAAAAGCCATTCAGATCAATTCCCAGGAGGCGGAATATTATTACCATTTTGGATCGTTGCTGTTTGAAATGAAACGAATAGAAGAGTCGATACAGGTGCTCAAACAGGTTCTTACCATGGACTCCACTTATTCTTCAGCCTACAAAGCCTTAGGGAATATGTATATGGATCAGGGGAAGACACAAGATGCTTTTAGGCACTACCAGCTATACCTCCAGCACAATCCACAAGCGGACGATAAAGCCCAAATTGAACAAATAATGTCAAAGCTTAAGAAAAATTAAGGACTCGGTAGCTCAACCTTTTTTGTGATGAGTCGGCATTAGGACTTGTCCCGAAGAGCTCGACCCGAGAGAAATGCCGATGTTCTCAGCTTCGGTAATTCTCCCCCGCATTTTGCGGGGGATCCCGAGACTATTACCGAAGCATCATAAAAGATTGCGCTTTGGCCTATGGCTTCTCGCGCTCTTCGGAAGACTCTATCTCCTCAGTCAATTTGAGAACCTTTTCGTAGGGGAGAGCCAGCCAACTCTCCACCTGAGCAGCATAGGGCCTGGTCAACAAAGATACCTTGGCAGCCGTCTCTTCATCAGGAGCTTCGTAGATGTGCATGGAATCCCAATAGCCCATAAGGGCGTAGTGTGCCTTGAAATTTATCTCCGGACACTTTTCCTTAATCTCCTTCAGCCAAGCACGGCCTTTTCTACCTCTGTCGTGAAGCTTGGCACCGATCTCAGTCAGTTGCGCATCTCCTGATGCAAGTTTGGTCATCAACACAAACGTCTTCATAAAACACCTCCTTGCACGCTTTAGACCCCCATGTTGCGCTTGATGTATAAGTAAAAAAAATCTGTCTAAACCAAGACGCCGGGGCCCATGACACAGATTGCCAGCGTTGGTAAACAATATATGAAATTTTTGGCGAAATGAAACAAAAAAAACGCGTGTCCAGAGCTTAAAAGGAAAGCTCTGCGCGTCCAACTAAAATGATTTTATGAAAGGCCACATCCTGGTTTAGAATCATATTATCATATATGACTTTGAACCAAAAACCGAAAGGAGTTAGCCATGTATTAGGCTGGTATGGACATTCATAAGAACTACTCATCGGTAGCGGTGATAGACCAGAGAGGTAATTTAGTTGAACGTAGTCGTGTGGATCACCGTTATCGTGAAGAGGTCCGGGATTATTTTACACAATTTCCTTTAAAAACGGAAGTGGTAATGGAGGCTACTTTTGTACATATCAAATACAAGTCATACAGTTTTGAAAGAAAAAAGCGATGAGAATATGTTTTCAAAACGGACTGCGAGATCGCACCGCACTTGGCTTACAGATATGTGACGCTGGAGATTATTGAAGGGGGACATTTTCCGGGGCTGTGTGTAGATTCACTAATAGGGAGGGGTTGGCTGAACTATCCTCAGTGGCAGATTTTTGTACCTTTTATCTTATCCCTGCCCTCTTCTCCTTCAGAGCGAGTCTTTTCGTGCATGTTGGAAGAACGACCAGCATCTAACTTAAGTTAGGTGCTGGGTTTTTCCGCACTCCATTTCTCAACTTTTCGCTCTCAACCACACATTTCAAACCTTATGACACCTATCACCTTGGACACATCCAATCCTCAGATCATCTGTTCGGTATCGGTCTAGTGCATGCAAATACCGGAAGCCCTCCCGTGTCCTCGTCACCTTCCTCTTGGTGAACTTCAAAACCCGCTTGTTTCAGTGATTTTTTCCAAGTGTTCATGGTGAAAAGGCCACAGAGATGGAAATCGTGTTCAATTCTCAGCTTGCCGTTCTTGCGAATCAAATAGATGAACGTCGTCTCGAAAGTATCATCCTTGGGATTTGGATCGTATTGATTTTCAATGAACGTTATGTTCATATCATCAGCTTCGGAAGTCCAAATGTTGGTCTCGTTCTGCTCAAATTTCTCTTTGCATTCGTCAGGATAGGTGATCATTACGCCGCCAGGTCTGAGATGCTTATGTGCTGTGTTGAATACCATAAGCAGGTCCTTTTTGGTTGTCATGTAGGTTATAGCATCATTGATGAAGACCGAATCGAACTGGCGTTTCAAATCGAACTTTCGCATATCTCCAAGATGAAAATCACAATCCGGGTTTTGCTTTTTTGCATTGGAAAGCATGGCTCTGCTTCTGTCAATTCCCATCACAGCGAAGTGCCTCTTCAAATGAAATACGTTTTTGCCACCGCCGCATCCCATGTCCAACAGGGTGCGAACTTTGATTTTGGCATATTTATTTATGAGCTTAGCAAAAAGCTCGCTCTCTGAACGATATTCCTCCACATCCTCCCAGATTGGCCAGAGCCAAGCAAGGTCGTCATATAGGCGATTCCAACCTTTTTTCATCTTCATATTTCTTTGTGATAGCGTTTTCCCCAAAATCCACAAACACCTTCTCCCCAGCAATTAAACCAGCCTCTATGCAAAAACCCAAAACCTTCTGGAAAAATTGTTAAAGCACTTTCTTGCCGTGACCAGCACAAACCTTGGAAATAACAGAATGATTAGGAATGAACAGAAGGATATTTGGCATAAGGATCCATTAAAGTTAGGCAGCATCAAGATATCATAATTACCATACACAAAGAGACTGTGAAAGGACTGTGATTTAAACTCCCTCTCTGGCTGGTCTGCGCACCCATTTTGTTTGACCGGGGTCTGCCCTTTCAAAACCACATTTCGTCAATAAGTGTTCTGCAATGTCTGATGTTGAGTATGCATGTATCTCGTATTGACTATTATGCCTTCGACTAATCTCATTCATCAACTTAGTAGCATATCCCTTTCTCTGATAGGGGGTGTGGACATAATGTATCTCTACTTGCCCTACCTTATAGCTTACATCATATACAAGATAAGCTACTCTTTTATCATCTTTCCAAAGAATCAACACTGAAGCCTCAGGTGTTACATGCCTGGGGATGTAAGGACTTCCATTCTCATCCACGGCCCAAGCCACCTTGTCCCACGGAAAATCTCTAAGTTTAATTTCCTCTACTGTATAATAAAATATCACTACTCCCTTGAGGCTTCTAGAACTTTCCAGTAGAAGATGCTCAGGCTATTCATACTCCTTTAGAGGAGGGAAAGAGTTATTTCTCTTTTTTAACAAATTTCAGGGCAGCGGAATTGATGCAATAGCGTTTATGTGTGGGTGGCGGACCATCATCGAAGACGTGACCCAGGTGAGCTTGGCACCTTGCGCAAAGTACTTCAATCCTTTGTATCAATGCACTCTTGTCGATTTGAGTTTTTATGTTCAACTCTGAAACCGGATTCCAGAAACTGGGCCAGCCTGTTCCCGAGTCAAACTTTTTATCTGAACTAAACAAATCGGTGCCACAGCAAACACACTGGTAGATACCGTCTTTTTTCAGACTGTAGTATTTCCCCGTAAACGGTTCTTCTGTTCCTTTTTCTCTTGTGACCGAGTATTGCTCCGGATTAAGC
>LJVD01000122.1 GCA_001304225.1 candidate division Zixibacteria bacterium SM1_73
AAAAGCTTGATCCACACCTTGCCTCCTATGACAAGATGAAAAAGAAGGTCTCTTTATATGACCAACTCAAGATAAAGGCTGAACACAAAAAGATTACTTCAAATCAGGTAAAGGATTTAGAAAATTCCTATGATGTTGACCAAAAAAGAATAGCTTCTTTAGAGAAAGAGCTGGTCAACAAAAAACAGATTGAGAGCAGCTTATCACAGTTAAAAGAGAAATTGACTTCTTCCGAGAAAAAGCTGGAACAAGCCCGGACGGTATACATGAAGCTTGAAGCTTCTTTGAAGTCGGCAAAAGATGAGAAAGCCAGGCTGCAGTCACAGATGGCGAATATTGAAGAGCTTGGACCCTTTTGGAAGAAGGGGATCAGTTAGATGCTAAGCTACAGGTTTTTGAGAAGGAAAAGAATAAAGTAAAACACGAGGGAAAGGAACTGAAACAAACCAGAACGAAATTAGAGGAAGAAAAAGAAGGACTGCAAAAATCATTGGAAAATCTTTTGGGCTTAGAAGGGGAGAGGAAGAATTTGGAAAACAGTTTGAAGGAAAAGAAGAAAAATCTTTCTTCCCTAAATGAGGTTTTGAAGAATTTGGGCAAAATCGATTATCATCCAAAGATTCATGAAGATCTGAAAAACCAATTTCAAGAATTAGAAGATCTCAAAGAAAGGGCAAACCAGCTTGCTTCCGAAATCAAAAGAATTCCACTCATCGAAAAGACCATGGCTGAATCACAAAACAAAATAAAGCTTTTGACCCAAGAGGAGCAAAAACTCGAGGCCCAGATCAAGGATTTAGAATTTTCAGAGGGTGAATATAAAAGAGTCGAAAAGAACTTAGAGGATCGAAGAAGAGAGGTGCATGAAGCTGAACTGCTCTTAAAAGATTCAAATTACAAGATGGAAATGATCAAAAAGGAGATTGAGCAAATAAAAGATGAGATCAAAAAAGCAGAGAAGATAGAGAAGGAGATCAAGAAATCAGAGGAGGAGAAGTTATACTTAGAAAAGTTGGATTTGTTATTTTCGGACTTTAGAGTATCTCTGATCGGACGGATAAGACCCACCCTTTCCCGATACGCCAAAGATCTATTTTTGGAATTGTGCGAAAACAGGTATGAGGATTTGGAGCTGGATGAAAATTATGAAATCTATATCTACGATCAGGGAGAAAAATTCTCCATCGAACGTTTCTCGGGCGGCGAAACCGATTTAGCTAACCTATGCCTGAGGATCGCCATTTCCCTTTTAATCTCCGAATCCAGCGGTGTAGATTTCTCCTTTGTAATCTTAGATGAGATTTTTGGCAGTCAGGATGCTTTAAGAAAAGAGAATATTCTCAACGCCTTGGCCAAGCTGAAAAACAGATTCCGACAGATTTTTCTTATCACCCACATAGACGATATCAAAGATTCAGTGGAGAACTTGATCTATGTTACGGAAAATGAAGACGGTACAAGCGAACTCCAATTGCAGTGATCGCAAAAAATGTTTACCAATAGATGAAAGCAGATCAAGAACGCGTAGCCAAGCCTTCACGGCTTGGCACCGAGAGTGTCATTCTCAGCCCGAAGGGCGAAGAATCTAAAAACGAGTTGAAAATCCCGCCAAAGGCGGGGATGCTTCGCTTCGCCCGTCTCAGACGAGGCTTTGCTTAGCATGACAACTGCGTAACCGAGCCCTCATGGCTTGGCTGTAGCTGTAGCGTCGGGTCTTGAACCCGACGAAAATAGTCTTGTCAATTCCCTCTCCTTTTGGGGGAGAGGGTTAGGTTGAAAATCCCGCCATAGGCGGGGGTGAGGGGGACATTAACCATTGTTTTAGAGAAAATCTTGAAATGAAAAGAAAATTCTTAAAATCGAAGTGGATATTCTACCTGCTTTTTATCTTAGTCGTCGGCTTATTACTTTTTCTCTTCTATTCCCGGGATGAGGGATGGAAAGTAAAAAATGTTAAGGATGGCGACACAATAATTTTAGGGAACGATGAAGAGGTCAGATATATTGGTGTAGATACTCCAGAAGAAGCACAGCCTTATTTTGAGGAAGCAAAAGAAGCAAATCGCAAAATGGTAGAGGGGAAAAAGGTCAGCTTAGAATATGACGAACAAAAACGAGATGAGTATCTGCGTCTTTTAGCTTACGTAAAGATTCTGCCGGATCCCACCAAAGGTGGAGAGACTCTTTTTGTCAATGCAGAATTGATTAAGCAAGGTTTGGCTTCGGTCTATAGTCATCGTCCCAATTTAGAACATAGAGATTATTTTTGCTCCTTGCAAAACCAAGCCAGAAAGGCAAAAATAGGCATATGGTCAATTCCGGTGTCTGAAGAGGAAGAGTACTATTTGGGGAATAAACGGAGCTTTAGATTTCATCGTCCTAATTGCAAATACGCTTTACAAATGGCAGAGGGAAGCAAAATCGTGTTCCAGACCAGAGAAGAAGCTTTGGATTCCTGTTATAGTCCCTGCCGTTCTTGTCAGCCGTAGGGATCCCGCCGTTGGCGGGATGGTTGTCCTTTTCTGGACAGGGACACCTCGTGCTGAGCGCTCGGTGCGAAGCAAGCCCCCTCCCTACAATCTTCATCAAAGGCGGGATGACCATTTTTCATACAATTTCTCCTCCCTAATCAAAAAAATTTGCAACTCCCAAAAATCTTTCCGATAAGGAATACAGATTATTTTTGGTTTAGGCACATTTAGACTGCAAGGATTCATCCTGTCCGCCGAAGGCGGATCCGCCTATGGCGGAAAGGAGGGGGCTATGTCTTCAATCTTAGTGATAGACGATAAAGATACCATGAGAGAAATGCTTTCTAAGACTCTGGAATCAGAGGGCTACGAGGTGGAGACGGCAAGGGATGGCGAAGTGGGGTTGGAGAAAGCGAAAGAGAAAAGATATGATCTAGTTCTGGCTGATCTGAAGCTTCCCAAGATGGATGGACTGGAGGTTTTGTCATCTCTAAAGGAGCAAGACCCGGAGATGTCGGTCATAATGATGACCGCCTATGGGACCATAGAGTCGGCGGTCGAAGCCATGAAACAAGGGGCATTCGATTTCTTGACCAAGCCATTCGACACAGATCATCTGAGCGTGTTAATCAAAAGAGCCTTGGAGAATAGAAGACTGCTGGCAGAGAATATCCTCTTGAGGGAGGAGTTAACCCACCATCTGGGTTATGCTGAGATTATCGGAAAATGTGAGAAGATGAAAGAGGTTTCCCGTCTCATCCAGAAAGTGGCTCCTTCTGATACCACGGTATTGCTTTTGGGAGAGTCCGGCACGGGAAAAGAACTTTTTGGTCGTGCCATTCATAGCCTAAGTCTTAGAAAGAAAGCTCCCTATGTTGCCATAAATTGTGCCGCCATTCCCAGAGAGCTTTTGGAAAACGAACTTTTTGGCTCGGAAAGAGGAGCATACACCGGTGCAGTCGCCCGGAAGATGGGCAAGTTTGAGATCGCAGAAGGAGGGACCGTCTTTTTGGATGAAGTCGGTGATCTGGATATTGCTCTCCAGGCTAAGCTTTTAAGAGTGCTTCAGGACCGCACCTTTGAGAGATTAGGGGGGACAAAAACCCTTTCCGTAAATGTCAGGTTGATCGCCGCCTCTAATACCGATCTGAAAAAGGCTATCGAGAAAAAGCAGTTCAGGGAAGATCTTTATTACAGGTTATCCGTTTTCCCCATTACCATTCCACCTTTGAGGGAGAGAAGAGAGGACATCCCCGATTTAGCTGAATATTTTGTGAAGAAATATTGTGCAGAGATGAAAAAGTCCAAAAAGACCCTCTCCAAAGAAGCTTTAGCTTTATTGGATAAATACCATTGGCCCGGGAACGTGAGAGAGTTGGAGAACACAATAGAAAGGGCGATCATCCTTTGTGAAGGCAAAAGGATACTTCCAGAACATTTAGCCATAAGAATTCCAAGCCCCAACGAAATCAGACTGAGAGAAGGAGCAGGGTTAAAAGAGGTGGGACAGTATGCTCAGGCCGAGGCGGAGAGAGCTTTGATAGTTCGCGTGCTAAATCAAGTTCGAGGAAACAAAAGAAAAGCCGCCCAGGCTTTAAAGATAGATTATACCACTTTGTTTGAGAAGATCAAAAGATACGGCATTGATGCTTAATTTTCCTTGAGCTGTAGTGGTCGAGCTTGCTCGACTCTTTGTATTATCGAAGATGTTATCTTCCAGCGGACACCAGCTCGGGCTTCCCTAACTCCTACCTGATATAGCAAAATCGTCACGACTTCAACGGCGAGGAAGATAGCTTCACTTTTACATGAGAAGGTAGGTCGACTTTCCAAAGCCGACACATCCATTCCTGTCTCCGCCAAAGCAGGCAAAATCACTACAATCCTAATGGTGAAGAAGATACCGCATATATATAAAGGAGAGATAATCTGTTGCTCTTGTGGATGACCCTGCTATTACCAGAAACGATCGTAGGTCATGCATCTCCGCCTAAGGCGGAGTGCTGGCAATAAAAACTCGTAACATTCTGCTTCGGCGAAAAAAAATTCTAATATGAGCCATCCTCTTGGAACAGAGGACAAAAAAGAAGGACTTCCAGAGACAGGCCTCAAGTTTTTAGAAACAATGATCAAGAAGGTTATTAAAAAATTAGAAAAGAACTCCTTTGAGCCGAAAATCCAGGATGCCTCAAAAGCTGTCCTGCTTAAACAAAAATTTTCTAAGACCTCCCAGGTCGAGAAGACTTTTTGACAGGAAACAGAAGAGATAAGAAGATCCGAATTGGAAAGAAAAGAGCACTTCAGAGTGTCCCGGGGACTGGCAGGCAATAGAGTAGAGGCTCAAATACTGAAGACCACAACAGGGGCTAAAAAATCAGGTGAAAAATGGCGTCCTTCCAGTGGAAACTATCACTGACACTTTTAATCAGGGGAGATCCAAACAAGAGCAGCTTACTTATCATCGGATCGGCAGGATCCTATCTGCCATGGGATTCACAAAAACAAGGACAGGCAATGGAGCCTTTGCCATCATCTGGGACGAACAGGTTTTACAGCAGACGGCTAGAAAACATGATAAAAAATGAAGTTCAGAAAGTTCAGTCTTCTTGCTGTGTTGGTGTCAGGGAGACTGTTTCTCAGACAATTGTCAAGGCACCACAGACACAATTGTCATGCTGAGCGAAGCCTCGCCTAAGGTGGGCGAAGCGAACCATCTGGGTCGAAGACAGGACCAACTGTCGGGCTTAGAATGACAAAAGAAAAATGACTTGGGTAACAACCTGAGGGAATGCCGTTGCCATTTAGCTTAGGACGGTTGCTTCGCAATTTTCCCGTGGATCCCGTGTCCAATGCTAAAGCACCCGGGAGAAGTGGAATTAAAAAACTCTAAGCTTTAAACTCTAAACTGCCTTAATGGGTGCAGGGTTCCGGACCTCCTCTAAACAGATAATTTATTAAATAGACCACATCCCCGCTTTCAATATTCTCATTACAATCCACATCCCCTAAGTAAAGGGGATTGGGCGAAGGTCCACCTTTGAAGAGGTAATCAATCAGATAAACTATGTCGGCTACATTAATTACTCCGTTATTGGTCACGTCCCCAGTAAGATAGAAACTATATTGTATAGCAGCCCAAATATCAGGTATTCCCCAGCCATAATCGTTATCTGGAGAAGAAGCCTGGCTGGCGGTCATCATCATGGCCTCCCTTACCTGCATGGGGCCCCACTCAGGATGAGCAGAAAGGATCAAGGCGGCACATCCACCGATAAGGGGAGTGGAAAGGGAAGTACCACTCGCATAGGTGTAGCCGGCTAAGTTGTATGGATCAGCGCAGCGAGTGGAAACTCCTCTGGCGCAAATCTCAGGTTTTGTTCTTCCATCATAGCTGGGTCCTCTGGAGCTAAACCAGGCTAAG
>LJVD01000123.1 GCA_001304225.1 candidate division Zixibacteria bacterium SM1_73
ATTTCGTCAAAGAAATCTTTTGGGGATTTTGAGCAAAAAGAATTCAAAAGTGATGTATCTCAAAAAAACCTGCTCAATCTTGAAAGAAAGCATGCTTTCTCTCTTCCAATTTTAGCAAAGCCTCATATTTCGTATCCAGAGACTTTGAAGATTTTGGGAATAAGGGTGGAATTTCAAAAGGAGGATCCGGATGATCGCCGGACCACGGGGAATGGACTTTTCGATATGCGAACTCAGGAAGAGTTTGAACAGGAAGAAGGTCATTTGATCGATCCTTCGCCCCATGACACCCTCTATTTCAAAAAGCACATAGAGGCTTTGCATAATTACTGGTGGACGGTCTCAAAAGGGAAATTAGTCATTGAGGGAGAGATTTATCCCAAAAGTGGAACTTTAGCTTACAGTCTCCCTCATCCCATGGCTCACTACGGTGCCCCAGATTCTTCCCTTTCCGGCAAAGTTGAGATGTTGCGTCAGTTTTTTCATGATTCTTTCAATCTAGCGGATTCATTTTCACGGGATGGCGATCCCTCAATTTACAGGATAGATTTCGAGAACAAAAAATATGATAGTTTTGTGATCTTCCACGCTGGTGCAGATCAGCAAGGCGATCTGGGAGAGCTGGTGGCTCCAACTCCGGCCGACCTTTTCACAGGTTTTATTGTATTGGGAGATACGGTATATGTAGAAGGGGGCATTATAACTGAGGGGCTGTTTGTGCCCGAGACCCAATCCCAGGACAACCGGGTCATCGCCTTAAATGCCGTCTTTGCCCATGAATTCGGGCATCAGTTGGGCTTGGTCGATCTCTACAACACCGCAAATTTCATGACTCAGGTGGGCGACTTTTCCCTGATGGACAATAATTTTGCGAATGTGGGAGTGGATGTGGGCTATGGAATTTATGTCTCCGGAGTGTTGCCTGGATATCCAGATGGATGGAGCAAGGCTTATCTGGGATTCATCCAACCAGAAGAAATCAGAGAGCAAGAAAATATCAGGCTTTTTGCCTCGGAGATGCTTACAGACGATCTACAGCTGATCAAAATCCGCATAAATTCAGATGAATATTTTCTGATTGAGAACCGACAGGTGGACATAGACAAAGATCGTATGAGTGGACTCAGGGCGGATAGTGCCACCAACGTGATTTTGGGTCCGATCGATGAGGACAAAAACTATAACCGGGAGTATGATTGGCTTCTGCCCGGCTCTGGGATTTTGATCTGGCACGTGGATGAAGGAGTAGCTTATTTAGACTACGATGGTGATGGATTCAATAATTTTTGGGACAACGATCTCCAATTGGACAAAGAGAGACGCTTCCTCACCATCGTGGAGGCGGATGGAATAATCGATTTTGGCGGTGATTATTATACCGGCTTTGGGCGAAGAGAAGACTTATTTTACAAGCCGAACAACACTGCCTTAACCCCTTATACTTTTCCTTCCAGCAAAAGTCGAAACAGATCCAATACCCATATCTGGGTCACCGATATCGGTTATTCGGATACGTTGATGAGTCTGGATATTTCACACGGCTGGCATCAGGGCGGTTTTCCGCAGAAGGTTGTTCCCGAAGCCAACATAAGTTCTCTGGTTTATGCTGATGTGAACAATGACGAAAATATCGAAATCTTTGCTTCTTCGGGAAACTTCATATATGCCTGGAGCCCTGCCGGTACAAAATTGATTGATAATTCCGATGTGGTGCAGATGTTTGAGCTAAATGGAGACACCACTTATTTGCCTTTAGCCATATTCGCTGAAGACGATTCCACTTTCTTCGGACCACCATCTTTGGGTGATCTGAACGGAGACGATACTTTGGAGGTGGTTGCGGCTACGGTGGACGGCAGGGTCTATGCCTGGCATCTTTATGATTTGAATGAAGATGGAAGAGCGGATTTGGCGAAAGGTTTTCCACGTGAACTGGGAGATAGAATCTCCGTCTTCCCAGTGATAGCCAATTTTGATGAGAACTACTCAGATCTGGAAATATTCGTAGGAGGAGAAAATGGATTTATAATGGTCTTCGACCAAGATAGTATTAAAGTAGCTGCAATATCATATCTCGGAAAGATAGCAGGATTGGCTATGGGCGACACCATGGGCACTTTCTTTTTACTTACCGAAGATAAGAATAAAGCACATATCACAAGAGAAAGTTTTATCAATCCTCATACTCCACCGCTTGAACCATCTGCAAAGGTGGAGATTCCTTCAATCAACAATTCTTCACCTGTAAGTGGGGACATAAATAGAGATGGGAACTTAGAAGTGGTAGTGGTTGGTGGTGAAGTGCTTGGTGGTGACAGCAAACTCTATGTGTGGGACAGTTTTTTAAATCCTTTGCCTGGTTTTCCTGTTGAGACGAATATGAATATGAATAGAGCCAATCCAACTTTAGGCGATTTAGATAAGGATGGTTATTTGGAGATAGTAGTGGCTTATCAAGATGAAATATTGGCTTATAATTTCAATGGCACTCCGGTGAGCAATTTCCCTATCACGGCAAGTCAT
The DNA here is from genome assembly GCA_001304225.1 of candidate division Zixibacteria bacterium SM1_73. Taxonomy (GTDB): domain Bacteria; phylum Zixibacteria; class MSB-5A5; order MSB-5A5; family SM1-73; genus SM1-73. Next base: position 2,524 of record LJVD01000123.1, read on the forward strand.
CCAGGTGACACAACTGATCTGATAGACTCTTCTCCAATTTTAGGAGATGTGGATGGAGATGGTTATCCGGATATAATTGTTGGCACAAGAAATAAACAGATTTTGGCTTACAACAAGTATGGGAAAATGGTGGAGGGTTTTCCTCTCTCATGTGGCGGTGGCATAAATTCGTCTTCAATTTTGGTGAATCTGGATAAAGACAGTCATGCTGAGCTTCTGGTGGCAAGCGATGATGGTTTTATCTACGCCTGGGATTTGCCCGGCGAATATAATCCTGAGACCAACCCCTGGACCCAGTTCGGATATGATGCTGGGCATAGCAATCATTTCCCCAAAGAGAGCCTGCCGCCCATGCCTCCGGTGGCTGGAGAGCTTTTGCCTGAGAATTCCGCGTACAATTACCCCAATCCTGCAGAAGGTCAGACAAGAATTCGCTACTTCTTAAGAGAGGAGGCACAGGTTAATATAAGAATATATGATCTGTCGGGAATGCTGGTGGATGAGTTTTCCGGACCGGGTGAGGGGCGGACGAATAATGAGCGGGTCCTGGATTGCTCCAAATTTGCCAGCGGAGTGTACTTATGTAGAGTGGAAGCAAAATCCAAAAGTGAAAATGACGTGGTATTTTTCAAAATGGCGATTGTCAAGTAGGTCAACGGATTGAACGGATTAAAACGGATGAAAATCTGGGGTAGCGAGACTTGTCTGGTGTCAGATTAATGCAGAACCGCGCAAAAGCGGGATCTCCGTTTGACTACGGCAAGCCCTGCTGCTCCCGTACATTCAAAGGAGGTAACCATGAGAGGAAGAAACATTCAAATCATTGCATTTCTGTTATTGTCAATTTTCGTTTCCTTTTCATTGAGCCAAGGGAAGACTTTGGTTTCGAAGAACGAAAAGATTTTATCGTTTGGAGATCAACTTGCGAAAAACGATCTCGAGTATTATCAGAGGTTTTCCCGTCTCACCAATTCTTACTTTGTTTCCGAAGAGGAGTCTGTGGAAGAAAGGATAACTACGGACGTTTATGGTTTTAAGGGCAAATCGGTGAAAAGGGCGTTTCTTTACTCTTTGATCATACCTGGTACCGGTGAATTCTATGCCGGCTCTAAAATAAAGGCAGCTCTCTTTTTCGGATTGGATGTTACCCTGTGGGCACTCTATTTCAACTATCACGGCAAAGGGAAGGATAAAGAGAATGAATACCAAGACTTTGCCAACGATCACTGGTCCGAGGACGAGTATAAATACTGGCTGTGGGACAGTGTGTATAATCGGGAAATCGATTACGCCATCGTCTCTGACACTTTCCCTTACAAGGATGCGCAAGGAAAGAAGACCTATTTTTCCCACCATTTGCCGGATAAAAAGACAGATCAGTATTACGAGATGATCGGGAAGTACGATCAATTTAAGTTCGGCTGGGATGATTTTCCAGAGGAGAGTATGGAGGAAATAGGCAGGAATATGTATTTGGACTTAAGACGTGACTCTAATGACTGGCTGAACAAGGCTAAATATTCAGCCATGTTTTCTCTGGCAAACCATATCCTATCCGCCTTTGATGCGGCCATAGCGGTCAAGAAATATAATAAGAAGGGAGAGAGGTTCAGCCAGCTTTATTTCAAGATGAGGTTGACGGAAAGGGATGATGAGATCGTCCCAAAGTTTACCATGAGCATGAAGTTTTAGGAAAGGTCAAAGAATTAAGCGGATCAAACGGATGCTTTTTTGGAGTAGCGACACTCGTGTCGCGTACTCAAGGGTGTATCATCCACTTCGCAGGATAGTTTAAGAGAGGTAATCTTTTGATGAGAAAAATCTTGTTTACTGCAATTATCTGGTTGATGTTCACAAATCTTTGTTTTGGTCAAGATACTGAAATCACAAGAAGTCTTTTGACTCAACCATTATTATCTAACTCCCCTTATTATCAGTCTCAGGATCAAAAGGACTTTTTCGAGATGCCGGGAGAATTTGAAGAGAGGAAAGAGGGGCTTAAATCGGTGACCAAGGCGGCTTTTCTTTCCTTTTTGTTACCGGGAGCTGGGGAGATATACGCTGGATCGCAGACCAGAGGAAAGATCTTTCTTTCGGTGGAGGCTTCTTTTTGGGCGGGATTTTTCGGCTTTCGCACCTATGGGAGCTGGCTGAAAAGGGATTATAGAAATTATGCAGCTTCGCGTGCGGGAGTGAATTTAGCAGGGAAGCCAGATGACTTCTTTGATGATTTAGCATTTTATGATAATCGGGATGAGTATAATCAGTTTGCACGCTTATACCATAGGGACGATGTGGCTCCTTATCCGGAGAACGACTTCTGGAACTGGGAATGGGACAGCCCTTACTCCAAATCCTATTATAGAGATCTGAAGAATCGCAGTAAATCCGCTTACCGAAAAGCTTTATATATGATGGGGCTTTCTTTGGTCAATCGTATAGTTTCTGTTGTCGACGCCATGAAAGCGGTGAGAAGTTATAATCGCAAAAAAAGCCTGGAGATATCCAAAGTCAGATTTGACTTTAAGCTAAATCCTTTCGATCGAAAAATGATGGTTTACGTTACAAGAACGTGGTGATCCAGAAAGTTAAGAATCGAAATAGCAGTAGTAAGAATAAGTATTGCATCCTACCTTCGAGGAGATGTTTAAGATATATTAAGACGTTTTGGAAATGAGGGGCTGATATAGCACTAAGACATTTAGTGGATTGCAATCCGGTTTTAGCAAGATAAAATTGAAGAGATATAGATTCCTATTTATTATCCTATTTATCTTCTCTGGCTGTGCCACCGCTCGTTTTGAAAGATTCCCCAGCTCCAAAAGCGTTACTCCTAAAGATTCACCCAAGGCCTTGAAACCTATAGGGACTATCGGTGATACCAAGCTCGGCTCTTCCTTTCTTTCTCATCCCACCGGAATTGCCACAGGTCCTGAAGGAAATCTTTTCATAGCAGACACGGGCAACGATAGGGTGGTAAAATGTGATGGGGAAGGGAAATTTATCAAAGAGACAGGAGGGTTTGGATGGGAGGAGGGACAGTTTAATCGTCCCACTTACATCACTACCGACCATGGTCTGAACATTTATGTGGTGGATACACAAAACAGAAGGGTGCAAAGATTCGATCGAAATTTAAACTTCGTTTCCACGATTCGTATTGAGCCAAA
>LJVD01000024.1 GCA_001304225.1 candidate division Zixibacteria bacterium SM1_73
CAGGAGTGGTTTTTGACCCCATAGGTGGACCCATCAATCAGGGAACACAGGGGACAGTGATTGGAAACGAAGGCGACCGAGTAACCGACACCGCCAACCCGGGGATAACTCTGAGAGGGGGACGGCCCCAGGAGGTTGTGTACATGGTGGATGGGCTGTCCATTACTGATCCCGTCCTATCTGGCCAAGCCACCAACTTGAATCATTTTACCATCTCCGAGGTCCAGCTGATCACAAGCGGATTTAATGCAGAATACGGTAACGCCATGTCCGGTATGATCAATTACGTTACGCAGGAGGGAGGGTCCAGGTTCTCCGGAAGATATCAGTATTCCACTGACGCAATCCTGGGAGACGACTACGATCTGGGAACCAATGAGCATTTCTTGACCTTAGGCGGTCCGGTGCCTGGCACACAGGGGAAGGTCACCTATTATTTTAGCGGCAATCTTTATCTGACTGACGATTGGATGCCCCGGCTTCACAAGCTCCCTCACCACCAGCAGCAGACCTACCGAAATCACGGTAAGCTGACTTTCAAGCTGACGCCGGCCATCACCCTACGGACAGGTGGTTTCTTCAACCGGAGACAATACGAGAGGTATAATCATTCTTGGCTTTTCAATCTGGACAGCTTTGACGCCGCCCTGGAGAAGGCCAGGCAGTTCTATCTGGCCTGGACTCATTCTGTCTCCAAAAGCACCTTTTATGAGGTCAGGCTCGGTTATTTCCGCAACAATTTCGAGATAGGCAGACGCTTGGATAGGAGCTTCCTGGAACGCGCTGCTGGCGACTATACAGACACCGCCGAGGATTCAGTTGCCTTTGTAAAGGAGCACGAGGACGAGATCTGGGATGGCGAGTGGTGGAAGGATTACAAATTTGCCGAGGCCACGCCCGATCCCAACGAGTGGAGAAGATACCGGGAGCGCGAGCAGAAACAGAACTATCCTCTGGCTGTGGACAATCTGTTCTGGTCTCACTACGATACCAGGAACTTCCAAATCAGAGAAAACGACATCTATACTGCGAAGTTCGATATCACCAGTCAGGTGGATTTCCACAATCAGGTCAAGTCTGGATTTGAGATTAACTCCTATAAGATCACCAGGCACTACAACAGCCTTCCCTGGCATGCTCAACCTTTCATAGATATCTATGAATTTAAGCCTCTGGGTGCGGCATTTTATATTCAGGACAAGATCGAATTCCAGGGTTTGGTGGTGAATGTTGGAGGCAGACTGGATTATCTGAGCAAGGATGCAAAAGCTTGGCCCAGTGAGACCGATGTTCCCGCCCGGCCGGATTTGCACCCCGAGGAAAGAAACCAGGAGGTAGACGATAATTTCACCTTCAGTCCCAGGTTGGGCATCTCCCATCCCATCTCCGACAAGATGACCATCTTCTTCAACTACGGTCATTTCACTCAGCAGCCTCGCTTCTTAGAGCTGTATACCACTCTGAATCCCAACCTTCAGAGGGCAAATCAACAGGTGGGAAACCCCGACTTGAAGCCGAGCAGAAATGTGCAGTATGAGTTGGGCCTCACTCGCGCCATAACCCGCGATATGAAATTCAACATCACCGCCTATTACAAGGACGTCTACAACATGACCCAGGCCGAAAGGATTTTCATCGTGCCCCAACCGTACGATGTCTTTAAGAACTTGGACTATGCAAATATAAAAGGCATGGAGGCGACCCTATCCCAGCGACCAAGACAATACGTTGCTTTTGACTTAAGTTATGTATTGCAGTTCGCTGAAGGCACCAACTCTGATTACGTCGACCAGTATGAAATGCACTCCCGTGATCCCACTGATCCGGTAACCGGCTTAACTCGGACCTTCCCCCAGAGCGTCAATCCTCTGGATTTTGACCGAAGGCACAGCGTCGTCTTGCAGGCAGACTTTAGATTCCCCGGGGATTTCAAACTGGCCGCGCTGCGAAGTTTTGGAATAAATGTGATCTCGGAGGCCAGCAGTGGCCTTCCTTACACCAAGAGAGACTATCGGGGTAACCGGGTGGGGACTCAGAATCAGTACCGCAAGCCCTGGACCTATAACACTGATCTGACAGTGGACAAGAGTTTTGAGATCGCCGGAAGGGAAGTCAACGTCTTCGTTCAGGTGTTCAACCTGTTTGATAAGATCAACGTTCTAAACGTCTATCCTGCCTCCGGCCGTCCTGACGACGATGGCCTTGTGTGGGAGTCTGTGCCAGACCCAGGAGAGGATGACAGGCACGAATACTGGGAGTGGATAAAGGTGAAGGACGCCGATGAGGACGGCGTGATCAGCGAAGAGGAACAGTTGGTGGCTTACCGAAACGCGTACAAGATATTTGCTAATGATCCCATGAACTACGGACCTCCCAGGCAGATCAAAGTCGGATTCTACGTTGCCTTCTAAGGGTCAATTCAATGTGAAACAGGAATTCATTCAAAGAATGAATTTAAAAAAGGAGATTTGATATGGAGAAGTTCAAAAAGAAACGTGTATTCTTAGGTGGGTTCGCCTTCCTGTGCCTGCTTCTTCTCCTTCTGCTGCCGATGCAAGGCCGGGCTCGAACGGCTACTCACCAGGCTTCCCCACCTTTGGCAAAGACGGCTCAGTCCGATCATTTTGGGACCAGGTACATAAGGCACGGGTTGGACGTCAACGATTTCAGAGTTCCCATGACCAACTACTCCATTTTCGGGCAATTTGTTGAGCTGGGAGCTGCGGGAGGGGAGTGGCCCAAAGGGAGCAATGAGTTCTACATTTTCGGAGCAGGTCTGTGGGTCGGCGGAACCGTGAACAGGCCCAGCCTGCAAACGTTGGCTTTCGGAAATCCAAGGTCCAGCATAAGAAGAGATAGTCTTCTTTATCTGACCGTAATCGACACCCTTGCACCCGGCGGAACCTACCCCACAGTGGTCATCGGATATGAGCCCAGCGGGGGAGCAGAGGAGTTTTCCGGCTTGACTGACATATTTATCAGCGGTCACCCGGAAGATTATGACGATCCGGATTACTGGCCCTTGCGGAATGAGGACGGAAGCCCCCTTATCGTTGGCATTCAAGACAGCTATACCGAGTACGATGATCAGGATATCGAGAGATGGGACATCGGCGATGCTTCCAATGCCGGAGACGGGGTGGACATCGCCAAATACGGCTTGGGAATTAAAGTCATTCAACGCACCCACTCCTGGAACTACGAGAATAACAAGACCATCCACTTCTTCATTTTTGACATCGTCAACATGAGGCAGGATAAGGCGCCCATAAGAAACTGCTTCCTGACCGTTATGTGTGATGCAGATGTGGGTCCTACGGCCAATGATGATCTGGTGGGTTTCGACGCCAGCCGGAATCTGGGATATTGCTATGACTACGACCGTGCCGAGCAAGGGTTCGCGAGAATCCCTGGCTTTTTGGCCTACAAGTTCCTGGAAAGCCCCGTTGCCACCTATGACGTGGACTTGAACGGTGATGACCAAATTAGCGATGATTCTATAGACGTCAACAGCGACGGTGTATGGGTAAAAGATGTCAGGAGAGGAGAACCCTTAGGATTGACCTCTTTTAAGACGTCGAATCTGCAGTCGGGCGATCCGGATACGGAAGCTGAGAAATTCCTGATCATGGCTGGCCACAATTACCCGGACGTTGCAGATCAGCGTTATGCCCCCTTCGACCTTGGGACCGGAACCTCTCCCGTCGATCAGAGATTCTTCCAGAACACCGGACCATTTCTTTTGGCCGCGGTGGGTGACACTGTGGTCGACACCGTTTGGGCCTATGATCCAAAAGGGGATAGTCTTAAAATAGCCAGCATCGAGACCATAGAGGGAGACACGGTCAGAGTGGTTGTAGCGGTTCTGATGGCCCCGGATGAGGAACAGCTTCCCCAGGTTGCGGATATCGCTCAATCCATCTACGACATCGGTTTCATTCTTCCGCGACCTCCGGATCATCCTGACGTTTGGCTGGTCCCGGACGACAGGAAGGTTTTCATCAGTTGGGACGATAGGGCAGAGCATTCGCAAGATCCTTATTATAAATTTACCAGCGATCCGGAGAATGCCCTATATGATCCCCTGTATGAAGAGGTAGATTTCGAGGGATACAGGCTTTACCGGAGCAGATCAGGACTTCCCGGAACCTTCGAGCTTTTGGCCTCCTGGGACAAAAGCAGCGTCACCCCGCGTCATGTGGATATCGAGCAACTGTCAGGGCCTGGGTTTGAGGGCTCCGTCACCTATGATGAATTCTGGACTGAGAACTGGTTCTTGGCAGTTTATGGAACGGAGCTCTTTACCGGTCAGGATTATCTGGTTCAGGTGAAGACAGATGGTTCATTCTTCGTCAGCAACCTTACGCTGGGAACAGACATTCCGGCCTCTGATGAACAGGAGCACTGGTACTTTCATGGAGAGCCTCCCTACGTGTTTGAGGTCTTCTCCTGGGACGTAAATCCCATATTTAGCGAGAACGATGAAGACAGCCTGCCTACCAGCCGAAGCACTGCCGAGCGCGTGGCTGACGGAACCTACGATGACTATTTTGATGGCTGCTGGCTTCTGGTCGGCGGAATGGCGATTCAGTTCAGCGGAGACGTTCCCAGCGAGGAGGTCGTTTTCAGGATCACGGCACACTTAGAAGAGGCCGAAGGGGAGAACCAGGAGGTGTCACACTCTTATATCGACAGTGGGCTGATAAATGGCGTCACATATTACTATGATGTGATCGCCTATGATTTCCAACCTTTCTCCTCTCCTCGAAGTCTGGAGAACGGAATAACGGGCATAGCGGTTACTCCCCGCTCCCACGCTGCAGGACTGGTTGAAGGTACCGCCTACGATGTTGAGCATGCTGCAGGCTCCAGCGACGGTTCGGTGGAGGTGCTGGTGGTGCAGCCCGATAGCGTGACTGGCCACGATTATGAGGTAGGTTTTCACGAAGGTGATCCGCCGCTTCTATGGTACCTGAAGGACTTGCAAACGGGTCAAAACGTTCTGGACAACATGAGCAACCAGAGCGGCAACGACGACTACCCGGTGGTGAACGGGATGGTGGTGAAGGTCGCCGGTCCCGAATTGGGAATTGCATCCTGGGAATACCTACCGTCTGGAAATAGATGGATTACCGGTGTTAACTGGGGCGGAGGCTACTTCTTCGGCGGTCTTGATCTGGGATCCATCTTCTTTGGGAGCTCGATTGAGCCGGCCGAGTACGTAACCATCGAGGTGAGATTCTCGGCCACCGAGCGACAGAAGGCATATGACTACCTGCGAGGTGGCGACCCCAGCTATGGCTACATTGGCTACTTTGAGGTCCCATTCACTGTATGGGATATGACCGCCGATCCCCCTCGACAAATAAATGCCGCCTTTGTGGAAAACAACGGGCAGCCTGAGTATGACAGCACCTGGGGGCCAAGTCTGAGCACAAATGGTCGAGAGTATCTTTTCATCCTTTTGAGCGATTACAGCGAAACGCCTCTGGAGTATTACACCACCAGAAGGATTTACCACGATGCGGAAGAGTTCGACGTGCTCTATGCCGGCTGGTTCGTTGCTCGAGCGGATGAGGAGGGCAATGCACGCACCTGGACCGAAGGAGATGTGTTCAGAATCACTCCGTTCTTCATAAACTTGGCCTCAGATAAGTTCACCTTCAAGACCAACAAGAAGCGCGTGGACGAGAACCTGGTGGATCTAGGACAAATAAGGGTGGTACCCAACCCTTACATTGTGCGGAACGCCTGGGAGCCCAGCCGCGATTATTCGCGTATCGCCTTTACCCATCTTCCTGAGAAGTGTACAATAAGGATATATACTCTTTCTGGTGATCTCCTCCAAACTCTCGAGCATGAGAGCGCAACATTTGATGGGAATGAGAACTGGGACCTTCTAACCAAGAACAACCAGAAGATTGCCGCAGGCATCTACATCTACCATGTGGATTCGGAATATGGGGAGAAGATCGGGAAGTTTGCGGTGGTGCGATAATTGGCAAAAAAGCAGAGGAGGTAAACTACGATGAAAAAATTCCTTATACTAAAGGTGGTGATATCGATCCTGTGTTTGGCTGGTTCGGTCTGGGCCACGGAATTCGACAATCTGGGAACCTCGGGCGCGCAGTTTCTGAAGCTGGACGTGGACGCCCGGGTGGTGAGCTTAGGAGGAGCGAATGCTGCCGTTAGCCGGGGAGCCATGGCTCTTTATTATAATCCAGCAGGCATAGCCAACCTGGATGAAAACAGCGTTGCTTTCAGTTATACCGACTGGATCGCGGACATCAAATACAATTATCTGGCATACGCAAGACCATTTCCCGGGTTCGGAAACGTTGGACTCCACCTAGCGGTCCTCACCATGGATGATATGGAGAGAACGACTCTGGAGGAGCCGGATGGAACCGGAGAGATGTTCGGTGCGAATAGCTGGGTGGTGGGAATAAGCAATGCGCACCAGCTGACAAGCCGGTTTTCCTTTGGAGTAACGGCCAAATACATAAGAGAGAAAATCTCCGAGCTTTCCTCCGGATCCATGGCTTTCGACTTTGGCACGGTTTACTATACAGGCTTCAGAACCCTCAGGATAGCCATGTCCACCCGAAACTTTGGCACCGACACCAAGTTCGGCGGAACCGAACTGGAGACTACCTTTGATCAGGACAACGATGCTACCACCGCTCCGGTTGAAGTAAGGCTGAACACCGAATCTCATCCACTCCCTCTGACCTTCCGGTTAGGCGTTGCTTACGATTTTGAATTTAACGAAGACAGCAAGCTTTTGGCCACGCTTGACGGATACAATACCCGTGATCGTGGTCAACAAGGAAGTGTGGGATTTGAGTACAGCTGGCAAGAACGACTGGCTCTAAGAGCCGGGTACAAAATAAGAGTCGATGAAGAAAGTGTAGCGTTTGGCGGTGGCTATGATTTCGAGATCCCTGATTTTGGGAACCTCGGAATCAGTTATGCCTGGGCAGATCTGGGTAGGTTACAAAACGCCCACAGATTTAGCCTGGTGCTGAACTTCTAAACTCAGATATCAACCGACTTCACAGGAAAAACGCCAGCCTTCTCGTTAAAGAGAGCTGGCGTTTTGCTATCTGTAAAAAGAACAGCGATCCTGCAAACCCGGGTTCATCCTTCTATGGTCATCAGAAAATCTTGGAGGATGGGGAGGTAAGTCCCCTTCGCTGGTTTGAGCGTGTTTTTTCTCTGGAGCGGATAATTCATCTTCGCCAGATTGAATAATCTTTTCTTTTTATTTTTTCAGCTTTCGTGTTAGCCTGCGGGTGCGGTTTTCTGAACCCCCTTGGTTACAATTTTAGTCCCTTTTGCTCTTCATCAAAACTTTTGAGAAATGATTCATGTCTTCTAAGACCTTTCCTGTCCCTCTGACCACGCAGGTTAAAGGATCTTCTGCTACATTTATGGGAAGGTTGGTCTCCTCTCTCAACCTTCTGTCCATTCCTTTCAGAAGGGCTCCACCCCCGGTGACGACTATACCTTTGTCAAGAATATCTGCAGCCAACTCGGGTGGGGTCTCTTCCAAAGCCTGCCTTACTGCCTCGATGATGGCATCCACTGGCTCGCTCAAAGCTTCTCGGACCTGCACCGAGCTTATCTTCATGGTCTTGGGGATTCCTGCCACCAGGTCTCTTCCTTTTATCTCCATGCTTTCCTCCTCATCCAGCGGATAGGCAGAGCCGATCTTTATCTTGATCTCTTCTGCGGTTCTCTCTCCTATAAGCAGATTGTAATTCTTTTTCAGATAAAGCATTATCGCCTCATCCATCTCATCCCCCCCGATGCGAATGGAGATGTTGTTGACGATACCATTCAAGGCTATCACCGCTATCTCTGAGGTTCCTCCTCCCACGTCGATTACCATAATGCCGGAAGGAAGATGAACCGGCAATCCCACCCCGATGGCGGCAGCCATGGGTTCTTGGATCAAAAAGACCTCCCGGGCTCCCGCATTTTCAGCCGAATCTCGCACTGCCCTTTTTTCCACTTCGGTTATCCCTGAAGGGACGGAAATGACGATGCGGGGTTTCATCAGGTAACGATGCCTTATCACCCTCCGAATGAAATTCGACAAAAGTCTCTCGGTGATCTCAAAATCAGCTATCACGCCATCTTTAAGGGGTCTTATGGACATTATTTCCCCTGGCGTTCTCCCCAGCATCTCCTTGGCTTCAGCTCCCACAGCCAAGATCTTTTTCGAAGCTACCTCAATGGCTACCACAGAAGGTTCATTTAACTTAATCCCCTGTCCCCTCACAAAGACCAAGGTATTTGCAGTTCCTAAATCTATTCCGATATCATTAGAGATCAAATCAAGAAAGCCCATCATACCTCCAAAATCAAAATGCAAAAAATAAAATTAAAAATTGCAATTAAAAAGTCAAAACTTCAATCACTTCGATTTTTAATTCTCGCTTTACTCCTCTTGTTCTTCATCTTCTCCTAAATAGATGAATCTATTGATCAGGTGCACCCAATCGCTCCATCTTTTTCCTTTAACTTTCTGAGTCTTAATTATGTGAGAAAAAGCATCTGCCTTGGCATCCAACTCATCCGCATAATGCAAAATTATTGCCTCGATGGTTTGAGGGACCACGGGCGAGGCAAGCTCCAGTTGCCCCTGATGGGACAAAATCAGATGCTTAAGCTTAAGAGTCAGATCCTCGGGAAAGTCAGGGATCTTCCGAATCTTTGTGTCGATCAGCTCATCTCCAGAGACTATATGACCCAAAAGTCGTCCTTCATCGGTGTAATCGAAAAATCCACCAGCAGAATAGGAGTTAATCTTTCCGATGTCATGTAGCAAAGCTCCAGTGATCAAAAGATCACGATCCGCCAAATCATACATCTCCGCTGCCTTCTCACAGATAGCAACGACTTTCAGGGTGTGCTCCAAAAGTCCACCGACTCGGGCATGATGCCACAGCTTGCCTCCTGGGGCGCGCCTGAGTTTATCCATTAAAGAAGAATCCTCCATTAAAAGGTCCAGCAATCTCTTCAAGTGAGAATTCTTAATGGTGTGGACGATATTTTTGAAATCATCATAAAGCAGATTGAAATCTCTTTCCGTTTTGGGCAAGAAATCGACCAAATCGATCTCTTCCTCTCTTGCCCTCCTCATGTTATCCACCTTAACCTGAGGCATTTCCTTATAGGTGCTCACCCAACCTTTCACCTTCACGATATCTCCCACCTGGGCTTTATTATATAACTGATCCAAATTATCCCATATTACGGCATCGATTCTTCCGGACCTATCCCCCAGTTCCAGTTTCAAAAATCTTTGCCCGTCATATTCTTTGAGTTCCTTCTTCCGGAGCACAAAAAATTCAGTCACCTCCAAGCCGGGCTTCAGATCTTTGACAAACAGAGTTTTCATTTCTTTTTTCCCTGGTCCAGTAATCTCACCCAAGCAAAGTAGAAATTTTCGACTAAATAATATACCATCACAGGTCGATCAAAGTCAAGAATAAAAATACTTGTTAAAACCACATGTCGGATTTATATTTTAAATCAAGGATGATAAACATGAAAATACTATATGTTTACATTTTCAAAGAACATGTGGGACCTTTTTTCTTTGGACTTTTTGTGATCTTTTTTATTCTGATCATGGATTTCATTTTGGAGTTATTGAATCTGGTGATCGGCAAGGGTTTAAATGCCTTCGTCATCTTCCAAGTATTCGTTCTGAACTTAGCCTGGATGGCAGCCTTGGCGGTTCCCATGGCGGTCTTGGTCTCCACCCTGATGGCTTTCGGAAGGCTTTCGCAGGACAATGAGATCACCGCACTTAAGGCAAGCGGAGTGAGCCTTTACCGGGTTGTCACGCCGGCTGTGGTTGCTTCTGCGATCGTCGCTTTTGGCATGGTGATCTTCAACAACCAGGTACTACCCGAAGCCAACCATCAAGCTCGCCTTTTGATGGCAGATATACATCAAAAACGTCCCACCGTAAATCTGAAGGAAAATGTTTTCATAGACGAAATCCCTGGATATCATATCCTGATAAGGAAGGTGGACCCGCGTTCCTCCGATGTGGAAGGCATCACCATATATGATCAGAAGAATAGGCGTCTTCCTCGTACCATTATCGCTGAAGAAGGAAAGGTTGAATTCAGCCCGGACGGTAACACGCTCATTTTTCGTCTTTCCAACGGGGAGATTCATGAGACCGATGAAGAGGATCCCAATAAGTATCGGCGGGTAAGTTTTAACAAACAGATCATCTACATTCGTGACGTGGGAGACAAACTGGTGCGCACCGCCTCCGAATACCGCACGGATCGGGAAAAAAGCGCACCCCAGATGCTCAAAGACATCAGGCAATTAGAGGCAAGCCTAAAGGTGTCACAAAGCCAGATGATCAAAGCAGTGAATTTGGCTTTATCCCGTGAGTTCGAAAGAAAAAGAGATATTCATTCAAAAGATTTACCCTCCATAGAGAAAGACGAAGCTGTCCAATATCTGATCAAAAGAAACCGGAATCTTTTTAGTCAACTTTCCAGCGAAGGGCAAAATATCAACAGTCAAAAAAGGCAGATAAATAGCCTATTGGTTGAGGTCCACAAAAAGTATGCTTTGCCGGCCGCGTGTGTGGTTTTCATCCTGGTGGGGGCACCTCTGGGAGTGATGGCCAGAAAAGGAGGGATGGCGGTCGGCTTGGGATTGAGTCTGGGGTTCTTTGTTTTATACTGGGCATTTTTGATCGGAGGAGAGGAGTTAGCGGACCGGCAACTCATCCCCGCTTTTTGGGCCATGTGGTCTGCCAATATTCTAATCGGAGGAGCGGGAATCTACATATTGATAAGGTCTGCCAAAGAGGCCACCTTCATCTCCTGGAAATGGACGGAGAAAATTATCCCAAAAAAATTCAGAAAAACTGAAGAATAAAGTTGTTCAAAGTTTAAGGATGTAAAGGCTCAAATGCGCATACTGGATAAATACTTCATTCGACTATTCGTATTCGCCTTGATCTTCAGTCTATTCGGGGTATGGTTAACTGCATTGATTGTTGACTTGGTTGAGCATTTTGATACTTTTATAGATAGGCATGCCTCCTTGTTTTTAGTAATCAAATACTATCTTTTTTGGTCTCCTTACATGATTGGGCTGACTATCCCGGTAGCTGTTCTGCTCGCCTGCATTTTTTCGGTGGGACAGTTAGCCAAACACAACGAGCTTCTCGCCATTAAGGCAGCAGGTATCAGCCTTTATCGAATTCTGCTGCCTCTCCTGATCTTATCAATTGTAATCAGCTTTTTAACAATGGTTTTTGGAGAAATAGTGATTCCCGCCGCTAACAAGAGGAAAAGAGAAATAAGAAACTACGAGATTGGAAGAGAAAGCAAAGAGAAAAACATCCTTAGACGCAATTTATTTGTCCAGGGTGATGACGGGAGGATATTCCATTTGGAGGATTACAACATAAAAACAAAGACGGGAAATGGTGTTTTGGTCCAGAAAATTGTGAAGAACAGACTCGTAGAACAGATAGAGGCAAAAAAGATGAGTTGGAGAGGGAATGGTTGGTTGCTTGAGAATGGTAGGGAACGAATCTTCTCCGATTCTCTGAGCCAGCCTCAAGGGGAAGAATATCGGACCTTTGGCAACCTTTTTCGTGCTGATTTGAAAGTAGAACCGGAAGCTTTTGCAGAACGTCCAAAAGACCCTGAAGAGATGGGGTATTTTGAGCTGGCCAAATATGTAAAGATTAGAAAAAGTGCCGGCGCCGAGATTTCAAAAGAACTCACCGATTTGAATTCGAAAATTTCCTATCCTCTTATTAATTTCATCATTGTGCTTTTTGGTGCACCAATTGCGGCGAATCCTCGTCGCAGCGGCATGGCGGTTGGTGTGGCAATAACTTTGTTCATAGCTTTCTGTTCTTATGTGATCATAAGAGGAGCGTTAACTCTTGGACACAACGGCATATTATCACCCATCTTAGCCTCTTGGAGCGCCAACATCCTCTTTTTCATCTTAGGATCAATCCTTCTGATCAAGGCAAAGAAATAGAAGTCCGCAAAATAGATTCCGGTATCCATAAAGGCATAAAACAACATACCCGGACGCTATAAAGATGACGAACAAGCCAACTCTGAAAATATACAAAGATCGAGATGCGGATTTGAAACACTTGCGGGGAATCCCTATTGCCATAATCGGCTATGGGAGTCAGGGAAGAGCACAAGCTCTGAATTTGAGAGATAGTGGACTTCAGATAATAATTGGCTTGCCCAAAAAGAGCAACAGTATAAAGACCGCCCGAAAAGATGGTTTTGAAGTTTACCCCAGTGACGAGGCAGTAAAGTTGGGAGAAATCATTTCTGTCCTGGCACCCGATCACCAACATAAGAAGATTTATAATGAACACATGAAAAAAAACTTATCCGCAGGCAAGACTCTGCTTTTTGCTTGCGGATTCTCAATACATTTCAGGCTGGTCCTTCCACCCAAAGATGTAGACGTGATCATGGTCGCTCCTCATGCTCCGGGAGAGATGATGAGAAAGTTTTTCTTGGAAAAAAAGGGTGTGCCATGTTTTTTTGCGGTCCAGCAAAATTACAGTGGAAAAGGTAAAAAGAAAGCCTTGGCTTATGCCAAAGCAATTGGATGCACCAAAGCCGGTGCTATCCAGACAACTTTTAGGGATGAAGCAATCGGAGATCTTTTTGGAGAACAGGCGGTATTGTGCGGAGGATTGACCGAGCTGTTGAAAGTTGGGTTTGAGGTTTTAGTGGAATCCGGGCTCTCTCCGGAAAACGCTTATCTGGAATGCGTGCATCAATTAGATTTCATTGTTGATACCATCAAATCCCATGGAATAGCGGGGATGTTCGACAGGATCAGCAAAACCGCCGAATATGGTTCATATCAAGCAGGGAAGAGAGTAATCGATGATCGAGTAAGAAAAGAGATGGAGAAAATCCTAAAAGAGATCGAGGATGGGTCGTTTGTTAAAACATGGATGAAGGAATGTGAAACTGGAATGAAGAATTATCTCAAGATGAAGAGAATGACTTCCAAGCATCCAATTGAAAGAACAAGTAAAAGAATAAGGGATTTAATGAAATAGATTAGTTTCCTTATTCTTTTTGTCGGACAGCCAAACCTTCCTTACTATGCTTTCCAAAGAAAAATTAAAAGAGTTCGCAAAACTCAAAACAAAAAAGGGACGAAAGACTCAGGGAAGATTCTTGGTTGAAGGACTGCATCTTTGCGAAGAGGCAATTAATTCAAATTGGGAAATAGAATCGGTTCTTTTCACAAATTTATTTCAAAACTCACCTGCCGGAAAAAAGCTTCTACAGAAATTCAAAAAGAGCAACGTTAAAACCATTCCGGTAAAGTCTGAGGTAGTAAAAAAGTTGTCAGACACGGTTACTCCTCAGGGAATCATCTGTGTGGTCAAAATCAGAAAATTCTCTTTGGGCGAACTTTGGTCAGGCCGTTCCAATATAATATTAACTTTAGATGCAATCAGAGATCCAGGAAATGTGGGAACACTGATAAGAACTGCAGACGCATTTGGAATCGGTGGGGTAATCTTATCTTCAGATACTGTGGAATTATATAATCCTAAGGTTGTTCGCTCCACCATGGGTTCTATCTTTCATCTGCCGATTCTCGATGACGTTGATTTAGAAAAGACCCTTCCCAAGTTAAAAAACAAAAATTTTAAAATTTGTGGCACTGATGTAAAAAACGGTAAAGATTTTGAAAGATTGAACTATTCGGGAAAGATTTGCCTTCTGATCGGGAGCGAAGCCAGGGGCTTGAATAAAAAACTGTTTGGCCTTTCAGATGAAATAATACGAATTCCCACTCACGGCAAAGCTGAATCATTAAACGCCTCAGTAGCTGGCGGGATACTTTTGTGTGAAATAACAAGAGGAAAGCACGAGAAATCTGCTCCAGGAAATTGATAGATTGCCAGACAAAGTCCCTGTAGGCGGGGCTCCCAGCCCCGCACAAGCTGGGCGGGCAAGGGTGCTCGCCCTACGTTATATCTGCCGGAAGTTTTTCAGCATTCAATGGTTTAACTTTTTTACGGCTAATAATAATTACCAAACAACCGCCAATAACAAACAGTCCCCCTATGATCTCTCGCAAAGCAGGTGTCTGGTTCAGAGCAAGAAGCGCCATGATTGCTACGAAAACAGGCTGGCTCTGGTTAATCAAGGCGACCTTGGATACTTCGATATATTTCAAAGCGGCAAGATAAATGGGGCGGGTTAAGATCGGTCCCATAAAGGCAATTATTATTACGCCCCAGAATACTGAGCCGACTCCGGCAAACGAGGTACCCGCAAGTGCCACAACCATCCAGAACATCATAGTGCTGACCAGGTTGCGCACAAAACTCAAAGTCAGTGGATCGGCATAACGGACAGCAATTTTGGCCACAAACTCCGCCGTCCCGAAGCAGACCGAGCTAAACAACACTACCCAAAAGCCGGTGGAGTATTCCATTCTGAGCGTGAACTTCATCAACACGATTCCGGCTAAAACAAGAATAGCCCCAAATCCTTCCCCTCGCGTAAAACGCTCCCCTAAAATTACAACGCCCAACAGAATTGTAACCAGCGTTTCTGAGCGGTTAAGAAATGAGGCTAAGGTGGGATCCATCATCTTTATTCCGATCCAATAAGTCCAGATCGCCACGAAAGCCAAGACGGTGAAGGTTAGAGTCCAAGCCCATGCTTTTCCGGTTAAATCAAGAATCCGTTTCCATCGTTTTTGGGGAATTATGCCCAGCCCTAAAACAACCGAGCCTATTGGAAAAACCAGCGCATTCAATGTTAGGGGGGAGATGCTTTGAAGCGTCCATTTACCGGTTACAATTGCGACGGAAGCGAAGAAGGCAGACATACCAGAGAAGAGATAGCCTAAGGATATGTTTGCATCATCGTGTTTTTGGTGTGAATTGCGCATTCTTTCGCTTATTAAAAGCCGGCTATCCAGTTAGGACTTTCCACCTAGGATAAGGAGGGAGTGGCAATTTCGCAAGAGATTATTTGAAACGGACGTATAGATCGGGTTTGATCCTTCGACGGGCTCACTTCATGCCGCACTTCGTCCTGCCCTTCGGTCCCGAGACCTCAGGGTCGAGGGAAGACTCAGTGTCGAAGGACGCGCACTCAGTGCGAGACAGGATGGTGAGCTTGTCGAACCATGAATCAAACCGTTACGGATGTAGCGGCGCCATTTATGGCGCACGTTCTCTCGTCGCACAAAGCAACGACACGGACGGGCAAGGGTGCCCGCTTAATGTTACGGCACCCCGGCTTTAGAAAATGTCGAAACGCACTTTGATTAAGGATAGCTCCGCAATTGGAGGAATTACCGATTTTTTCTTACCTCATCAAGAGTGGTCTTTGCCTCGGGAGCCATTTTGAAAAAGTCGGTCAGCTTTTCACAGGCATAGTCATCGCAGTAGGCGCAGTTTTCGACTTTCGTCTCTTTTCCACATTTCCGTATTTCACATACCTTGCAATGGCTGAAAAGATTCTCACTATCAACCAGACATCCATCGCAGTTAATGTCTTCGGGTTTCAGCTCCACTTTGAATCCCTTGGACCACATCTCAGCCACTTTTCTTCTCTCATTATCATCATCTTTTTGAGTGGCAATGTATGCCGGACATTCGCTACAAACCAGTCCACAAAAGGCAATCATCTTTTCCATGATTTTTCCTCCTGAGTTAGATTTATGAGAAATCGAAGGTAAAAACTAGGCCATCAGTATTCTACACCAAGCTGCCAGTAAATGAAACTCCAAACATCAGTATATTCATCAATAAGCTTTGATAGAGGTGTCCCCACGCCGTGACCAGCTTTAGTTTCGAAACGAAGTAAGATAGGATTTTCTTCTGATATTGCCGATTGTAAACGCGCGGCCATCTTGAAAGCATGCATGGGGTCCACTCGCGTATCGGACTCGGAAGTCAAGAGAAGTGTAGCCGGGTAGGACGTTCCATCCAGAACCCGATGATAGGGAGAATATTGATACAAATATTTGAACTGCTCAGGATCCTCAGCAGTGCCGTATTCAGGAATCCATAATTTGGCTATAAGGAAATTCTGATATCTCAGCATATCCAGAAGCGGGTTTCCACAAACCACAGCTCTAAACAGATCTGGTCTTTGAGTCAATGAGGCGCCCACCAAGAGTCCACCATTGCTTCCTCCGGATATGGCTAATCTGGAGGGAGATGTATAATTGTTCGAGAACAGCCATTCGGCAGCTGCGATGAAATCATCGAACACATTCTGTTTGTTTTCCAGCATCCCGGCTCTGTGCCACTCCTCTCCATATTCCCCGCCACCCCGCAGATTGGGAACAGCATACACTCCGCCGCTTTCTAACAATAAGAACCTGTTACGTTGAAATGAGGGCGTCCTATTGTTATTAAAACCACCATATCCGGTCAATAAAGTTGGGGTATTTCCATCAAGCTTCAATCCTTTCTTGTGCACCACGAACATCGAAATTTTGGTACCGTCTTTGGATGGATACCATACCTGTTTAACCTCATATAGGGTCGAATCGATATCGTTTTTCACGCGATCATATAGATAAAGGTTATCCGTTTTTAGGTCATAATGATAAATGGTTGGCGGGATGAAAAAGGATTGATAACTAAACAAAGCCTCAGAACCATCCCACTCTCCGTTAAGCCCATAGGCAGTACCCAAGGCTGGCAATTCTATCTCTTTCAAAAACCCACCATGTACAGAAAATATCTTCAACCTCGAAGAAGCATTTTGCATATATTGAGCCACAATTTTGTTGCCTATCACCTGGCTCCCCTCCAGAACCGATTCGCCTTCAGGAATTAACTCTTCCCAGTTATCCATCGATGGCTTCTTCAGGTCAACTCTGAGCACTCTGTATTTGGGAGCTTTGTAATTGGTGTAAAGATAAAGATGCTCCCCCACAATCTCTCCACTGAACATGGCATCGACGCCTTCTACAATTGGCACAAATTTATCGGAATTTTGAAGATCACGAAAATACATCTCGGATTTCGTCCATCCCTGATAGACCGTCATCAACAAGAAGCGGTTATCAGGAGAAAGGTGGACATCGGGCCAATCTTCCATGTCTCGATCTTCACCAAATATCTTTTTATCTTCATCAGATTCGGTTCCCAGAGCGTGATAGAAAACATGTCGATGATAATTTTCTTCTCCCTGGGGAACTTCTCCAGATTTTGGATATCGCGTATAATAAAAACCGCTTTTATCTTTTTTCCAAGCGACGGTGCAGGCTCTGGTTCTTGGAATCTCATCCGGCAAGTTTTCACCTGTTTCGATGTCCATCACGTGAAGTGTGCTTTGCTCACTCCCCTCCTTGGAAAGACCATATGCCAATAACTCTCCATCATCTGAAGGATACCACCAATCCAGAACTACCAAACCTTCTTTGTCCATCATGTTTGGATCCATAAGTATTTTTTCTTTGCCTTCCAGTCCGTGGCGCATGTAGAGAACAGGCTGATTCTGTTTGCCCTCACGTTTTTCGTAAAAGTATCGATCTTTTCGCACCCGTGGCGTTCCGATGTCACCAATGGACAAAAGTTCATCTAAGCGTTTTTCGATCCGCTGCCTTCCGGGAAGTTGAGCGAGAATGGAGCGCGTGTAACCGTTCTGTTCATCCACCCACCTACGGACTTCTGGGGTTTCCCAATTTTCCAACCAGCGATAGGGGTCTTCAACTTTCTGTCCGTGTATTACCTCCACAACATTTTCTATCCGAGCTTCAGGTGGTTTCTCCATTTTCATCTCCTCTTGGTCTATTGTAGTATTGCAAGAATTGATTGTCAAGGAGACTCCAGCCATAACCAAGATCAAAGACTTCCAAGAAAAAGACACTCTCTGCGTTTTTGTTTGAATCATGAAGATTCCTCCTGTTCAGTAGCAATTTCAGGCTGCTTTGGAAATTGAATGTTATCGAACCTCTCTTCCATGCAGGTTATCATAGGCGAACAATTATAGTTCCTTTGGGCAAATCAAAAATTCCTCTGTTTGGGGATAGCTTTGCTTTGAGTTTGTGCATAATCAGCGCATAATATGATCCAGCATGAAAACATAAGCTCTGGCGTATTCTTTTATAATCTGGCTTTTTGTAACACCTCCGTGACCGGCTTCCACCTTTTCAGAACAAAGAACATTGTTGCTAAGCATTGGTAACCCACCTATTCAAGCGCGAAACATTCTCCCTTCTCCTTGTAGCAGAGTTCCCACAGTTTGACAAAGGCCTCTTTTTTGAACCTCCAGGAATTAGCGTGACCAAAATG
>LJVD01000124.1 GCA_001304225.1 candidate division Zixibacteria bacterium SM1_73
ATCCATTCCGAACTGGGTGGCATACAAAGCCAACTGGGCTTTAAGTTCAGACTCCAAGATGATCTGATTTCCTACCACAGCTACGATTCGATCCAAAACCTTCTGGGCAAAAGATGAGTCTGTGAAAAGGGAAAAACACCAGATGAGTAGAAAAACCAGCCTTGTCGATCGGAACGGAAATTCTAATCCATTGCCCCGCATTTTCATTTATTATTCCCCTCTGTTTCAGAAAGGATCTGCAATATTTTTTGTCTCAGTTCTGGAATCTTATTTTCAACAACGTCCCACACAATGTCGGCATCAATTCCAAAATATCCGTGGATTAGTATATCTCTAAGCCCAGCGATCTTCTTCCATTCTACCTGGGATTTACTACTCTTGATATCCTCCGGAAGGTTCTTTACGGCTTCCCCTATGATTTCCAAATTTCTTACAACGCCGTCCTGTATCAGTTCATCCTTCACAAAATCGTCCACGGATATGTTTTCTGTGTATTTTTTAATTTTTCTGACAGCCTCCAGGATATCCTTAAGATAAGCTTTATACTCCCGAGGCATATTTAGCACTCCTCATAATGTAGGATTTTAGATCTGGTTTTATAGCATCGGTAACCACAAGATCAACTTTATGGTTGAATAACCCTTCTAAGAAGAATTTGAGATCCATGTAGTTATCAAATGTTTTTTTGCCCTTTTCAAATTCTACCAAAATATCTACATCACTCTCAGCTTTTTGTTCATTTCTGGTATAGGATCCAAATAGTCCTATTTTTTTCACACCATATACCTTTATCTTCTCCACACTATTCTCGATCTTTTCCATTATTGTTTCATGGGTTAACATTTTTATTACTCCTACTACTTACCTAAGTATAATGGAGACCCGACTCACACTTTCTAATAGATGAATAGCAAGATCATAACTATTTTTTGCTCCCCCTTTGTTCCCATCAGCGTGAAGTCTCACCTATACGAAAAAAGACCACTCTCTCACCAGTAACTGACAGGAAAATCCCTTTTAAATACCATCTAAATTAACGAATCCTCTGTAAAAGAAATACCGGGCTGGAAAAAGGCTAAAAATAGCCGCAAAAGGATAGAAATGGCGATTTGATTTATCAACAGGAAAGGATTCTGCTCCAGCTTTGGGAAGACATTATTTTAGCTAAGGTTCTTCTGGAAATACCCCGGTGGCCCAGTCGAAGGTTTCAACCTCAGCCTCCTTTTTAAGATGCTCGAACAAATTTTCCAGCTCCCTTCTCCTTTTGTCTACACTCAAGGAATTGGTGATCTGTCCTTTCATCAGCTCATATTCTCTTATGCTCCCTTTGGCTTTTCTATCAGTAACCATTAAGAGGGCAAATCCATATTCGGTCTGGATGGGGCTGGAGACCTCTCCTATGCTCAGCC
Source organism: candidate division Zixibacteria bacterium SM1_73 (assembly GCA_001304225.1). Lineage (GTDB taxonomy): Bacteria > Zixibacteria > MSB-5A5 > MSB-5A5 > SM1-73 > SM1-73. Next base: position 1,410 of record LJVD01000124.1, read on the forward strand.
ATATGGCCGCTTCCTGAAACTCAGGAGGAAGACTGGAGAGGGGAATAATTCCCACATCTCCTCCCCTTTCTCTGGTGGATTCATCCAGGCTCATCTGTTTGGCGATCATATCAAAACTCTCGCCCTCCTCTATTCTCAGCGCAACCAATGCCGCCTCGGCAACACTGCTCACCAGAATACGGCTGAGCCTTACCTCATCATCCTCCCGTTTAAACATGGTCCTGTTTTCTTGATAATATTGCCTTGCCTCTTCTTCCGTAACTCCTACTCTACCACCCAGCTCCCTTTCCAAAAACGCCTCTATGACCGTGTTGCGGACCGCTTGATCTATTAGCCATTTGACAGTTTCGTCTTGGTCTACTTTTTTCCTTATGGCTTCCTGATACACAATCTGGCTTTGAATCCATCTTCTGACATAATCCCTTTTTTCCTCAAGAGTGATAGAACCCCGTTGTGCCTCAGGCATGCTCAGCTCCAGATCCCTCTCGGTCAGGCGCACTTCATTAACCTGAGCTATGACATCTTTTTGAGACTTTTGGAGCTGCTTCTTCTTCTCGCACCCCCCAAAGCCCAAAAGCAATGTGCAAACTAAAAGAGTGAAAAAAGCAAGCTTCTTATCCATTGCGAAAACAACCTAAAGCTTCTGGGTTAACCTTTTTCTTCGGTCTTCATCTCTTCCTCTGCCTCTTCCTTCACCGTGGACTTCAAAACCTCCTCATCGATTTCTATGGTAAGCCGGGCTTTCTGTGTTTCTATCCACTGGTCGACGATCTTGTTATCTTTCTCCCTTCTTGCCTGCAGTGTAACCTGATCTTTAATCTCCTCCAGAGGGGTTTTTTCCGCCTCCTTTTTTTCTATGAATTTTATCACTGCATGGCTTTCCCCAAATTGCCGATCATTGATTTTTACGGGTCCTTTGAGCTCCCCCTTTTTCATCTGAAAGGCGGCATCAAAGAGTTGAGGATATCTGGTTCGGGGAAAAGATCCCAAATCCCCACCCTTATTTTTCACGTAGGTTCTGATGGTCTTCTCCTCGGCCAGCTTATCAAAATTAGCCCCTTTCTTCAATTGCTCCAAAATATCGGCGGCCTCCTCTTCGGTTGTGACCAAAATCTCCTTTATATGAACCTCGGCTGGCTTCTCATACCGTTCTGGGTGATTCTCATAAAAGCTCTTTATCTCCTCGTCTGTTATTCCCACCCCCTTCAGGATCACATCAGACCTCATCCTCTTGGCCATCTCCTGCTCCATAAAATTACGCCAACTTTCCTTGAAGCTCTTGGTGTTTTCCAATCTTTGATCGTAGGCCACCTCTACAAGAACGTCTTTGACTATGCTTTGGAAGGCTATTTTTTCTATTTCCCCTGTGTCACTCAATTTGGGTCGGTACATGGGCGGCATATTATTGAACTGTTCCGCAAAATCCTCAATGGTAATTTGTCCCCCCTTGTAAGTGAACAGGCTCAAATCTTTTTCCTCATCCGTTAATTTATCTATCTCCAGTTGATCCCCCATTCTTTGTGGGCCCAAGGTATCCGGAGGAATCTCTGTCTTTTTGGACAGCAAAAGAGCTAAAGCCTCCTCATTTGACTTAAAGTTTATCTTCTTTTCCAACTCATCAAAATACTCCCTCATCCTTGCGTCCCTTCTATCACGCCCCAGTCTGGCCTGGATAATGTCCTTGACTTGCTCAAATGGCTGCTGCTCGACCTCCCTTCGTTCAATCAGTTTTATGACATGCCAGCCAAACCTGGTCTTCACCGGTCGGGATATTTCCCCTTCCTTCAGTTTGAACGCCACCTCCTGAAATTCGGGAACCATCTTTCCCCAGCCAAAAAAACCCAAATCGCCAGCATTATTTTTAGCGGAGGGATCAATGCTTTTCTCCTTAGCCAACTCGGCAAAATCCGCCCCCTCCTTCAGCTGTTGGTATACGCCCTCTGCTTGTTCCTCAGTCTCCAACAGAATGTGCCAGACATGGATCTCCTCTTTCAATTTTTCGTAATGATCCTTCAGCTCCGATTCGGAGACTTTAGATTTTTCAACGATCTCCTTTTGGTACAGCACATTCAATAACACCTGTTCTTTTTGTTGCTGTATGGCGGTATCTTTTTCCACCTCCTTGTCCAGTCCCTCACTATAAGCACCTATGACCATCACCTGGTCGCGAATAAGCTTTTCTAACATATCCTTTCTGCGGTCCAAATCGGATATGCCTTTGATGATCAATCTGGACTGTCTTTGGTACTCATTCTCCAGGTCCTCCACAGTGATCTCTCTGTCCTCTACCCTGGCTACCACCCTCTTCTCCTTTTTCGCACAGCCCCAAATCAAAGCGAAAGTTAAGAACCCCAAACACAAAAGCAGGTTAACCTTTCTCATTATTCTACTCCTCCTTGCGGTTAAAAGATCATCATTTTTTCCAAACTCTCAATTTTCAAACCATTCCTAAGATTTTTTCCAATATAACCCCCTCTTACAATTTAAGCAAGAGATTTTTGACGAACTTAGCTTTTTTCTCCGAAGCCATTCCGCCGAGTTTCACATGCAGCTTAAGTCCTTGACCGACTTTAAACTCCAGAGGAAGCTTGATCTTTTGTGATAGGTTTTCTATCTCTTTTTTTCTCATCTTTTTATCCGTTAGAAACTCAAGCATCAAGATATCCTTTTTTAAAGCTACTCGGGAAATTCCTTTCAAGGAGGAAATGATTTTAGCACCGGTGAACTCCAAAAGGTCTTTGACTTCCTTTCTGGGTTTCCCAAACCTGTCGGAGAGTTCCGCCTCAATTGTATCTATCTCTTCTACAGATTTAGCCTCAGAAAGTTTCCTGTAAATCTCCACCCTTTGCTGGCTATCCTGGATATAAGACTGTGGGATATAAATGTCTAAGTCAAACTCCATCTTCACCTCCGGTTGCTTCTGGATCTTTTCCCCTTTCAGCTCTCGAACCGCTTCATCCAAAAGCTTGCAGTAAAGATCAAAGCCCACCTCCTCAATGAACCCATGTTGTTGGGGACCCAAGAGATTACCTGCTCCTCTGATTTCCAAATCTCTTAAAGCCAGATGGAAGCCGGAACCAAGTTGGGTGAACTGCTCTAAAGCTTTCAGTCTTTTTCGGGCAGTTGGATTTAATAATTTCACCTGGGGTATCAAAAGATAGGCATAGGCTTTGGTTCCGGATCTTCCCACCCGACCCCTTAACTGGTAAAGCTGGGCCAGTCCAAATTTATCGGCCCTATTTATGATAATGGTATTGACCGTAGGGATATCGATGCCTGACTCGATGATAGAGGTAACCAACAAACAATCATAGCGGTGGTCTAAAAATTCTAACATCACCCTTTCCAGATTACGTTCCTCCATCTGACCGTGGGCGATGGCGATTCTCACCTGGGGAATCAGATTTTTTAAAAATCTATACATGGCCTCTATACTTTGCACTCGATTATGGACAAAATAGATTTGTCCCCCTCGGTCAACTTCCCTCAAGATGGCTTCGGCAATAAGCTCCCTGTCAAATTTCACGATCTCGGTATGGATGGGAAGGCGATCTTTGGGAGGGGTGTTGATGATAGACATGTCCCTTGCGCCGAAAAGTGAAAACTGCAAGGTCCGGGGAATTGGGGTGGCGGTCAGAGTCAGCACGTCCACCAATATACGTAATTTTTTTAATCTCTCCTTATGTGCCACACCGAACCTCTGTTCCTCATCGATTATCACCAGGCCTAGATCCTTAAACCTAATGTCACCGGAGAGCATGCGATGAGTGCCTATAACCACATCCACCTGTCCCTTTTTTAGACCTTCAACTATCTCCTTTTGTTGCTTTCTGCTTTTGAATCGGGAAAGCATCTCAATGTTAACCGGATATTCCCTCAATCTTTCGGAAAAGGTAACGAAATGTTGTTGAGCCAGAATGGTGGTGGGAACTAAAACCGCCACCTGTTTTCCATCCATCATACATTTGAAGGCAGCTCTTATGGCTACCTCGGTTTTTCCATATCCAACATCTCCACAGATTAATCGGTCAACAGGAATTTCCTTCTCCATATCCTGTTTTACGGCCTCTATGGCGGAGAGCTGATCCGGGGTCTCCTCATAGATAAAGGAAGCTTCCAACTCTTTCTGCCAAACAGAATCTGTGGAAAAAGCAAAACCGGGCTTGGCTTTTCTCTCCGCGTAAACTTCTATCAACTCCTGCGCCATGTCCTGAATGGCTTTTTTCGTTCTTCTCTTCAATTT
>LJVD01000125.1 GCA_001304225.1 candidate division Zixibacteria bacterium SM1_73
CGCTCATGGCAGAATGATTTGCAAACCCGCAAATCCCTTATGCCAGGATTGCGTATTGCTTGAAAATTGTGAATTTGGCAAAAGTTACTCACGCTTATAGGTGAGGCTGCCAATGCCTGATGATCATTGTGCAAGCGATTCATCTGAGTGAGAGATAAAAACCCAAATTTCAAGGGAGGAAAGATGCCTAAAATCAACATTCTAAAAGAGGCGGAGAAAATAAAAAAGCCTTATATCCCTTATCATCTTGTCAACGTTGATAACTTTCATGTTTTTTTGGGTCTTTTCGAAGGAGACTACAAAAAGCATAAGCATCCCTACGATGAGTTTTTCTATGTGGTCTTAGGTGAAATTCAAATCGAAATGGACAAAGAAACGGTCTCTCTGAAGGAGGGAGAGGGTGTTTTGGTGAAGAAGAACACCTGGCACAAATCCAAGGCTAAGAATAAAGCGGTGGTTATGCTTTTTGAAAAAATAGGGATGCAAAGCGATTTCGCATAGTATTCTTTTTCTCTGTAATCTAATCTTTAGTCTGTTCCTCCGGCCTGACAGCATTGAGGTATGCTTCAGGCATGTTATATCTCAAGATGGAATCGCCTGGCATACACAAAAAGTCTATAATTGAGATGGTTTCATGGATAACGTAAATCGAATCAGGGTTGGATTTTTTGCGCCCGATTTTAACTTAAAAGATTCAGATTCCAAAAGCATCAGGCTTTCCGACTTTTTGGGACGAAAGAACCTGCTTCTGTTTTTTGACCAGGGAAAAAGATGTAAGTTTTGTCTTGATTGGGTAACCGAACTTGCCCAAGCCTATGATCGCATTCGATCGAAAAATGCGGAGATCTTAAGCATAAGCCCGGATGAAATATGGACCTCCCAAAAGCTAAAAAAGGAGAAGAAAATCGAATTCCCCATTTTGAAGGATGACAAGGATGCGAAAGGCGGGTCCCGGAGAGCAAAAGCAAGCGAGCTATATGGAGTAGACATATCAAAATCGGAAGGACCAGATCTGTATCCCGCCATTTTCATCATAGATAAACGAGGAATAATTCGCTTCAAAAAAATCTGCACCCATCCTGCTAAAAAGCTGACAGTGGACAAATTATTATGTGAATTGGAGAAGTTGAGTTGAATTGATCAACGGATTGAGCGGATTAAGCGTACGCAAAATGCTTACGATTACAGATAGCTGCGCTGCCCTGGAGATTAACTTCAAGACCACGGATTGCAATCCAAGTCCCGTCTTTGGCAAACCCCAACCCCCGGAATAACTCAAGAATGAAAATAGATTGGAAAGAAATTCCCAGAACCCCTAAGCTTTATCTCGATTTTTTATATGATTTTCCCAAAGTGGCGCGGTTCTACGCCGGAGACTACCAGAAAGATTCTTCTTACCAAAAGCTCCTCTCAGAAATTGAGCAACAATCTTATCCCAGAGAAAAAATAGCCTCCATTCTTCAAAGACAAAACACAGAATACGGCTGTGGCCCAGAGACTCTGACCAACATAAATCTCTTAATCAAAAACGATTCATACCTTGTTCTCACCGGGCAACAGGTGGGCATTTTCGGGGGACCACTTTATACCTTCTATAAAGCCCTCTGCGCGGTGAAAATAGCAGAGCGGCTTTCCCAAAAACTCAAAAAGAACTTCATTCCTATCTTTGGTCTGGCCTCAGATGATCACGATTTCTCCGAGGTCAACTTCGTTTTAGTGATCGACCAAAATAATCAGCTTAAAAAGATCGAATATCTCCCTCAGGAGAATAATTGGGGAAAATCGATGTCCCGGATAATTCTGGCAGAAAATATCCAAGAGAGCATCGAGGGCCTCGATTCGGCAAGTTTTTCCACCGAATTCAAATCCGAGGTTTTGGATAAATTAAAAATATGTTACAAAAAAGACGAGAAGATTACAACCGCATTTGTAAAATGGATGACTCATCTTCTGAAAGATTTTGGCCTGGTTTTCTTTGACTTCTCCGATGGTGAATTTAAAAGATTGGCTCAGCCCATTTTTGAAAGAGAAATCGAAGAGGCAGGCATCTCCACGGAATTAGTCCAGAAGACTAATGGGGATCTAAAAAGCTCGGGCTATCACCTGCAGGTAGTAAAGACAGCTGATTTTTTGAATTTGTTTTTGCATAACGATAAGCGTGAGAGAATAAAACTTGACAAGGGAGATTTGATTTTAGATAGAATCGAAAAGAAGCTCTCTAAAGAAGAAATAAAAGAGATATTAAAAGAAGAACCTGAAAGGATAAGCCCTAATGTGTTGTTAAAGCCGGTGGTTCAGAGCTTCGTTTTTCCGGTCTGTGTCTATGTCGCAGGTCCGGGTGAAGCAGGTTATTATGCTCAAATAAAGAGATTGTTTGAGCATTTCGACGTAGCGATGCCAATTGTTCATCCCCGGGCAAGTCTAACCTTGGTAGAAAACAAAGTGCGAGCCATAATGGAAAGATACTCAGTATCGTTTCAACAACTCCTAACTGACACCGAAAAGGTGATCAATGAGTTGATGAAAGGAAGTTTCCCAGACCACCTGGAAACAAAATTTGGTAAGGCAAAAGAGGAAATAAAGAGTCAGCTTGATATTCTGAGTCAGGATTTGGAGAGTTTTGAACCCTCCTTGAACAAAACTTTAAAGCTCTCTTTTGGTAAGATAGATTTTGAACTGAAAGAACTGGAAAAAAAGGTCTTTCAAGCACACAAGAAGAGAAACTCAATTCTTACAAATCAGATTCATAAGGCAAAAACCAATCTTTTTCCGGATGGCAAGCTCCAGGAAAGACACCTCAGCATTCTTCCCTATCTGACCAAATATGGATTTGAGCTTATCGATTTCCTATATGATAACATTGATACTCGAGACAGGGATCATCAACTATTGGATGTGATTTTTAAATAAAGAAGTGTAACAACTTGTTTATGGTGAGCTTGCCTCGAACCAAATGGTTCAGGGATTGTCGAAACATTGTTGCGATTTTTTTTAAAAAACAAATGCGCACAAACGAAGTTTTTGCACTCAAAATTAATTGACTACAAATTCATAAACTATGAATATTGGCATTACCTGTTATCCGGTGGCGGGGGGAAGTGGGGTGGTGGCGACTGAATTAGGAATTAAACTGGCGCAGAAGGGTCACCAGGTTCATTTTATCGCCTATTCCACCCCTTTCAGATTGCCTCACTATCAGGAAAATCTGTTCTTTCACCAAGTGGAAGTCTCAAACTATCCTTTGTTCAAATATCCTCCTTATACCTTGACCTTGGCCACCAAGATGGCTGAGGTATCAGCTTTATGGTCGTTGGATATACTTCATGTCCATTATGCCATACCTCATGCCACTGGCGCATATTTGGCTAAGAAGATTCTCAAGAAGGATAAGCCTAAGGTGATTACCACCCTGCATGGCACAGATATCACCTTGGTGGGTAATGATAAATCCTTCTTTCACATCACCAAATTCAGCATAGAGGAGAGCAATGGAGTAACCGCGGTTTCGGAATTTTTAAAAAGGAAGACCAAAGAGGAATTCGAGCTGGACAAAGAAATTGAGGTGATCCCCAATTTTGTGGAGACCAAGAAATTCGACCCTTCAAAACCGCCCTCCAAAAGAGAGAGGTTTGCCCAAAAGGAAGAAAAGATTTTGATGCATATGTCCAATTTCAGACCGGTAAAGAGAGTGGAAGACGTGATAAGGGTTTTTTATCTGGTCAATCAGAAGATCCCTTCAAAATTGATGCTGGTCGGTGATGGTCCGGAATCTTCCAGAGCATTATCCTTGGTGCAAAAGTTAGAAATTGCAGACAGGACCATTTTCTTAGGGGAGCAATGTGGAGTAGAAAATATTGTGTGCCTGGGCGATTTATTTTTGCTCCCCAGTAACTCAGAATCCTTTGGCCTGGCGGCTTTGGAAGCTATGAGTTGTGGAGTTCCGGTCATCGGAACAAAGACTGGAGGTCTGCCGGAGGTGGTAATTGACGGAGAAACCGGATATTTGGCCAACCTGGGGGATGTGGATTTCATGGCGAAAAAGGCAATCGAGCTTCTTATCGATGAAAATAAACTAAATTCGTTCAAGCAAAGCGCCCGAAAAACGGCAGTGGAGAAGTTCGATTCCGATTTGATCGTGCCGCTTTATGAAAGGTATTACCAAAGGGTGGCGAATTGCTGACGATCGCAAGGAGGACAGGGAGTGTCAGATTTCAGGGGCTGTTGAAAAAGTCACATTATCATTCTGAGGCAGCGTAGCGACCGAAGAATCTCTTTGATTTATATGGAGATTCTTCTCCCGCCTTCGGCGGGATTAGAATGACACGCTGTTAGTTCAAATTTTTCAACAGTTCCTTCAGCCTGACCCGGGTTCCGCTAAAGCGGAACACTCCAGCCTTTAGTCTTCTTCCATTCTAATTATATGCGAAAATCTCTTGACGAGGTGAAATGTTTTTATATTTTGTGATTTAGGGATTTATGAAGATAAGTCTGCTCATAAAGGTAGGGTTGGGAATCTTGCTTTTAGTCTCTGCTTGTGGGAAAGATGAGCCTAAGGCTCCCCAGTTGTCTCTGGATGTCCCCGATCAGGTGATAGAAAACACCACCATCACCTTTACCGAACAAGGAATAAAATCGGCAGTGATTTATGCCGAGCACCTTGAGGTATATGAGAAAAAGGATCTAAGAAAGGCTAAAGGAGTCCGGGTTGATTTCTATGATGAGGAGGGGAATCATACCTCGGTAATGGTGGCGGACTCAGGGCTTATCCGAGAGAAAAGACAAAATGTGGAAGCCTCGGGAAATGTGGTGGTCACCACTGAGGAGGGGATTAAGCTTGAGACAGCGAGCCTGAGATGGGATCCCCAAAAAAGAAAAATCGTGACCGATGATTTTGTCAAGATCACCAAGAAAAAAGATGTGATCACCGGATATGGTCTGGAAGCAGATGAGGAGCTGAAGCATTTTGTGATCAAAAAAAGTGTGAAAGGGAAAATCACAGAAATTCCAGAGGAGGACTTTAAAGATAGTTTATAATACTCAAAATTTAGCGCTCTTTTTTAACAGATATGTACTTGCACCAAAGAAAGGTTACATCTTGAAATGGTATTAAACAAAAATAGGTTGATTTTAAGATCCGAGAATTTGGTCAAGATTTATAAGAAGCGAAGGGTGGTCAACGAGGTCTCCATCGAGGTGAGGCAAGGGGAGATTGTGGGACTTTTGGGTCCCAATGGAGCCGGAAAAACCACCACCTTCTATATGATCATTGGTTTCATAAGGCCAGAAAGCGGCAGAGTGTTGCTCGGAGAGGAGGACATCACTGATTTGCCCATGTACCTGAGAGCAAGAAAGGGGATTGGGTATCTCTCTCAGGAGCCCTCGATTTTTCGTAAATTAAGTGTAGAGCAGAACATATTGGCTATCTTGGAGATGCAGAAGCTTGGGCGGGAGGAGAGGAAGGAAAGGCTAAATGCCTTGCTTGGGGAGTTGGACATATCTCATTTGGCCAAGAACAAAGCTTATACCCTTTCTGGAGGTGAGAGAAGAAGGGT
>LJVD01000126.1 GCA_001304225.1 candidate division Zixibacteria bacterium SM1_73
TTTCCACTACAAAACCATTTTTTCAACAGTCCCATACGATTCACCCCTCTGGCGGGACGACCAAGCAATCTCATTTGAATTCCAGTTACTCTTTGGTTGCCCTACCGATGACCTTGAGGGATTTCTCCAATAGCCTTTTGGTCCTCTTTAGCTTATCCTTTTGCCTCTCTTTTGTCTTTTCGTCCAATTGTTGGTTTTGGATTTGTTCGCAAATCAAGATGCATTCCTCAAATTTCCCCAGATTGAAAAGACAACTGGCTATGTGGAATTTGCACTCTATCCAGTTAAAGTAATTACTCGGATTTTTCGGATCATTGCCACTTGAGGTGGCTGCTTCGATTTGGCTCTCAATCCTTCCTAAAATCTCCCGGTACAAAAATAAGGCATTGGTCCAATCTGATTTTTCATAATAGGCTGTTGCCAATGTCCACAGAAAAGATTTTCCTTCCTGATATTTGTTTTGCATGTTTTGAGCCAAACTTATAGCCCGGTCGAACATTTTTTCGTTTATGTACATCCAGATCAAACCATTAGCTGCAACGTCTCGGGAAAAGATTGATTTTTTCTGGGCAAGTTTCATTTCATTGATCCCCTCTTCTCTTTTGTCGCCAATGAAAGGAAGCCATCCTGCCCAGGACGGGATCACCACGCTGGCCCAATAATGATAGGAACCCAAAACCACGTAAGCATCATAAAGCTCAGGATCATATTTTATAGCCTCTTTCAAGACAGATTTTGCTTTTAATCCATTGTTCAGACCTGACCACCAGTTTCCCTTTCTGGCTTCGTAGACAGCTTTTGCCCCGTAAGCGTTTCCCAAAAAAAGATAAGCCCAGGCATCCTTTCTATTGTTCCTGATTCTCTTGTTGGCATATTTTTTCGTGATTTTTATGTTCTCATAGAAATCCTTTTCTTTAAAGTCGCTTTCGTAATCTGTCATCTGAGCCTGATAAAGCATGCCCAGGAAAAGATAACCGGCTGGGTCTTGCGGAGCTTTGGAGACGATCAGTTCGAACTTCTCCTCAGCCAAAGGATAGTTCTCTCGGAAGCAGGCGTCTATTCCTTCAAGGATAAGTTTTTTTATCTCTTCATCTTGATAGTCAAGATGTTTTTGTGGAAAGGCAAGGTTAGGGAGAAAGAAGAGAAAAATTAGAAGAAATAAAAAGACGAATTTTTCATGTATGATCACTTCAGGACGAGTCCTTTTTGATCTTTTTTCTTAATTCCTTAGCTTTTTTGACGAAGTCTTTGATGTTTTTGTTCTTTTTGGATTCTTTTTGTAAAGCCAAAATATCATCAATTTGTTTTTGGCAATCCTGTAAACTCTTATTCTCGAAATAAGCCAAAGCCAGATAATATCTGCATTCCACTTCTCCTTCGGGATGATAATAAGGTGAGGCGGTTAAGGCGCCCAGCAGAGTCTGATAGGTATTGGCTGCCTCATCATACATCCCCGTCTCAAACTGAGCTCTTCCCAAAAACCACAGGAGGAATGGCTTGTTCGGCTGTGATTTGCTCAGCTCTTCGATCATGGCAAAAGCACTATCGTAATCCTTGTTTTCCACATAAATTCGAACCAGAGCGTATTTTGCATCCTCTGCGGCGTATTTCCCCTTTTCTATGGCCAGCTTGATCATGTCGATTCCCATCTGCCGGTTGTCTTTTACAAAGGGGAGCCACCAGAAGATTTTTGATTTTAAGCTTTTCCAAAAATGATAGGTTCCCAAACCGTAATATACGTCATAAAACTCAGGATCAAGTTCTAAAGCCTTTTCCAGATACCCCTTTCCTTTCAGTCCATCCACAAAGGCGCCAAACCAATCGCCGGTCAGGGCCTTATGAATCCCCCGGTATCCAACAGCTCCTCCCATATAAAGGCAATCATAAGCGGTGAGATTCCCCCTCTTTTCCCTCTCCTCTCCCTTTTTTATGGCCAGATCCATATATTTATTAAATTCATCCTGGTAGCTGTAGTTTCTGAAATCATCCATCATGGTCTGTAAGGTGGCTGAGACATAGAAATAGCCGATGGGTTCGTTGGGGAAAAGGTCAATTAGTTTTTTGAACTCCTCTGCCGCTTTGAAGGTTTCATCCCCATGTACGTACTCCAGGCCCTGGAATATGATCTGATCCGCTTCCTCGGAGTTCATGCTCACTTGGCTCGACCCTCGATTCCAAAATGGTAGGAATCCTAAGATTGCAAAGACTAAGATTATTTTTCTCTTATTAAGCATTTGCTCACCTATTGATGAATTCGACCAGTAGCTCATAGACTTCCCGTTTCTCTTTGTTAGATGAAGGTGAAGTCTCGTGGGTTGAAATACGAAATGAGTGAAGGGTCGGTTGGTGGAATCTTTTTCTATGATTAAGCATCTGCTTTCCCTGCTGACAAATCCAGGGTTAGTTTATCTATCTGGGCAGATTGCGCCTCTCGGGTGACATCTTTTAAAAAATGCAGATAGTCCTCCATGAAGGAAAAGACCGTGAAGGATTTTCTGTTCTTGCCTTTTATCTTTGTCAATTTAAAAAGATTTAAAGAGACCATACGTGCTGGTGGTCATTTTCTCCACCTCCTTCCACCCTATATATACTTTCCATAAAGCAAGTTTTCTCCACAATATTCTTTGAAAAATCAATCCGTCTGAGGTTAAGCTCACAAAGTGACAAGAATAATCTAACCAGATGAGAAAAACCGAAAAAACAAACAGGACAAAAAACAGAATGCTCAGCCAAGGAGCACTTTTGAAGCTCGACCAAACAACCAGTGCCAAGATCAAAGCCACCAAACCAAAAATGATCCTGAACTCTATCCCAAAGAATCTTAAGAGCTTTTTGCTTTCTTGTGACCTCATCAATTCAGAATCGCAATATATGAATTATCTAATCCAGAATCAGAAACTCAATTATACATCTTTTCTCTCAAAAATCAAGAACTTTTGAGCCTGAAATGTAGATTCCAAATACAAATCACAGTTCTACTTTCTGGAGAAAAAAGACAAGACCGCACTTATCAAGATGAGCCTAACAGGGGAGATCGATTTTTTAAAGACTTTAAGATCAGGTCGAAGTTCGAGACCCCAGCGGCTTGACACAGAAGGGTCCTTTGTTTAAATCTGACTTTTTTCCTGAAGGAATTTTTGTCCTGGCAATTCATTCTTTCTGACCTTTGTCGAAGCCAAAAAATGAAAAAAAGTAATTTTTCACTTGACAGCAGAGGGAAGGGGCACCTATATTAGGCGGAGTAGGAGATAGAGAGATTAAGAACCTAATTTAACCTCGATCTCTTGTAAATTTGACCTGTTTGCATGGAGGTTGAGGGAGGAGGAGGAAAAGTTTTATCCTTTTCTCCGCTATTTATGAGGGTCGGGCAAAAGATTTAAAGTTTATTGGAAGAAAAAGAATCTAATTTTCCCAGGATGGGTAGACCCTTGCGTAAGGGCTTTTTAGTTCGGTTTTAAGGGAAGGATTTTTTTCATTGATTTTTGAAAACTTGCTCTTTTTGTCTCTTTATCACCGAAGGGAGGTGATGAAGCAAAAAAGAGATGATTTCGCTGGTGGGGGTTTAATCCAAAAGAAAGGAGGTATGATTATGTGCACAAACCGAAAAGATTTTTTGAAAATGACGATTGTGGCCAGCCTTTTCGTGCTTTTTGTTCCCGTTTCTTCTTTTGCTCTGGTAGATACAGCAGAAGTCTCGTTCGATCCTGATACTTCCTACATTACCGTCCCAGCTGGGGCAGAAAAAAAATTTTTGGTGGACATAGTGGTGGACGAGAATGCGGATAGCCTAGTTCAATGCGACATGCGTGTGAGATGCGACAAGAACATTTTAGCCGTGGATTCTGTATTCAGAGGATCGATCTGGGAGGGCACCGGTGGTACGATAATGGGATACTTCCAGATTGAGTCAAACGATTCCGACCAGGTGCATATAGTCTATGGGTTATTGGGTTGGGACGAATACGCTGAGGGTCCTGGCATCATAGCCACAGTCCGCTTCAGGACGCGAGGAACGGGGGAAAGTGATCTGATTTTCGAGAATCTCACCTTAACGGGATTTTCACAAGCCGTCATATCTTCAAAATCTGTCAATGGCAAGGTGTATGTGCAAGAGCCCACAGATGTGGAGGACTTCGCCGAGGAGATAAATGTAATTCCTGGTCATTCACTTTCGCAAAACTATCCTAATCCCTTTAATCCAAACACCCATATTGATTTCAACCTTGCCGGAGCCTGTCAGGTAAAATTGGAGGTTTATAATATACTGGGAAACAAGGTGAAAACGCTGGTCAATGGTAAATTGGGTGCTGGCCATAAATCCATTACATGGGATGGAAAAGATGAGCAGGGCAAAGAGCTGGCAAGCGGAATCTATTTCTACCGGTTGAAAGCAGACGAGTTTACTTTGACCAATAGGATGCTTCTGCTGAAGTGAACTCATGCTTCTAACCGCAACAATAAGTAAGAGTTTAATAACCCCGCCAAAGGCGGGGTTATTTTTTTGCTACGCTCCCTTAAGGCAAATCTCTCACCTAAAGTAAACAAAGATCTTTTTCTTATTTCTTCCACAAAAACATCACATCATATTTATCTTGATTTTCGAAAGGGAAAGTTTTAATATCTTGAACAGGTGAAATAATGAAATCTCAAAAGAGAATGATATCTTGGTTTTTGCATCTTACTCGGGCTTTTCTACTGCTTTGTTTTATCCCACCTGAATGCTTTGGCTTGGATCATTTGGTCGACATATATGGAGATTCCGATACTGCCATAATTCGTTTGGAATTCGTTAAACCCCAGCCGGGGGAGATCGCCTTTCCGTTAAGGGAATTGGTAAGAAGACCCAAGATTGGTTTGGCTCTCTCCGGAGGTGGAGCGAGAGGACTCTCCCAGATTGGGATATTGAAGGTCTTCGAGAAAGAAAATATCCCTATCGATTATATTGCTGGCACCAGCATGGGTGGTATAATCGGCGGACTTTATGCGGCAGGGTATTCCGCCTCTGAGCTGGAAAGGATAGTCTTGAAGATTGACTGGAACGATTTGTTAAGCGATACCCCACCCAGGCTCTCCCTTTTCCTTTCCCAAAGGGAGGAAAGCGAAGGTTCTTTATTGCAGTTTCGTTTGGATGGGTTAAAGCCTTATATTCCCACAGCGTTGACCTCCGGGCAGAAACTTTCCAATCTTTTCACCAACTTGACCATGCGAGCGAGCTTTTCCTCAAGGTGGTTCGCCCAACCTCAGTCTAATTTTGATGACTTGAAAATTCCCTTCCGGGCGGTGACTACTGACCTGGTGACCGGAGAAAGGATAGTTTTGGATTCTGGAGATCTGGCACAGGCTTTGAGGGCCACCATGGCCGTTCCTCTGGCCTTTACACCGGTGGAGATGGGAGAAAAGCTTTTAGTGGATGGTGGGTTAGTCGATCCAATGCCTGTGGAGGTGGCAAAACAAATGGGGGCTGATGTGGTTGCGATCAATACCGTCTCCTCTCTGTTGCCTGCAGAGAAGATCAAAAGTCCCATAGATGTTGCCAACCAAGCCACCACCATAATGTCCTTGCAGAAGAAGGAGGAAGAGCTGAAAAAAGCGGATTTCGTCATCGCTCCAGAATTAACCGAATTCTCGGCCATGGATTTCGGGGATGTGGACAGCTTAATTCGTTTGGGAGAGTATACAGCAGATAGTCAAATTGAAGATATTAAAAAGACAATCGAAAGCAAGAAGAGAGTTTCAAATCCAGATTCTTTTGAATTTAAAATTTGTGAACTCGAATTTTTAGGAAGCCAAAAGATAAAGAGAGATTTTTTTCTTGGTCTTACCGAAACAAGGATAGAAAGCACTGTCACCAGAGATCAGATCAGATTAGACTTGGAAAGGATTTACTTCACCGGGAATTTCTCTGATGTATCTGCAACTCTTTCCAAAATCAATGAGGATGAATATTCTCTTTGTTACCAGGTGTTGGAAAATCCCCCTGTGGAGAAAATCATATTTCGGAATAACAGCATCTATCCCGATTCTTTGCTCCAAAAGCAAATCGATTTTCTCCCCGCTGAGATTTTAAACTACGAAATCTTGCAGAGAGGGTTGGATTCTGTGATCACGGTTTACCACAGGAACGGATATAGTCTGGCTCACTTCGAGAACATAAGATATGATTCCACCTCCCGAAACCTGGAGGTAAGCCTAAATGAAGGTTTAATATCCCGCGTTGAATTGAGCGGGAATAAAAGGACCAGAAAATGGGTGGTGCTGAGGAACTTTCCTCTAAAACCAGGAAAGCCTTTCAACTCTAAGTTAGCCAGCCGGGGTATCTCCAATATACACAGCACCGGGTTTTTTGAAAATGCAATCTTAAATACCTATTCCACCAAACAAGGATTGGTGCTTCAGATCAAAGTGAAAGAGAAGAAATTCAATTCGGTCAGAATCGGAGCGCACTTCAAAGACGAATACAAGGCAGAAGGATTCCTGCAATTCATAGATGCCAACGTCTTCGGGGTAGGAAATGAAATTTATACTCATTTTCAATATGGAGAACGAAAGCAGATATATAAATTAAATTTCAAAGCTGATCGAATATTTAAAACCTATCTAACCTACAAGCTGAACGTTTTTCATCGAAGGGCAAAAAGGTACCTGTATGACGAACATGAAAAGAAAGGGTATTTCAAAGAGAAAAGGACCGGAGCCACCTTCTCCTTTGGACAACACATTTCCAGGCTTGGAACGCTGTCCCTGGAAACTAGATGGGAAAAGATTCAAGTATACAACAACCTTTCCAGGGCCAAATCCACAAATAAGTATCCTTTTCCGAAAGAGGGAAAATATCATCACCTGTATTTTGAATTCGCTGGAGATATTTTAGGAGGAGATGTAGTCTATAGAAAGGCGTTCACCTCCCTGGAATCTTATTTCCCTTTGCACCGACGGGTCAACTTCCATCCCAAGATAGCCGTTGGAGTTTCAGATGGAACTGTCCCTTTGAGCGAGAGATTCACTCTTGGAGGACCAGACGAGATATTCGGACTATTTGCTGAGGAGCTCAGAGGGGATAAGATGTTTTTAGGAAACTTGGGTTTAAGGTTTAAGTTCTTTCACACGTTGTACTGGACCTTAAGATATGATATGGGAAATGTGTGGTCAAAAGTGGAGAGCATAAAGCTTAAAAACTTAAAACATGCCTTTGGAAGCAGTCTGGCCTTGAAGACTCCATTAGGTCCCCTTGAGGTTGGCTACGGTATCGCCACAGATGAATGGGATAGATTCTACTTTAGATTCGGCTATGATTTTTAAATCAACTTTGTTGACTGCTTTACGCTTCTTGGATCGGACTGGGTTTAATCCCATTTTTGTTCATAAGAAGAAAGAAAAGAACTAACCCTAAGAACAAAACTAAGCTTCCCACACCAAACGTTATTCTTAACCCGAATTTCAAAGCTACTACTCCGATGCAAAGCCCGGCCAACACTTCGCCGCCAGATCCCACCAAACTTTGAAAGGAAAGCAGGGTGGCTCTTTGTTCTGAGGGAATGTGTTTGTTATACAAATCCAAAAAAATTGGCTCCTTGAAGCTGGTAAAGGATTGAAGAAGAACAAAGAAAAATACAGCTATAATCGGGGAAAAGGCTAAAGCGATCACCAAAAGGCTAAGAACAAACAGAATCTCTAAGATCACCAAAGAAGAGACTTCGTGTTTGAACCTTTCAGATAGCTGGGTCACTTTATCTATCAAAAGAATGGTTATAGCAGATGAGATTACCAAGATCCAGCCGAAATATTCAGTCTCTATAAAAAGATTCTCGCTGAAGTGAACCTGCCAATACTGAGAAATAGTTTCAAAGGAAAACTCGGAAAAAAGAGCCAGCAGGAGTAAAGCCAAAATCAATTTCTGCGATTTTATAACGACCAAGCTTTTCTTAATCGTTTCAGAAATTTTTGAAAATATCCTATCGGAAACTGTTTTTTCGATTTTGTATGCTTCGTTCATTTTCAAAATCAGAAATATGCTTAAGACAAGAAATATGACAGCAAAAGGAACCCAAACCAGCTTAATGTTGAGTGAAGCCAAATATCCTCCTAAAATCAACCCGGAAAGATTGCCAATGGTTCTATATTTTGCCCCTTGCGCAAAAGCATATTTGATCTTTTCTTCTTTATCTTCATGTTTCAACGAGTCGACCAGCCAAGCTTCCAAGGCTCCGGATCTTAAGGTTTCGCCCAGTCCGTTCAATATCTCTGCCATAATGAATCCAAACAGGAAAGGAAAGAAGATGAAGAAGATGCCTGAAAGGAGAGAGACTAAAGCGGAGAGGATTACCGAAATTTTTCTTCCATAGGTGTCGGCCACGAGACCGGTGGGCATTTCAAAAATCAAGATGGACGCCTCGAAGATGGCAGCCAGCAAGGCGATCTGAAAAAGATTTATTTGATAATGCCGAAAATAAAGGACATAAACTGGGAGAATCGTCCCCAAAGCGAGGCTGGTCAAAAATCTTACAATAGAATAAACTCTGATCTTATCCATTCACCAAGATCTTGATGAGCCAAATCTTTCTGTCCCACGACAATCAGTACTCGCAAAAACATATAGGACACCCAAGAGGCTTTTAACAATATAGTTTACATTGGATTAAGTTTCAACTTTAATCTTTAAATGAACGTTATTTTGTTAGCAATTTTCATCCCGTAGGTTCAATCTGGATGGGTATTGCCTTATTTTTTTCAAAATCATTTGATTTGTATTCGTAATCTATAGAGATCCTAAATTTTCTGTTGACTTACTGAGAGTGAGAAATTATACTTAGACTGAATGAATTTGCGCCTATAGCTCAACTGGATAGAGCATCTGACTTCGGATCAGAGGGTTGGGGGTTCGAGTCCCTCTAGGCGCGAAAGCTAAAGTTGGTTCACAAGAGATAGTTAAGGGTTCGTAGTTAGAGATTATGGACTTTACTCTGAGTTATGAACTATGAATCATAGACAAGCGAAGCTCGTCCCTATCGTCTAGCCTGGTCTAGGACACCGCCCTTTCACGGCGGCAGCACCGGTTCAAATCCGGTTAGGGACGTAAGAAATTTGCACTAAAGCAAGAAGGGCAGGCAAGGACGCCTGCCCCTCTTGCTTTTTACAAACTTGGAATCCTTTATTTGAGCAGTAACATCTTCTTGGGTTCAGAGAAATCGCCAACTTTCAACTGGTAAAAGTAGACTCCGGAAGCTACCTCTTTCCCATCGTCGTTCTTCCCGTCCCAGACCACAGACTTGTAACCGGAGGAGAGTTCTTCGGAAACCAAGGTTCTGACCTTTCTTCCCAGCACGTCATAAATCTGCAAGCTGACAAAACCCGACTTGGCCAGGGTGAACTCGATTTTCGTGGAGGGATTGAAGGGATTGGGATAGTTTTGGGAAAGATCAAACTCAGATGGCCTTTCTCTGCCTCCGGTCTCGTCCTTGACACCGCTAGCACCTTGAATATACTTTATGGTGCAAAAGTCGTCCC
>LJVD01000127.1 GCA_001304225.1 candidate division Zixibacteria bacterium SM1_73
TCCGGTGAAAAGGCTTTTGGCTCAGCTTCAGGATTACATCGACGGTTTGGACAAAACCGATAAACCACAGTTAAAACTCTACTTTAAAGAAGGAATGGAACACAGAATCAAGGAGGAATACTCAGCCTCACTGGAGACTTTCAGACAAGCACTGGAAATGAATCTGAAAGATAACGAAAAGATAGCAATTTACATGCTCATGGGAAATTCTGCCACCTCTTTGAAGGAATATGAGGATGCTACAAATTACTACTATCTGGGTATAAGTTTAGCTGAGGAAACAAAAAATGACAGCGCCCTGGTGGTGGGCTATACCAATCTGGCTTTGCTATATCAGATAGAGGAAGATTTAGATCAAGTTTTGGAAAATTATTTCAAATTGCTGGAGGTTTTCAAAAAAACGGGGAACGAACAAAAGGAGCGGAATACTTATGCCCATATCGGCTTAATCCATCAGAGGAAAGGAGAGTTGGATAGCGCCACCTTTTATCAGCGAAAATCTGTGGGAAGCGTTGAAGAGAGAGGTGACTTATTTGCTAAGGCTGCTCAACTAAATAATCTGGCATTGATTTACAGAAAGAAAGGGGACTTGGACAGCGCTTTGGTCCTCCATTTGCGGGCTTTAGGAATCTTCCAGCAAATTCGGGATAAGAGGAATGAGGCCAACGTATTGAGTAATATTGGACTGATCTTTCAGGATCAAGGGAACCTGGAAATTGCATTAAAATATCATCAAGAAGCCTTCGAGATCGATAGCACCCTGGGGGATGTTTTTGGAAAAGCAGGTGATCTAACAAACATCGGATCAGTTTATGAGGAAATGAGAGACTATTCCAAAGCTTTGGATTTTTATCAAAGGAGCCTTTTCCTCTTTGAAAAAATAGGCAGAGCCAAGAATATTGATTTTTTGAAGAGCAACATCCAGCGAGTTGAAGAGAAAATGAAAAGATAGAAACTAAAACCGTAACCAGACTTATACTGACGCACAAGATTTTTTCACTTTCTACTTGATTTCCTCTCACCCCTGAGGGGAGAGGATCAGAGAAAGGGGCAACATTGCACTAAAAATAGATAGGTTCGTAATAGATCAAAAAAAGTGTGTTTGATTTATTCTCTTCACAACGCTTTTGTAACATATTGACATTCAAATTTTCCCTTTCAGTGAGTGATGAACCATCCTAAGAAGATATTGCTAATCCAACTCAGGCGAATCGGTGACGTTTTGATGTGCACTCCTGCGCTGAGGGCTTTGAGGTCTCGTTATAAAGACAGTCACATCGCTTTCCTGACCGAGAAGGAATCTTATGATCTTTTGTCCTTGAATCCCTATCTGGATGAGCTGATCGTTTTGGATAAGGAAAGATACAAAAACCCATTTTATTCGGTAAAGAAAATCTGGAAGGTGCGAAAAAGTTCATTTGATCTGGTAGTTGATTTTTTCGGAAATCCACGGAGTGCATATTTTTCTTTTATTTCAGGTGCAAAACATCGAATAGGTTATGACCATCCTCCTCGCAGATATTTTTATAATATGGTAATCAAAGATGACAAGACTCCAAAATATGCGGCTCAAACTCGTTTAGACGTTTTGAAAATTTTGGGAATTGAAAATGGCGAAGTGAAGTTGGATTTTTTCATCCCAGATGAAGCCAGACTTTTTGCCAAAAAATTCTTTGCAGAAAATAAAATTGAATCCAAAAATCTTTTAATTTCCCTCTCCCCTACCAGCCGCAGGCATTTCAATCGTTGGCCACTGGAAAGATATGCCAGGTTAGCGGATTGGCTGATTTCGCGGTTTGATGCCGGGATAATTCTGGTGTGGGGTCCGGGTGAAAAGAAGGTAGTGGAAAGAATCAAACATCTTATGAAAAAAGATCCTGTCGTCTCCTGGGAAACTAAGAATCTTTTTGAGCTTGGAGCAATCTTGGAAGGATGCGATCTCCACATAGGAAACGACAATGGAACCAAACATATAGCAGTGGCGATGGGCAAACCGACCATCACCATTTATGGTCCTCACAGTCCGGTCAGTTGGACCTACCCCGATTTTTCCCGACATAAGTTCTTGAAAAAGGAAGTTGATTGTCCTGACTGCAACAACACTAAACATAAGTGCAGCCAACTTTCTTGCTTGGACCTAATTACGGTTAAAGATGTTCAAAAAACTTTTGTTCAGCTTTTAAGTGAACTTAAGGATTTATCCTGAAGGAAAAGATGAAATTTGACAAATTCGTATGAATGCATACGCACTTGAACATATTACAGTTGATAAATGTTAGATGGTATAATGCCTGTGCCTACTACGCTGTGACCTTGTCATATGCCTTAAAGAGAAGAGGCCACAGGGTCATAGTGGCCGGAGACCCCAAAAGTCCACCTCTTTTGGAAGCCAAGAAACTTGGTCTGGAAGTGTATGAAGGTCTCCGCTTGAGTTATACCAGCCCTTGGATGATGGTCTACAATGTTAAAAGGATTGCTGATTTAATCAAGAAGGAAAATATCCACATGATAAATGCCCATAGAGGAGAGGCACACTTAGTTGCGGCGTTGTATAAATATGTTTGGAAAAAGGACATCCCGTTGATTAGAACCCGAGGAGACACCAGACCGCCCAAAACTAACATTTTGAATAGATATTTGAACGATAACCTAACGGATCAAATCATCGCAACCGCTGAGACCTTAAGGAAAAGCTATTTACAAGCTTTAAAAATAAAACAGGAGAAAGTGTCTAAGATAACCGTGGGAATCGACAATAAATTCTTTTCTCCGAGACCAACGGACCAAGGTTGGAAGAATAGATTGGGCATAGGTGAGGGTGATCTAGTGGTGGGAATGGTCGGTCGGCTCTCTCCAGTAAAAGGACATAGATATTTTATCCAAGCAGCAGAGTTGGTTATAAAGAAAACTCAAAGGGTGAAATTTGTTGTTGTGGGGGAGGATGCTCAGATAAAGGCTTCACAGCTTAAAGGAGTGGTTGGAAAATCAAATATTGAAAACAATTTCCATTTTGCGGGAAAGGTCGACGACATTAGGGAAATCATTTCCATCTTTGATGTTGGAGTGGTAGCCTCAGTAGGGTCAGAAACCATATGCCGGGTGGCGCTGGAATACATGGCTATGGGCAAGCCGGTGGTGGGAACTTCTGTGAATGCTATTCCTGAAGTGATTCAACACGGAGTAAATGGTTTTGTGGTTCCACCCGGAGACGGAGAAGCTTTAGGTGAAGCCATCCTCGGACTTTTAAAAGATCAAGGAAAAAGGATAAACTTCGGCAAGGCTGCAAGATCTTCAGTGGAAAAAGATTTCAGTTTGGATCAATTTGCTAAAAAGACCGAAGAAATTTATTTTAAACTTTTGAAATGACCAAATTCTAAGTTAAAAAGGATAAATAGGGTTTTTGCTCTTTAGGGGTGTTATCATTCCCGAAGTTTCGGTTTTGGATGATGACATCTACAGGGAGCATTAAATCAAATATGTATAAGATTTCTGCAATAATCATCACTTACAATGAAGAGGAAAACATAAAAAGGTGCCTTTCGAGCATAGATTGGGTGGATGAAATCGTGGTGGTTGATTCGCAAAGCACGGACGATACCAAAAAGATTGCATCTGAATTCACGCAAAGGATATTTGAGATCAAATGGGAAGGATTTGGCAAGGCTAAAGATTATGCGAAAGGTAAAGCTTCTCATCGTTGGATAATTTCCCTGGACGCCGATGAGGTGGTAACCCAAGATTTAAAAGAGGAAATTCAAAAAACAGTAAGATCGGAAGATTCATTCGACGGATATTACCTTCCAAGAAAATCAAATTTTTTGGGCCGATGGATCAAACATAGTGGATGGTATCCGGATTATGTGCTGAGACTGTTCAAAAAAGAGAAGGCAAAATTCAACCATTCTGTGGTGCACGAAAAAGTGAAGGTAAATGGGCGGACAGGGTATCTAAAAAATGCTCTTTTGCATTATACCGATCCGAATTTTGACCATTACTTAGAGAAATTGAATAGTTATACTTCGTTGGCTGCAGAAGAGCTTTTCAAAAAAGGCAAAAGGGCTAAGTTTCCGGATATTATCTTTAGGCCAGTAGCAATTTTTTTTAAGATGTATTTTGTGAAAAAGGGATTTTTGGATGGAGTCGCTGGTTTCATTTTGGCAACTTCCTCGGCTTTCCACGTCTTCTCCAAATATGTGAAGCTCTGGCACCTTGGTTCAGTCCGCAGTGGCCAGTGATCAGATGACCGTTTTTTCTTTGGAAGAGGATGAGTCCAAAGTTATGGGTTTGAGGAGATTTAGATGTGGTTCATGTGGGGCTGCAAGGAATTGATTTCCAAAATGTTATTTTATGGCGACAAGGCATAAAGCCTGGTCTACGCGCTTGGGCCGATTTCCAGTGGTCAGCAATTGGCCGACAGCTTTTTGTTGGAAGAAAAACCCTTGCGGGGTAATGAACTAAAATCGTATATTTTTTGTGAAGCCCGAAATTTCCCAACAAATGAAGGAATATGAAAAAGATAAATTTAACTGGAGAAGAAAAATTCTTAGTGGTGCGAACTGATCGGATAGGAGATGTGATTCTCTCCATTCCGGTTTTGGAAGCAATAAAGTCGTCCTATCCCAAATCGCACATAACCATGATGCTTTCTCCATATACAAAAGACGTGCTTAATAATAATCCTCATCTTGACGATGTGATTATTGATGATCATCAAAATATTCACGGAGGAATAAGAGGATTTCTCCGATTAATGAAAAAAATAAGAAAAGAAAAATTTGACGTTGGTGTTTTGCTTCGTCCGACTTTCAGGCTGGCAATTCTGCTCTTCCTTTCAGGAATAAGATACAGAATCGGCACGGGCTATAGATTTTATCAGATATTTTTCAATCGAAAGATCTATCAGCATAGAAAGAAGAATCTAAAACACGAATCAGATTACAACATGGACATGCTGAGACCCTTGGGCATAAAATCACAAAGGATTTTGCCAAAAATTTATTTATCCGCAGGTGAGGGAGACTTTTCGGATCAAGTCTTCGAATATTGTAAGAGAGGAAGGGAAAATATCATAGTGGCGATTCATCCCGGCAGTGGCAATTCCTCTTTGAATTTGCCAATAAAAAGATTTGCCCGGGCAGCAGACAAGCTTATCGAGGATGTGAAGGCACAAGTAATCATTACCGGGACGGAACAAGAAAAAGAATCGGCCAACCTGATGCAAAGTTACATGAGAAACAAACCCATCAATTTGGTGGGCAAGATGAATTTGGGACAATTAGCCTCCTTGTTGAATAAAGTGGATGTTCTGATTTCCAACAGCACTGGGCCGATGCATCTGGCGGCTGCTCTGGGCACACCTACCGTAGCCGTTTTCTGTCCGATTTTTGCAGCTGGACCAATAAGATGGGGTCCCCGTGGTG
>LJVD01000025.1 GCA_001304225.1 candidate division Zixibacteria bacterium SM1_73
GCGGGAGGCAGTAGAGGAGGACAATAAATAACCGACCGATCGATGAGTTGTAGCCTCACCCTTCTCCTGGTGCGAAAGGACTTCACAGGCTACCAACTGGATGGAGTTAAGGCTTTAGATTTTTAATAACCGCCGTATGGTGGCAAAATGCGTTAATCTTTGTAGGTCGAGATTCATATCTCGACGAAAAGGTAGCGATTAATGAATGAACAATTTCTCAAAACAAGTGCGAAAAACATATTTCGCTACAGTCTAAAAGCCGTTGACCCCTTTTATGCCATAAAAAAACGGGTCAAACTTGTCGAAGATAATCTATGGGTAGAAGGTTTTCCTTATCGTTTAAAAGATAAAAAAAGAATCCTGGTGATCGGTGCAGGCAAAGCCTCAGCCTCAATGGCTCAGGCAGTTGAAAGGATCTTGGGTCCTAGGATCCATAAGGGAGTGGTGGTAACAAAACATGGGTATGTTGCCCCATTAAGAAGAATCCAATTGCTGGAGGGAGGTCATCCCTTGCCCGATAAAGGGGGAATGGAGGGGACCAGACGAATCTTGAAGCTTATATCAAATCTGGATCAAAATGACCTGGTCATCTGTCTTATATCGGGAGGAGGCTCCGCTCTTTTGGTCTCTCCGAGCCCGGGAATAAGCTTAAAGGACACAAAAGAGCTCACCGACCAACTCTTAAGATGTGGGGCGGACATCAAAGAAATCAATGCCATTCGAAAACATATCTCCCAGGTCAAAGGCGGAAGGCTGGCTCAAATGGCTCACCCGGCTCAGGTGGTAACCTTGATATTGTCTGACGTGATCGGCAGCAGACTTGACTCCATCGCTTCCGGACCGACTGCCCCGGATACCACCACCTTTTCGGACTGTCTGAAGATCATACAAAAATATAAATTAATAGATAGGATTCCACCCTCGATTCTCGCTCACCTGAAAAAGGGAGTGCAAGGGAAAATCGAAGAGACGCCAAAGCAAGGTAGTCCGATTTTCAAAAGAGTGAAAAACTTTATAATTGGGTCAAACTCTTTGGCTCTGGAAGCAGCCAAGCAGAAAGCCGATGCTTTGGGCTTTAACACCGCAATCCTATCCAGACCTGTATCTGGCGATACGACAAGAGCCGCAGTCAAGCATGCCAGTCTGGCGGAAAGGATTCAGGAAAAAGGCGACCCCATTTCTCCACCAGCTTGTCTTATATCTGGAGGAGAAACCACGGTGAAGATAAGAGGAAAAGGGTTAGGTGGAAGAAATCAAGAGTTTGTCTTGGTAGGTGCCACCAAGATCGCAGGTCTGGAAAATGTGGTGATGCTTTCGGCAGGCACCGATGGAACAGATGGTCCCACCGATGCAGCTGGTGCAATTTGCGATGGCAAGACCACAAGAAGGGCACTCCGAAAAGGGCTCGATCCTAAGCAATATTTGAACAACAACGATTCATATCATTTCTTTCAGAAATTAAAAGATCTTTTAAAAACAGGTCCCACCAATACCAACGTGATGGACATTCATCTGGTTCTGGTGGGAACAAAAAGATGAATCAAAAAAATTGACTTTATGCAAGATTCTCTTTAAGTTATAGTTGGTAAAAAAGTAAGACTAAAAAGAAGGTGAAAAAGTCTGGGGAGAAAAAGAGAATGGAGTATTCTGCTTCAGCAGGACCAAAAAAACTGATTTTTGCTCTTCAAAGATCTACAGGTCAAGCGAAAGCTTGACACTCCAGACTTGTTCCCAGAGTTAAATTTTTTCAAAGACTTCGTAGAGATTATTAAACATGGCTAAAGAAATATTAAATAAAGAAGTTCTAACGCAGATTAAAGAAATGAAGGAAGTGGACGTTCTGGTGGGAATCCCCAGCTTTAATAATGCCCGAACCATTCCTCATGTGGTGAGAGCGGTTTCGGCCGGATTGGCTAAGTATTTCCCCAAGCACCGCACGCTTTTGGTAAACTCGGACGGCGGCTCTACCGACGGAACTCCTGAGCTAGTCAAGAAAACCATTCTGGAGGATTTGGACGTTTTGTTGATGGAGCATCCTCTTTATCCGGTGCATAAGATAGTGACCCCCTATCATGGCATACCCGGAAAGGGGAGTGCCTTCAGGACAATCTTCAGAATCGCTCAGGCTCTGAATGCCAAAGCCTGCGCAGTGGTGGACTCCGATTTGAGAAGCATAACCCCGGAATGGATTGAGCTTTTAATCGAACCTGTCCTGATTCACGGATACGATTTTGTGGCTCCCTTTTATAAAAGGCACAAGTATGACGGGACCATAACCAACAGCATAGTCTATCCTTTGACCAGAGCCTTGTATGGAAAAAGGATCAGGCAGCCCATAGGCGGTGACTTCGGCTTTTCCGGAAAATTGGCCAATCATTATCTTCAAAAAAAGGTCTATGATACAGACGTCGCCCGCTTTGGCATTGACATCTGGATGACCACAACCGCAGTGGCTGACGGCTTCAAAGCCTGCCAGTCTTTTTTGGGCGCTAAGATTCATCAGGCCAAAGACCCTGGAGCTGATCTTTCCGATATGTTGGTGCAGGTTGTGAGTTCGGTTTTTCACCTCATGGAAGCTTACCAGGAAGTCTGGGCAAAGGTCTCTTCCTCGGAGCCGGTAAAAGAATTCGGTTTTCAATTTGAAGTGGGCTTGGAGCCGATACACGTGAATTTGGAGAGAATGCTGGATAATTTCAAGCGTGGAGTCACAGATCTGGTCCCCATATGGGAAAAGATACTCTCCCATGATGTCATCGTCCGATTGAAGGAGATAGCAGCACTCAACGTGATGGAGTTCCGCTTTCCCATTGAGCTTTGGGTGAGAATAGTCCATGAATTCGCTCTGGCTTATCATCGCAAGACCATATCCAGAATTCACATTCTAAAGTCTTTGACTCCACTTTATCTGGGAAGATGCGTTTCCTTCGTGAATGAGACGGTAGATTCGAGTGCGGAAGAGGTGGAGGAGAAAATCGAAGCCCTATGTCGAGAATTCGAAAACCAAAAGATTTTTCTGTTGGCGAACTGGGACAAAGGAAAGAAGACGAAAAGCAGGAGGTGAGAGATGGAACAGTCATGGAAAGTATCGCTTCTGGAATCTTGGAAAAAGATCGCAAGCTTCGGTCCAAACTTACTGAACCTTATTCTTATCCTGATTTTGGGATTCGTCATCGCCTGGCTTTTGAAGCTGGTGGTGCGGAATCTTTTGACTTTAATCAAATTTGATGTGCTGAGTTATCGGCTAGGACTCTCAGCTGCATTGGATAAGGCCAGTATAAGGAGAACTCCAACTGAGGTAGTGGGGGTGGTGATCTATTGGTGCGCACTTTTTCTTTTCTTTTTGATCGCCTTAGGAACTTTGAACATCTATGCGGTTGACAACTTAATCGCTTCAATCTTTGCCTATATTCCTCAATTTGTGATAGCCGTCTTTGTCCTCCTTTTGGGTTATTTTCTCAGCAGGTTTTTGAGCAGGGCTGCGCTGATTGGCTTGGTCAATGCCCAGGTCAGGTCGGCCCGCCTGATTGCCAGTTTGTTTCAAATTCTGATCTTGATCTTCTTTTTAGCTATGGCCATTGAACAGTTGGGAATCGCCCGGGGAATCGTGGTTGCCACCTTTGCCATATCTTTTGGAGGCGTGGTCTTAGCTTTGGCCATCGCCTTTGGCCTGGGGGGAAAGGAGATGGCTAAGGATATATTGGAAAGAAGATTTAGAGGGGTAAAAGAGGAAAAAGGCAAACCAGATGAGTTCTCTCATCTGTGACGATCTCCTCCTACGGATCCAGAATTTGGAATGGCAAATACGAGAAGGAAAATCCTAATTTACACTGATCTGGACGGCACCCTTTTGGATCATCATACTTACTCCTTTCAAAAAGCTCTCCCTGCCTTAAGCCAAATTAAGAGAAGAAATGTTCCACTTATCTTATGTTCCAGCAAAACAAAGGGCGAAATAGAGGAGTATCAGAAAAAATTAAGAATAAAACATCCTTTCATCTCCGAAAACGGGGGTGCCATATTCATACCTAAAGGATATTTCAACAAGCCAGAAAAGAACCTCAAAACAAAGGGGAGATATTTGATTCTGGAATTAGGAACCCCTTACAAAGAACTAAGAAGAAGGCTTTCTGAAGTATCGCACAAATTTGCAGTCAGAGTTGTCGGCTTTGGAGATCTGACAACAAAACAGATCGCTTCCATGTTCAATTTACCCTATAAAGAGGCGAAATTAGCTAAGAAAAGAGGTTATGATGAGCCATTTTATTTTCAAGATGAAATAGAACCAAAACAAATTCAAGCTATCGAAAGGGAATTTGACAAGAGCGGACTAAACCTGACAAAAGGAGGAAGATTTTTTCATCTTTTGGGACAAAATGACAAGGGAAAAGCGGTCAGGCTCTTGACCAGAATGTATAAACGAAATTGGAACACCGATCTTTTGACCGTAGGGATGGGGGATAGCCTAAACGATCTTCCTATGCTCAAAGCCGTGGATGTTCCGATTCTGGTTAAACATAAGGATAACGTTTACGATAAAGAGATTTTAAAAAGACTGAAAGTTCAAAAAGCCAGAGGCATAGGTCCTTCAGGCTGGAATCGAGCAGTTTTGGAATTGGTGAGGAAGTACTATTGAGGAATTCTGTGGGTCGGGCTGCAATCCCGCCAAAGGCCTAAGAGCTGCCCGACATATGCGAAGCATCCTTCGGATTTTGTTAATGCCTGTAATTGCCAAGATAAAAGTTTTCACACAAACCGACATCCAAAGATTGCTCTCTTTTGCCGATATAGTTTAGGAATGCGATAAATTCAAATATTTAACTTAATTTGAGAAATATCGTGCAGAAAAAAGACTCAGATTTCTGGTCGTTTGTTGCTCAGCCCAAAAACATCTTTTTGCTGATTCGAGGAGTAATATTTTTTTGCTTTGTCTTGTGGTTCCTCTTTGCACCCGAGAAATCTGACCACAGAGTCTGGACACTCTTTTTCATATTCTTAGCCTACTCGTTTGGATTTTCGATTTACATGAATAAGCCCAGGGGGAAGGTAAGAAATTTATATTTCTTTACGTGCTTTTTGGACATAGTTCTGATAACATTTTTGATTCTTTTCACCGACCGGAAGGGAAGCGATTTTTCCCTTCTTTATTTCTTGGTTGTTCCATTTGCAGGTTATGCCGTGGGACTTCTAGCTGGATTATCTTTGGCATTCTTATCCTCCATCTTTTATCTTTCGATTAACAGCGGTGATTTAGTCACCCTTTCTCCAAACTATCTGCTTATAAGGATTGCGGTCCTTTGGGTTCTGGTGGTTGCAGTCAGCGCAGTGATACAGACTCTCGATAGGTCCAAAACTAAACTTTTAAGAATGTTTGACATTTTAAACCAGAGAACCTCGGAGCTGGAAAAGTCACAAGCTCAAATTGAAACCATCTACGAAACCTCACGGAATTTAGGAGAAATATTGAATTTAGAGGAAGTGGTGGATGAGCTTCTAAATATCGTACAAAAGATTTTAGGCTACCAGTTTTGCTCGATTTTCATACTCAATGATTCAAACACCCTTTCCGTTCTGGGGGAGATCAAGGAGGGGAAAAAGATAAAATATTCGGAGTGGGTAGAAAAAGGCTTAGATAAAACCCTAGAAAGGGTTACAACGACCGGGAAACCTGTGCGAATCTTCGATCTTACCAGTGCTTTTCAACACCGAAGAAAATCAGACGAATTCAAATCCCTGTTGGCCGTTCCCATGATCTCTCGGGGCAAGGTGATCGGAGTATTGGATGCTAAATCCAAAAGGGTGGGAGCTTTTTTGGATCAGGACGAGAAGATATTCTCCATTTTGGGGGGTTCAGCTGCATTAGCCATTGAGAATGCATCCTTACACCAGAAAACCCAGGAGCTGACCGTCGTGGATGAGCTGACCGGAGTACATAATTACCGCTACTTCACTAGGAAACTCTCTCAAGAGATTAAAAGGGCAGAACGATACAAACAATCTTTATCTTTACTCATGATCGACATAGACTGGTTCAAAAGGTGCAACGACACCTATGGACATCTTTTTGGCAACAAGGTTCTAAAGAAATTGGCTCAAAGGATTAAGGACTCGGTGCGGGATGTGGATGTGGTCAACCGTTATGGTGGAGAAGAATTTGCTGTGATCTTGCCTCAAACGAGCAAAAAGGATGCACGGATGATTGGAGAAAGGATCCGTCGAAAGGTGGAGATGGCAGATTTCGTCACCGAAGAAGACGGTTTATTGATCAAGGTGACCGTGAGTCTGGGAGTTGCCACTTTTCCCGATGACGCCACATCCGCCGAACCCCTGGTGGAAAAGGTTGATCAAGCCCTGTATTTGGCTAAAGGAAAGGGAAAAAATCTGGTCTGTGCAGTATAAACAGTAGATTGAGAATTAGGGACAGGGCTCGTCTTTGTCCAGAAGCACGGAGATCCGCAAGACTCTATCCTTAAAAATATATTCGCCCTCTCGACATGGGAAGCTTCAGTCCAGAAATGTTGGGTCAATTTTTTATCTTTGGGTTCGAAGGCAAGTTCCCAGCAGATGATTTTCTCTATTTGGTCGAAAAACGAAATCTGGGTGGGATAATCCTCTTAGCCAGAAATGTTGAATCTTCTGATCAGGTTTCAGAGACAATAACAGCACTCAGCTCGAAATCGAAACATCTCATTTTCGTTATGGTCGATCAGGAAGGAGGAAGGGTCAATCGAATCACAAAGGATTTTCCTGTTTTTCCATCGAACAAATTCTATGGGAAAAGAGAGGACAAAGATGGTGTATTTGAGGCCTATAAAACTACTGCCAAAGAATTGGCCAGATTGGGGATAAACGTCAACTTGGCTCCGGTGGTTGATGTTTGGACTAACCAGAAAAATTCGGTAATCGAAGAAAGGTCTTTTGGAGATGATCCACACCTGGTGGCGCGGATGTCCAAAGAGGCTGTGGTGGCAATTAAATCTGAAAACATTTTAGCTTGCGCCAAACACTTTCCGGGAATAGGTGACATAGATGTCGATCCACATTCAGATCTGCCCATCAACTCGAACCCAAAAGAAAGATTTGAAAAGATAGATTTCTTACCATTTAAAGCCGCCATTTCTTCCAACGTTGATATAATCATGAGCACCCACGTGCTTTGTCCTAATTTGGATCCAAAGGAGCCTGCCTCCTTATCAAAAAAAATATGTTCAGATATTTTGCGAAAGGAACTTGGCTTTGAGGGAATATTGATAACTGATGATATGCAAATGGGGGCAATTAGAAAAAATCGGGAATTGGCAGATGCTTGCGAAAAAGCCTTTCTGGCAGGAAATGATCTGATCTTGATATGCGATAAATTCGAAGAGCAAATCCAAGTGTTAGATCATTTTGAAAAACTTGTTTCAGATAAAAAGATCACTAAGGAAAGATTGAATTCTAGCCTTGAAAAAATTCTTTTGACAAAGAAAAAACTATAGAATAAAGATACAATATTTGGAGTACCCCGCTTTGGCGGGGCCAAAACTTTTTTGTAAAGCTAATGCTTTGCTCTCCAGAAAGCCATGCTTCACGAGCTTTTCAGAAAAAAGACCAGGTTGGTGGTCGGGCTTATGTCCGGCACCTCGGCAGATGGCATCGATGCCTGTTTGGTGAAAATAGATAATGCCAAGAAGAAATTGAGGGTAAAGACGCTGGGCTGCAAAACTTATAGGTTTCCGCAAAAACTTCAGCAGAAGATCATCCAGATTTCTGATCCCTCCTATCAAGATTTGGATGAAGTCTTGAGATTGAACATGGTTTTGGGGGAATATTTTGCCCGTGCCGTCTTTTCGGTGGCGAAAGCTTTTGGAGATGATATAAGTGCGATTGATCTGATCGGATCGCATGGGCAGACGGTGAGGCACTTGCCCGAATGTAAGAAAAGATTTGGCAAGAAAGTCAGAGCCACCCTCCAGATCGGTGAACCCTCTGTTATCGCCTCAAAAACAGGAATTGTTACTGTGGGTGATTTCAGGCAGGGGGATATTGCCCGCGGTGGAGAGGGCGCACCACTCACCCCCTACATTCATCATCTTCTGTTTGGGGATAAGAGAATTTCACGCATGGTGATCAATATCGGTGGCATTGCCAATGTTACGGTTTTGCCCAGACAAGCAAAGCTGGATGAGGTTTTTGCCTTTGATACGGGACCGGGAAACATGATCGTAGATAACTTAGCTAAAAAATTGTTCAATAGAAATTTTGACAAGAATGGGAAAATCGCCTCATCAGGCAAGGTCAATTCTAATTTGTTAAGCAGACTTAAGAAAAATAAATACTTTAACAAAAGACCCCCTAAATCCTGTGGGCGAGAAAATTTCGGAGAGGAATTTGTAGGCAACATCTTGATCCAGTCAAAGAAATCCAAAGTGAAGCCAGAAGATATAATCACCACCGCAAGCGAACTTTCGGTGTGGTCGATATTTCATGCGTATGAAAAGTTTGTGAAGCCAAAAGTCAAGCTGAACCAAGTTCTTTTAAGCGGGGGTGGAGTTCACAACAGATATTTCTTAAAAAGACTCAAACTTTTATTTGATCCAATAAAAGCAATGAGCGTGCGAGAACTGGGCGTGGATCCAGATTTTTTAGAGGCTATCTCATTTGCGATTTTGGCTAACCAAACCATCGAGGGAAAACCGGTCAGCTTCAAAAAGACGACCGGCGCAAAAAAGCCTGGTATTTTGGGCAAGATATGTTTACCTTGAATAGCCAACGGTATGAACCGCATGGTTCATACCAGCGATTGAGCGAAATAGTGGAAAGTATCCAAAGCAGTGCCATATTTTAAACTGTCTTTGAGGCTGTGTCGCAATGTAGCGGTGCGATTCATCGCACAGAATGTACATGGTCGGATAAATCCGACCGCTACAATACGATGTGCGACTATTTTTTAAAACCAAATCATTACACACCCATATTGCGAGGGACGATCAGATGACCGTCCTTCCGGGCGGAGCGACGAAGCAATCTCGTTCCAATCATATTTAGAGATTGCTTCTCCCGCCAAAGGCGGGACCGCAATGACAGATTATTGTAACATTATTTAGAAAACAAGATACGTTTCCAAACATATTGACCGTGAATCGATAAACCAGATTATACTAAGAATGAAAAGAGATTTAAAGAAGTTGGCTCGGGGCACCCTCACCCCGAGCCCCAGAAACAGAAGGAAATTTAAAGATAAAAAACGCCCGAGATTTTTGCTTTGCGGGATTTCTTTGGCTTTACTTCTTCTTTTCCTTGCTGGTTGCGCAGAGATGCCGGTTTACAGAGAAGAGGTATTCTATCCCAAGATAAAACAGCCAGCAGTAACGGTTAAACTTCTTGAGACAGACGAAGACGTGGTAATCAGTCCTCAGGAATCATTTGCAATCAGATGTTTTCACCAAAGAGGGGATAGGTCAGTCTACTACGCTTCAGCCAGCATCCAGATCAGGGCTTCGGAAAATGGCATAATTTTGAGCCAATGGACTCAAGGCCAGATAGAGACAAATCTAAACAAGGTCTCCTTTTTCCCACAAAATGATGACTCTTATCTTTTCTTGAATGGCAAGCCCTATCGAGGGGCATTGGAGGTGATCATGGGTTGGAAGAATCCAGTGTCTTTGCTAACTCTTAATGTGGTATGGGTGGAAGACTATCTTAAAGGAGTGGTACCGGCTGAGATTGGGAAGTTGGGTGAGGAAGAAATCGAAGCGCTCAAAGCCCAAGCCATAGCAGCCAGAACCTATTCCCTTTCCCGTTTGGGCCAATATAAAGAGTCAGGGTATGATCTGGAGGCATCGGTGATCGACCAGGTCTACGATGGAGTGGATGGCGAGGATTCAACGATAAACGAAGCCATAGAGCGGACCGCCGGAGAAGTGATCACCTATCAGGGAAAGCTTATTAATGCCTATTATCACGCAAATTCCGGAGGAAGGACTGAATATATCGAAAACGTCTGGGGTAGACAAGATGCTCCCTACCTAATTTCGGTAGAAGATAATGAATTTTGTTCCTGGGCAAAAAATTACAGCTGGGAGGAAATCTGGGGCAAAGAAGATTTGGAGAGAAATATTTCTACCCATTTAGATACTCTTGGGCTTCTTCCTCAAGAGGGGTTTGGAGAACTGATTAATCTGGTTGTAAAAGAAAGATCTTCTTCAGGAAGGATCCAAATCTTGGAGGTGGCAGCCGACTCAGGAACTTACCGGATATACAAAGATAAAATAAGATGGGCTTTAAGAAGAGGAAGTGATCCCGACTTGATTCTGCCCAGCACTTTATTCGATTTGGAAATTGAAAGAGGATTTGACGACTCGATAATATCGGTTACTGCCAGAGGATATGGAAACGGTCACGGCGTGGGCATGTGCCAAACAGGCGCCATCGGTATGGCACGAGAAGGATATTCCTACAAAGATATTTTGACTCACTACTATTCGGGCGTAAATATCATAAAAAGCTATTAAGTGTAATTCTACAACCAATGTGTGTCAAGGCACTACCTCAGAATCTATTCTTGGCGGATTGTCCTATGGATCCTTAGGATTATCATCCACCAATCACCTAGAGTTCTGTCGAGGATGACGGAGATCCGTCTGGGATAACATCATCGACCAGCAGTGTTCGAACGACTAAACACAAGCTACACTTCTTTCTCTTTGGGATGAGCTCTTATTATAAAAATTCCCAGAAAGATGAAAAGGGCGCCGAAGATCTGTAGGGGAGTTAACTTTTCTCCGAAGATGATGAATGCCAAAAAGGAGGCCACCACGACCTCCCAGGTGGCGACAATTCCCGCACGACCTGCCTCTATATATTTCAAACCTCTGGTGTAAATTGAATAACCCAATAAGGTGGAGAAGATAGCCAAAGCAGAAATCCAGACCCAGGTCATAAGAGGATAATTTGCCGTGTAAAGAGGGCTTGCCCCTCTAATCAATAAAAGAAAGAAGCCTCCGAATCCCAAAGCATAAGTGACCACGGTCCAAGGATTGTATCTTTCCACTGCTTTTTTTCCAAATATGCTGTAAAATCCTGCTCCCAAACCCGCCCCCAATCCGTAGATTATTCCCCGTAAATTGAGCTTCAACTGTGCTGGATCGTAAACCTGGATAACCAGAATGCAGCCCAAAAAGGTCAAAAGGAGAGCCAAGAATTTTGTCTTTGTTAACTCCTCCTTTAAAAGGAATGTGGAAAGGATGACTATGAAAGCAGGATAAGTATACAAAAGAATGGTGGCTGTGGCGATGGTGGTGAATTTTATGGCATAAAAGAATAAGAGGAAACAAAAAGTCACACTCAGAAGACCATAGACGGCAAAATATAGATAATCAATTCTTCTGATTCTAAGTGAGTCTGGATTAAAGAGAATTGTGGCGAAGAATAAAAGAAAAAAAGCGATAAGTGCCCGGAAGGTGACCACGGTCAAAGGATCGGGCTCATGAAGATAGATCAACCGTCCAAAAATCCCAATGGTACCTAATAAAGTTGCCCCCAAAATTACCAGTGAATAGCCTTTGGTTTCCTTCCTCATTAATTCAATTCATATCTTTCTACTGCCTACTCTATACTGCTTACTCTTTACTCTTAACTCTCTACTCTCAGCTTCTCCAACCTCTCCTTCGCATCCTCCAACTCCGGTATCCCCGGATCAGCATCCTTCCAGATATTGAGGAATTCTTGGTACTGTTTAATCGATTCTTTGTTCCGGCCCAACTGCTCGTAAGCCAGTCCTAAGAGGTAGTGCGCTTTCACGGACAGGATCGGATATTCTAACCTACGTTCATCATGGCTCAATAGAACCTTCTCCAAGACCTCTACCGCCTCATTCGCCTGACCTGATTCCACATATGCTTGACCAAGAAGGTAGCGCGCCTCAAAGAGTGGCCTTGAGTTTTCTGTTAACCCCTGTTTTAGATAGGTGATGGCCGTCTTGGGATTTCCTTTCATCAACTCAACAATACCTTGGGTTCTAAGGTAACGGCTCATCTGGATTGGATCGTTTTCATTGATCTCCTCTCTCCAGGTGCGGAGCGCCTCGTCAGCCTCCGAAATCTTTCCGCCCGCAGCCCAAACGATGGCGTACAGGTCTCGCAATCTAACTGGATCTCGGCTCTTAAGTTCTTTCAGCATTTCTCTGATAATGTCAAGATCCTTTAAGGCCAGATCCAGGTTTTCCTTCTCCAGATAGATGAAGAATCTGGCTACATGCTTACCCAGAGTCTCATCGATTTGGATCTGGTCTGCTTTATCTGCGGCGATGCCTTGGTCCAAAACCGCCAGGGCCTGTTCAAACTTCCCTTGGAACAATAGCATTTGGGCCTGACGCCTGCTTGCCGATGAACGCGCATTCTTGTCCTTGCTGGAGACACGCCTATTGATTAAGTTTTCCGCTTTGGCATAGTCTCCCCTAAAAAGATACATACCAGTCAGCTTCCACCAGGTAATACCGAAGTCCGGGTTTATCTCCAAGGCCTTTTTGTAGTTTTCAATCGCCTGATCGAGCATGCCGTTATACGCATAGATATCGCCGCGTGTGTCGTGCGCATCTGCTTCGCTCGGCGCCAATTCTACATATTTGTCGGCGACCTCGATAGCCTTATCAAAATTTCCTGTGTGACTGTAGAGATAAGCGAGTGCGTTATACGCATCCCAGCAGCACTGATCCATCTCGATGGCTTTGGCATAGATTTGAATTGCTTCTTCCACCCATCCGATTTGGCGCAGGCCAGCCCCATAGACCGTGTACGTGACCCCCCTGCTCGGCTCGATCTCGAGAGCGCGCTTGATCAGCTCTTCTGCCTTCAACCAATCCCCGGACGCTGCTTTTTTCGAAGAGAGATTGGTCAATATCACGACTGATACAGGATCCAGCTCGAAGGCGATCTCCAACTCTTTCAGACCTTCTTCATCTCTACCCGCATCATCTAATAAGAGTGAATACCAGTAGTGGGCGTAAGCATACCCGGGGTTTAGCTTAATGGCTCTCAGGTATTCTTGCTCAGCACTTTCGAAGTCCCCTTCGATTTTCAGAGCCAAACCCAACGATGCGTGGGCCTCTGCCAGATTATCATCAAGTTCCAGCGCCTGCCTGGCGGCTTCTTTTGCCTTTGGAATTGCCTCTTCGACCGGATAACCGATATTACTGGGAAGAACAGAGTAGGCGTCAGCCAATCCGGCGTAAGCCAGAGCATAATTGGGATCCAGCTCTACCGCTTTCTCGAAGTACTCTATGGCCTTCATAAGATGTTCTTCGGTTCTTTTGTTCCAGAGAAAGCGACCCTGCATGTATGCGTTATAGGCTTCTATACTCTCGGTATAGCGCTTGACAAACGAAGTCTTATCCGCTCCGAGCAGTCTGATTTTCATCACATCAACGATTGCCTGGGAAATCTCGTCCTGGATGGCAAAGATGCTTTCCAGTTCCCGGTCGAAAGTCTGCGACCACAGGTGGGCATCATCAGCCACATTAATCAACTGAGCGCTGACCCGGACCCGGCTATCCTCCTTTTGAATGCTCCCCTCAAGGACCGCATTGACGTCCAATTCCTGGCCAACCTTCTTTATATCTCGGTCAGGATCTTTGTAGCGCATCGCCGAACTCATGGAGATAACCTTCAATTCCTCCAATCCGCTGAGCTTGCTGATTATGGCGTCAGTCATGCCGTCGCAGAAGTACTCCTGATCCTGGTCGGGACTGAAATCCCTAAAGGGCAATACTGCAATCGAATTCTGCCAGCCAG
Source organism: candidate division Zixibacteria bacterium SM1_73 (assembly GCA_001304225.1). Classification (GTDB taxonomy): domain Bacteria; phylum Zixibacteria; class MSB-5A5; order MSB-5A5; family SM1-73; genus SM1-73. The sequence goes on from LJVD01000025.1 coordinate 13,767, forward strand.
CCCTGCCAGATATTGTAACTCCCGGCTTATGTGTGAATTGGATTGGCCTAAGAAGGAGATAACCAACCACTAAAACTGCGGAGGCAAGTAAGATTAATCCCGTCGTCAAAATGGGCTTGAAAGCTCTTTTCCGAGAGAGCTGATAAGTGCTTTTGCTTGAGAGAATGGCCTGTGTTATTGATTCCTGCTGCAATTCCTTCAAATCAGCTATTAGGTCAGCCGCACTTTGATACCTGGTACCGACATCCTTTCTCAAAGCCTTGCCAACTATCCTCTGGAGTCCATCCGGAACGTTGGCTTTGTACCTTGCCAATGGTTCGGGTGTCTCATTTATGATGGAATAGATTATGGCTGCTTGGTGCTCACCTTTAAACGGAAGTTGACCAGTGATCATCTCATATAAGACTACACCTAATGAGAAAACATCTGATCTTAGATCCACTTTGGCACCAGAAGCCTGTTCCGGGGACATATAGGCGGCAGTCCCCAGCGTCGTGCCGGCGGTGGTTAATTTAGCAGCTCCTTTGAGTTTAGCCAAACCGAAATCCATGATTTTAACTTGATTCTCTGGTGTGATTACTATGTTGTCCGATTTGATGTCCCTGTGAATAACTCCCTTCTTGTGAGCAGCGTTCAATCCTTCACATACCTGTATTCCAAGATCCAGAACCTTGTTTATCGAAAGTGTCTTTTCCTCAATTAACTGCTTTAAAGTCTTACCCTCGCAGTACTCCATCACCATGAACATCTGTTCCTCAAACTCATCAATTTCATGGATAGTGGTGATGTTCGGATGACTCAGAGCTGAAGCTGCCTTGGCTTCATGAATGAATCTTTCCTTTTCAACAGAATCAGAGGTCAGATGTGGGGGCAAGAACTTGATGGCTACCAGACGGTCTAACTTAGTGTCCTGAGCTTTATAGACCACACCCATCCCACCTTCACCAAGTTTTTCAAGGATTTTGTAATGCGAAATGATTTTGCCAATCATATCTGTCTACTGTCTCCTGCCTACTGTATACTCTTTACTCTTTACTCTTTACTCTTTGCTCTATACTCTTCACTCTTAACTCTCAACTCTTCACCCTCAACTCTCTACTTTCAACTTCTCCAACCTCTCCTTGGCGTCCTCCACCTCCGATATTCCCGGATCAGCATCCTTCCAGATTTCAAGAAATTCCTCATATTGCTCGATCGCCTTTTTGTTCCAGCCGGATTTCTGGTAAGCCAAGCCTAACAGGTAATGAGCTTTCACCGCCCAAATAGAAAAGTATGCTCTGACTTCGTCATATCTTGCAAGAACCTCCTCCAATTTCGCCACCCCTTCTCCGAGTCTGCCTGACTCCAGGTAAATCTCGCCAAGTTTAAGGTGTATATAAAATAGTCTGTTCCCTTCGGCTGCTTTTTCAAAATTGGAAAGAGCCGCCTCCAGGTTGCCCTTTGACCACTCAATGCACCCAACAGCATACCAGTAATCATGCATCGAGGCTTGCTCCTTTTCTTCAATGTCTTTCTTCAAAGCCTCGGCCACCTCTTTCGCTTTCTCAAAATCACTATTCTCTGCTAACAGCCTCACATACTCATCTCGCCAGTAGACCGCGTCATCAGGATTAGCCCTGTGGAAAATCTCGATACCCCTTTCAGCCTCCTTAAGAGCCGCTTCCAGATCCTCTTTCTCCTGATAGATATCTGCCTTAAAGAAATATTTTAATGCATTCTGCCATCCTTGAGCCTGCTCCATTCTGTCCGCGGCAATGCCGTCGTCCAAGGTCTTTATCGCCTCGTCGAGCTTTCCCTGGTAGAGGGGGACAATTGCTAGGTAGGCTCTTCCCTGTGAGCGCACGGATTTATCGCCGCTGGAGGCAAGCGCCTTGTAACAGCTTTCAGCTTTGGCATACTCCCTTTTTAAAAGATACATATGCCCCAAATCAGCAAGTGAGAATCCAGGTTTTATCTCCTCGGCTTTTTTGAAAGACGCAATCGCTTCGTCTATCTTCCCGTTGTAAGCATACAATTCCCCTCTAGAATCATAAGGATTGGCTTCATCAGGTGCTATAGATATGTATTTGTTTATGGCCCAGATAGATTTCTCAAAATCGCCGATGTCGTCATAGGCGTAGGCGAGCGAGTTATACGCTATTTTGCAGAGCGGGTCTATCTCGATAGCTTTATTCAAATTATAAACAGCTTCCTCAAATTGCTTGAGTCTAGAATAATAAATCTTCCCCATAGTCCAAAAGGCTTCCTTTTCATCGGGATAGCGTTCTGCTATCTTCTGAAGCTCCTCAATCGCCTGCAGATAATCCCCTGAGCGAAATGCATAGAGACCCTTTATGTAATGTTTTTCCTTCTCACTTGCTTTATCCAGATATTTCATTGCTTTGGTCAATAATCCTTTCGCTTCTTCGCTCCCTTTCAATCCAGCCAGCCTGTAGTAGGCCATAACCAAAGTGGAATCTAACTCCAGAGCCTTCTCCAGACTTTTCTCAGCTTCCGCCCAATAAAGCTTGAAACCGTAATCTACACCCTCCAGATAGTAACGATATGCTTCGGGCGAATGTGTGGTCACATCTGCAATTGGCCGATCTACCTCGCTCTGCGCAGCATCGGGCAACTTCAGGTCGCTCTTGATTTCAACTGTTAGCTTGTCCACTATCGAAAATATTTTCTCCTCGGTTTCTCCGTGGATGCGCTGGGACGCGGCAACCTTGCCACTGGTAACATCAACCAACTGAGAGGTGAGAATGATCTCGGGCTCAACTTGAAGAATGCTGCCCAAAAGCATCCATTTGGCTCCGGCCTTGGTCGCCACCTCAGTGGCAACGCTTCTGTCTATGAGCTTCTCCCCTTCCCTGCCCAGCAGCTTGAGAATATCGTAGAGCCTCTGGCTGGAGACCACGTTCACATATTGGGATTCGGAAAGGTCAGTGATCAGCAGGTTAGATACAATCTCACCCAGCCTTTCTTTATCCTCTCTGTCTATCATATTCTCAAAATACATAATGGCTAGAGTATTTTCTTCTGCTACCGCCCTCTTTTCCGGAACAATCTCAACTTGAAAAGGTTTGAGAATTAAGAAAAGCAAAAGGATGAGAAAAACGATTGAGCCAGGGACTAAAAAAGGTAGAAGTTTCTTTTTAGGTTTTGGTGCCACAGCCTCCGGAGGAATTTGTGTGGTCTTAACATACTCCAAGCTCTTCTTTTCTCTTCTCAAATCCGCCAGAACATCATCTATGTGCTGGTATCTCTCCTCTTTCTCCTTGGCAAGAACCTTGTCGACTACGTCCTGTAACTTCGCCGAAACCTTATTGTTGAAACGAGCTACCGGCTGGGGTTCCTCGTTTACAATGGAATAGACTATTGCAGCTTGATGTTCCCCTTTAAAGGGCAGTTGTCCGGTTAAAAGCTCATACAACACAACTCCAAAAGAGAAAATATCTGATCTGGAGTCTACCTCCTCACCAGAAGCTTGTTCTGGGGACATGTATGCCGCAGTTCCCAATGTGGATCGGGTCTTGGTCAGCTTGGTGGCTCCCTTAAGCTTGGCCAGACCAAAGTCGGTTATCTTAACTTGCCCCTCTTTAGTGACCATTATGTTATCTGATTTAATATCCCGATGAACTATCTCTTTCTTGTGGGCTGCTGTCAAACCTTCACAAACCTGTATCCCAATATCTAAAACTTTTTTTACCGAGGGCGTCTCTTTTTCAATTATCCGCTTTAGAGTTCTACCCTCGCAATACTCCATGACTATAAACATCTGCCCCTCAAATTCATCGATCTCGTGGATGGTGGTGATGTTGGGATGATTCAAGGCAGAAGCAG
>LJVD01000128.1 GCA_001304225.1 candidate division Zixibacteria bacterium SM1_73
AGGATTTAGCCACCCCCAGAGGGGTCTATTTCGGAAGCACAGATTTTGATACTTTGCTGGATTTGCATATCGAATCCTATCCCAAGGCGGTCGGACATATAAACAGGGATAAATACGGAGATCTGGTTGTTTCTGCATATGATCCCGGTGGTATGGGTCTGGTGTATGTTTACCTGGGCGGAACCCAAATGGACACAATACCGGATTGGGGAGTGCTGGGACAATACTGGGGTGGTCTAGGCGGGGCTATTGCCACAGCAGATCTTAACAATGATGGTGTGGACGAGCTTATACTGGGTGAACCACTTTACTTCTTTCACAGTAACAAAGGTCGGGTCTATGTTTATTCCGGTGACACCAATGTTGTCTCAGTAGAAGAGGAGGAAGAAGAACAAATACTTCCGTATGAATTTAGCCTCAAACAAAATTATCCCAATCCATTCAATGCCAATACAGTAATTCGTTACTCGTTGAACGCTTCACGTCCCGTGCGCACCACGCTGAAAATCTACAACATTTTAGGTGAGGAGGTGAGAACCTTAGTCGACAAATGGCAGTCAAAAGGGGAGTATCAGGTTAATTGGAATGGTAAAGATAATTATGGAAAGGAGGTGGCATCTGGAATATACTTTTGTCAATTGAAGGTAGGTGATCAAAGCAAGACCAGGAAACTGCTACTATTGAAGTAGGCAGTTGGCAGTTACCAGTTGGCAGTCAGCAGTATGCAGTAGGCAGTAAACAGTTGGCAGTATAAGAAAGGAGGAAAAAAGGATGAAAAAGTTAATCATTTTCGGTTTGGCTGGCTTGGCTGTGTTTCTTTGTGCTTTGACAATATTGAGCCAGGCAAGGGAGAAGGTGAGAGTGGTATGCTTGAGCCCTCCCCGCTACGACAACCTGGACAGCACTTACTGGAGGAATTTTGCCCAGATCGACTTATGCTTTATGAACGCGCTGTCAGTCGCTGCTTTTAAGGCAGACGAGGATTTCGATTCCGCCCAACAATATGGGTTCGAACTAATTGATCATTTAGGCCTGCATACCTCTCTGGTGACAGGACAGCAAAGCATTTATGAGGCGGATGATCACCATTACCTCCACCTCATCGGTTTTACCCCCACCTATTTTTTTGATGGATATTTCGATTCTAATCGAGTGGGCGAAGAAAAACTTGATGCCGATGCATTGAATGGTTATGCCTGGTATGCTGAGCCGGATAGCGATAATGCTGGTTATGTGCTGCGTGATCTGAAGTCGGGTTATGTTGGCTATAATAATGAGCAGTGGATACCTCACGAATATAAATACGGCAACCCAGTTGATACTATCACCTTTTATGCGGATTTTTTGATCAAAATATCCGATACCACCTATCAGGCAGATCCGTTTTTGATCCTGAAGGCAATCAGAATTGACGAACCGGACACGTTCCTTCTGGATTCTTTGGTGGTTCGACCTCAGGATTTCGATTATCCGAATCAGTATGACACCTTCCACCTGACCTTTACTCGTGCCGCTGATGAAGGAGACTCTCTGGATTATTCTGTGTGGTGGGATGGCTCCCGCGAAGTCTGGTTAGACCGCGTAGAGATTCGGGATGCGTTTGCGGATTCGCTCTTCCGCGGGTTATTCGATGCGAAAATAGATTCATTAAACGGGCAAGGACGAGATACTCTTCTTATCGCATGGGGTTTGGTGGATCAGCCTGATGATGATCAATATGCTTCCCAGGCATACTTGGTTGCTTGCCTCAATTCCAATCAGTGATATAAGTCATACTTCCCCCGATTCCTCGTGTGCGTGCTTGACAATAAATGCTGAGATCCCCTAAGAGAGGGGATTTTTATTTTTGAAAAATCTTTACAATGAACTAACCGAATCGTATAATAGTAGAGATTATGGCAAACGTATTAATCATTCTTACATGTTAGAGCAATGTGCAGTTAATCTTAAAATCCCCCTTACTCCCCCTTTTTCAAAGGGGGAAATCCTTGTGCCCCTCTTTGGTATGAAGCATACGGTTCATACCTCTGGTGTGCACGATACGCTTCACAGCTTCGGAAAAGAGGGGTTAGGGGAGATTTTGTTGAACTTGAATTAATGAGTTACGCACAAATAATAAAGAATCTTTCTCCTCTCCCTTGGATGGGAGAGGACAGAGAGAAGGGTGATCAAATCGCCTGTTTTCACCCTCTCCTTAATCCTCCCCCATCAAGGGGAGGAAATTGTATTAGTTAAAGACTGTTCATATGAGAAGACTGTTTCTTTTAATTTTATTCTTTCTATTTTCCTTCTCCATTGTCTTTGGGCAGGATGCGGAAAAATATCTGCAGGGTTTGGAGATCGCGGCTCAGCTGATCAGCGAAGGGAAGGGAACCGAGGCGGTAAAACTGCTGGAGGAGCTTAGAAATATGTACGGAGAGGACCCTTCGCTTAAAGAGCTTTTGAAGAAAGCATATCTTTCGACTAAGTCTTATGATCAGGTGGAAAAAATGATCCGCAAGGACTTAGCCAAAAACCCACGAGAATGGCGGCTTTACTGCGATTTAGCAGATGTCCAATTCAAATCCCAAAGTGAAGAAGATGCCCGGAAGAATCTGAGGCAAGCCATTGATTTGGCTCCCAATGAGAAAATGCCCTATCTTGAGGCCGCCCTGGTCTATTTGAGAAATGGTTTGACCTCCGATGCAATAGATACATATAAATTAGCCCGGGTTTCGTTGAATAACCCTCGTATCTTCAGTTTGGATTTGGCCAGTATCTATGAATCATTGACAGATTATAAGCAGGCGGTGGATGAGTATTTTCTATATTTGGGGGACGACTCCACCAAATTCGATCTGATCGAGGACCGAGTCAACAGATTGATACAAACCGAGGAAAACCTGGATGGAATCCAGCTGGCGCTGGAGGAAAGGATAAAGAATAATCCCCAGGATAGATACTCTCACAAACTTTATGGGGATTTACTTTTCAGAAGAGGAAATTTGGAGTCTGCCTTTGATACTTATAAATCGGTGGATTCACTTTTCGGGGGAGAAGGAAAGTTCATTTTAAGCTTTGCCTCTAAGTGCCAGACCAACACGTTCTTCGAGCAAGCCATTGAGGCCTGCCAATTTATTCTGTCCAAGTCGCCTTCAAAGGAATTGGAGGTTCAAGCCAGGTTATGCATTGCTGGTTCATACGAAGGCCTGGAAAGATATGAAGATGCTATCTCCACCTATCAGAAGATTATTGAGGAGTCTCCCCTCGGGTTTGCCTCGGAGGTGGCTCAATCTTTTTACCAGATTGGAGAAATTAAGCTTTTTCATCAAAAAGAGCCGGAAGAGGCTTTCCCTTCTTACCAGCAGGTGATCTTGAATTATCCTAAATCGAATAGATTTGCCGATGCATTGGTCGGACTGGGCGATTGTCTGACGATAGAAGGGAATCTGGACAGTGCAGCGCTTTTATTTGAAAATGCTCTGAGGAATCCCAAAGCCGAATCCAAAGAGGAAGAGATCAAATTCAAATTGACTGAAATAGAATTCTATCAGGGAAACTTCGAGGAGGCTCTGGAGGGATACGAAAGACAGGTCTCAGATTTTCCGAAAGGGTTCTATGTTAACAACAGCCTGGAGCGGATTGTAATAATCTCCGAAAATCAGAGTTTAGACAGATATCTTCTCTCGGTTTTTGCCGAAGCGGTTTTGGAGGAACTACAAGGCAAGTTCGATTCTGCCATCTTGAAGTTGGAAAAGATTATCTCCGCCAAAAGCGCAACGCTGTCGGACAAAGCCCAATTTGAGAAAGCTAAAATTTATCGCGAAAAAAAGAAGTTTTCTTCTGCTCTTGATTCCTTTCGGGAGTTGATCGAAAAATATCCTCAGAGCTTCTATTGTGCCAAGGCGGAGAAAGTAATCGGAGATATCTACTGGTATGACCTCGAAGATAAACCTAAAGCCATACAAGCTTACCAGAAGGTGCTGAAAGACTACCCCCGCTCCCTCTTTGTGGACGAGGTCAGGGAGAGATTGAAAGAACTCAAGGAGGGTTCCTCCTGACGAATAATCCTAAGTGACCCTACTGATTTTTAGCGTAAGCTAAATTGCTGTCCACGTGGCAGGCATCTGAATTCTTCGTGAGAACTGATGTCTTGCCCCATTTATTAATCCGTGAGAGGAGTTAGCTTTGCTGGGAGATAACCCACTTTCCTGGCATGAATTTAGATGCCAGCTTTATTAGACTTCCACTTTTGTCTTCTGGGTAGGACGCTCCTTCTGAGTCAAATCTCTTATCTGCTGCTCTAATTCGTCAATTCTCTTCTGGTAAGATTCCCTCCTTCCGATCCTTTGCTTGGTACTGGTCCTGACCAAAAGCCCTAAGGAGACCAACATAAAAAGAACGGAATTGATGGTCCTAAAAATCTCGTTTTGGGTAAAGATGTTATCCAGAAAAGCAGTGATCCCCAAAAACAAAAGAATGGAACACCAGATCAACATATTTCTTCCCTCCTTTGTGGTTAAGAATTATCTTTATGTTTATTTTCGGTTCATTTTCGATTTAGTTTAGTTTGATGAAAAAATTAGTTTTTGAAATTGACAGAACCTTAAGTTTGACTATATTATGAAAGCATTTTTTGAGGTATGTTTTTAGAATTTTTGAAGATATGTCTGAAAAGAAGAATCCGGAGAAGCGCTGAACAGTCAGTCTCTTAAGAGATTGGCTTAGACTCAACTTTTTCGAAGCACCACTCTCTTATTCAATCACCGCTTGTAATGGAGGATCGATGTGAAAGGGAAACTGAAAGTCTGGTACGATAAAGAAGATAAGGTTTCTCTATTTTTGTCTTTTTTCGTCTTTCTGGTAAGTCTTCTAATCTATTTAAGAACCATGGCACCTACCGTCTCGTTCTGGGACTGTGGTGAATTCATCGCTTGCTCTTATATCGTGGGGGTTCCACATCCTCCCGGAACCCCACTTTTTATTTTAGTCGGACGAGTCTTCACTTTGATCCCCTTATTCGGGGAGATAGCTGCTCGAGTCAATTTCATCTCAGTTCTGAGCTCCGCCTTAGCTGTCTGGCTATGTTATCTGATAATCGTAAAACTGGTAAGCCATTGGCAGAAAAAAAATGACAATCTATGGTCGAGCATAGGCAAATATGTGGGAGGCTTTGCCGGAAGTCTGTTTTTAGCTTTTTCCGACACCTTCTGGGGCAATGCGGTGGAAGCGGAGGTTTATGGGGTCTCCATGTTCCTGATGCTTCTGATTCTGTATTTGACACTTCTGTGGACGGACAGACGAGGCACGCGTAAAGGAGATCGGCTTTTGATCTTGATCGCCTATCTGGGGCTTTTGTCCACCGGGATTCACATGACCGCCTTTTTAATCATGCCTGCTGTGTTTTTATTGG
>LJVD01000129.1 GCA_001304225.1 candidate division Zixibacteria bacterium SM1_73
TTTTGACCACCACCGCTCCGACTAAAGGATTGGGAGAGGTTTTTCCCATTCCCCTTTTGGCCAAATTCATGGTCAGCTTCATGTATTGTTCCTGGGTCATATCAAAAAACCCCGAATTCCGTCAAGATGAAACCTTCGGGGTTAATTTAGGTAGCGGCTGATCTTTGGAAATCGATCCTTCGGATCGACCTACCACTTTACCCTTCTTCCATCCGGACTTTGAACCGTTCACGGTGAACCCGTTCACGGTGAACCGTCGGCACTGGAATCTCACCAGTTCGTCCCGTATGGGTCGTGGGCTATACCACCGATCGAGGAATTTCACCTCACCCCGAAGGGCTTCAAAAATATACGAAATTTTTTATCTTAGTCAACAAAAAAAGTGTTGAGACTCAGATTCTGGGAATTGCGGAGAATCTTTTTTCTTAAATTCAGTCTCCTTTCTCTATTCGATTCTATAAATAATCCCCCAGGCTTTGGAGTCATATTTTGCGAGAGTATCGGTGACCGACTCACGGTTGACCACATCCACAATGGCATGCTTATAGCCCTCTGCTTTCTCTGGATCGGTAGTAGTAGTCCAGGTGGCGGAGAGGGTTTCATCTCCGTTGTTGGTGAAAGGAATCTTTTGATAAGCATCTCCCTCTTTCACATGAAGAAAGAAAAAATCATAGGTGTCGGTTAAAGGTTTGATGATAAACATTACCTCCTTTCCCTTGCCAAAGACCAAAGTGCTATCCTTGTGGACCAACTTCTTCAAAGCTGACTCGCCCAGATCCACATCTATCCCATCTGAGATTATAGTCAGAGAAGAAATGCCCCTGGTCGTTCCCACCGAATTGATCACCGTTCCGCCAAACCGCCTTAATCGCCAACCCCGATGAAGAGTGTAGCTGGGTCCATGTTTCTCGAAATAGGCTTTAGTCAGAGCTATGGAGGAAATTGGCTTTTCGTACGGCTTTCCATTGACCCGGTAATGAAACTTCCCCTTGAGGCTGTCTCCCCAGGTTAGGATGATATAATCGAAGAAATGCAACGTGTCGGCCACAAGCAACGTTCCCGCCTCAATATCAGCGTTGCTCTGCGTTATCTCTCGATAGAAGAGAGTATCCTGATCCGTATCAAAAAAACCCAAATCAAACACCTCCGGATTTTCGGATATGATAGCTTTGACTGCGTCCCAATCGGTCCCTTGACTTCGCACGGTCTTCTTCTCACAGCTCATTTGGAAAAGGGAAAGAGGTATAATGGAAAGGACTAAAAGAATAAGGGTGTTTCTCATATTTTCTTCCTCCTGAAAATCTTAGGCTGGCGACCTTTTTTGTTCGCCCTCCGGAGCAATTTGGACAACTCATCTCTGAACAAAGCCGCTTTCTCAAACTCCAGATTGGATGCCGCTCGCTTCATCGCCTTCTGCAATTCCCTGATTTTATCCTCCAAAGAAAGCTTCTCCAAGAAATCCAACTTTTCTTCTTTTTCTGGAGCGGTGGTGCGAGAATCGGCGAAGGTGGTGGTCTTCAGAATCTCCTCTCTGGTTTTGTAAATTGTTTGGGGAACTATGCCGTGTTTTTTGTTGTATTCCTCCTGAAGTCCTCTTCTTCGGTTGGTCTCCTCGATGGCTTTTTTCATGGAATCAGTGACGGTGTCAGCGTACATTAACACCTCGCCGGCTTTATTTCTGGCAGCCCTTCCGGCAATCTGAATCAGCGAGGTCTCCGATCTCAAAAAGCCCTCTCTGTCTGCATCCAGAATGGCAACTAGAGAGACTTCAGGTAGATCCAAACCCTCCCTTAATAGATTGATGCCCACCAACACATCGAACTCTGCCAATCTCAAATCTCTTAGAATCTCCACTCGGTCAATGGCATCGATCTCCGAGTGAAGGTAACGCACCTTAATGTCCATTTGAGCCAGGAAGTCAGCCAAATCTTCTGCCATCCTTTTGGTCAGAGTGGTGACCAAAACCCTTTCCTTTCTTTGTGCCCTTATCCTTATCTCCTCTAAAAGATCATCCACCTGCTTTGCCAAGGGCTTAACTGTGATTTTGGGATCGGTTAACCCGGTGGGTCTGATAAGCTGCTCCACCACCACCCCTTTAGATTTCTTCAACTCATATTCCGCTGGAGTGGCGGATACAAAGATGACTTGATCTATAAGCGACTCGAACTCCTTAAAGAACAAGGGTCTATTGTCCAGAGCCGAAGGGAGGCGAAAACCATATTCCACCAAAACCTCTTTTCTGGATCTGTCCCCAGCATACATCCCTCGAATTTGAGGAACGGTTTGATGGGATTCATCTATGATTATCAAATAGTCCTTGGGGAAGAAATCCAAAAGAACGTAGGGTCGCTCACCCGGCTTTCTTCCAGAGAGGTGACGGGAGTAGTTTTCAATTCCGGTGCAGTATCCAATCTCTCGCATCATTTCGATATCAAAGCGGGTGCGTGATTCCAATCTCTGCGCTTCCAGAAGTTTTCCTTGAGATCTGAACCAAAAAAGCCTTTCTTCCAGTTCCTTTTCGACATTCTTGATCGCCTCCTCTAATTGAGGATAGGTGGTAACAAAATGTTTAGCCGGATAGATGGCAACTTTCTTCTTCTCCTCTATGATCTCTCCTCTGAGCGTATCCACCACCGATATCTTCTCTATGGCGTCACCAAAAAGCTCCAATCTTATGGCCGTCTCCTCATAAGCGGGATGTATCTCAATCACGTCTCCCCTCACTCGAAATGTTCCTCTCGCAAACTCGATATCGTTACGGGAGTAATGAATGTCGATAAGATCTTTCAAAATTTGATCTCGTTCTCTTTCTTCTCCAACCTCTAAAAACAACAAAAGTTCCTTCCAATCTTTTGGCGAACCTATTCCATAAATGCAGGAGACGGATGCCACGATGACCACGTCATCCCTCTCCATCAAAGAACTGGTTGCCCGCAGTCTCAATCTATCGATATCATCGTTGATGGAGGTGTCTTTTTCAATGTAGGTATCGCTCGCCGGAACATATGCCTCAGGTTGGTAGTAGTCATAATAGCTTATAAAAAACTCCACCGCATTGTTAGGGAAAAAACCTTTGAGTTCGCCGTAGAGCTGCGCTGCCAGGGTTTTGTTGTGGGAGATGACCAGAGTTGGCTTTCCCACGTTGGCGACAACGTTAGCCATGGTGAAAGTCTTTCCCGATCCGGTCACCCCCAAAAGGGTCTGATATTTTTTGCCCTTTTCTATTCCGTGGGTCAACTGAGAAATTGCCTCAGGCTGATCACCTTGGGGCTTGTAATCTGAAACTAAATCAAACTTCGCCATATTGAACGTCCCTAGACCGCCGTCCCCCGTCGGCAGCAATTATTGTTTGATTTCCACCATTTATATTACGTGCTAAAACTTTGAAGTCAAGGCGAAAATATGCCACCGTGTTTTCCTGAAAATAAAATGCGGAAGTTTCCAAGATTATAATGCTATGATAATCGAGAGCATTTCATCGAATACATCATCTTCTCGAAGAATTCGCATATCGTTAAAAATAACATTCTCTTGATTTATTCAGAAAAATGCGTATTTTCACATGAGAAGCGTCAAAGAGAGACTGAATCTTAAGTTTGAGAATGAATCTTGACAATAGAGGAATTTTATGACAAAGGAACATTTTAAAGAGATTGCTGTTGAGGCCGCTTTAAAAGGCGGAGAGATTTTGAATCAGCATAAAGGAAGAGTCAAACATATCGGCTATAAAGATGAGGTGAATTTGGTTACAGAGGTGGATAAACTCTCAGAGGAGAGCATACTACGGATAATTAAGAGGAATTTTCCGGATTATGCAATCTTGACCGAGGAAAGTGAAGAATCCATCCCCGACGGTGAAAAATCCAAATCAATCTACAGGTGGGTGATCGATCCTCTGGATGGAACCACTAACTACGCTCACGACTTTCCCATGTACTGCGTATCCATTGCTTTAGAAAAAAGTGGAGAAATCATCTTAGGGGTGGTGTATAATCCTAATCTGGACGAGCTTTTCGTGGCAGAGAAGGGTAAGGGAGCTTTCTTGTCCAAAGGGTCTTACGATACTGAAGATAGGCAGAAGATTTCGGTATCGCAGACTAAGGAATTATCTCAAAGTCTGTTGGCAACTGGTTTCCCTTATGACATCAGAAAAACTAAGATCGATAATCTTGATCATTTTGCCAATTTTTATAAGAAAGCTCAGGCAGTGAGGAGGGGAGGATCAGCCGCTCTGGACTTGTGTTACCTGGCTATGGGCAGGTTCGATGGATTCTGGGAACTGAAGCTTCATCCTTGGGATACGGCAGCTGGAAAACTAATGGTCGAAGAGGCAGGGGGCAAGGTTACCGACTTCTTGGGAGGACCATTTAATATCTACCTTAAAGAAATCTTAGCCTCCAATGGAAAAATACATCAACAGATGATAGAGGTCCTGAGGCTCAGTCTGTAAATAAATTTTCTGTTGCTGCAAAAATGACTTTGCTACAATTCCCTGAACTGTAAAAACCAGAAGCAGAATATAGAGTATGATAAAACTCTTAATAGCTTTATTGTTGATCCCAACGCTTTTAGGACCTTTTGCGGAGATAGAAGCAAAGACCTGGTATGTAGATGATCTGGGTGATGGAAAAGTAGGATCGGGTTCAAAGGAAGACCCCTTTCGTGATCTTCAGTATGCTATCGATTTTGCCAAAGGTGGTGACAGGATTTTGATAATGCCCGGAACTTATGAAGCTCATCCCGATTCTTATCCTGAAGAGCTATGTGGTAATTGCGAAATGCATAAAACGTACGTAAGAGCCTCAAGAGGCTTTTTGATCAAAGATAAAGCTCTTGAGCTTGTGGGCAGTGGAATGGATTCAACCATTTTGATCACCAAAGCTGGATATGGGGTTTTATTCGATCATAGTCGGGGATCGGTTATTACTAATTTGAAAATCACCGGCGGAATCCGTGATTCAGACGGAAATGCCACCGATGCTGGAGTTGTGGCAAAATTCAGCACGGTAACTATCAAAGGGGTCAGAATTTCTAATAATACCCATCAGGTTGAAGATGTGGTGGTGGGTATCGGAGGCGTATTCGGAAGAGAAAACTCGGAGCTTTTTATCTTGAATAATATAATAGAGAACAATGGGTGGGATGGTATAGCACTTTACCGAGGTGCAAATGCTTACATTTCTGATAATTTCATCTGTGAAGGGAGAGGAGCCGGTATCGGCATCACCTGGGATGCCACAGCCATAGTCTATCGCAACCGGATATCCGAATACTGGAAGGGGATAGGCACTTTCGGAGATTCAAAAGCGGTGGTGCGAAACAACGCAGTTTATGACAATCTGGGCTGGGGAATAATAAT
>LJVD01000130.1 GCA_001304225.1 candidate division Zixibacteria bacterium SM1_73
TTCATGACTTGTATAAGAAGTAGAATTGAACATTGAATTTTGGACTTTTAACCTCGAAAGGAGGTCGTCATGAAAAGATCATGTATATTGACTCTGGTTCTGGTTTTGATCTTTGGATCAAATGCGTTAGCGGATGGTTTCATTATCCCTATGCCACCCCGGCCACATGAACCCTTCCCCCCAAATCTGTCCATCAAATATCATCACGTGGACATAAAGATCGACAATCAGATAGCGCAGACTGCTGTGGATCAGGTCTTCATAAACAATTATCACAGAGACCTGGAAGGCACTTATATATTCCCTATTCCAGCAGATGCTTCCATTTCCAAATTCTCCATGTTCATAGGAGGAGAGGAGATCAGAGGTGAAGTTTTGGATCGAAGGGAAGCTAGAAGAATTTATGAGGACATCGTTCGCAGAAAAAAGGATCCCGCTCTTCTGGAATATTTTAAGGATGGAATGTTCAAAGCCAGAGTTTATCCCATTCCTGCTCATGGTGAGACTCGCATCAAATTGGACTATTCAGAGATTTTGAAGTTAAATGGAGGAATCTGCGGCTATCGTTACACCTTAAACACAGAGAAATTTTCCAGAGATCCCCTGCAGAGCGTAAAGGTTACCGTCCAGATAAATTCCAATCAACCCCTAAAGAGCATCTACTCTCCGTCGCACAACATAAAAATTGACAAAGAGAGCGATCACAAAGCCAGAGTAACTTACGTGGAGGAGAACACCAGACCGGACAAAGATTTCCTCTTGTATTATACGGTATCCGAAGATGACATCGGTTTTAATCTGCTTCCTTTCGAGGATGATGATCATCAACGCTATTTCTTGGCAATGATCTCTCCTCAGGCGGAAGTCCCGGCCGACAAGACTTTAAGAAAGGACATCATATTTATATTGGATACGTCCGGAAGCATGAGAGGGGAGAAGATCCAGCAAGCCAAAGGTGCATTGAGATTCTGTCTGAACAGTCTGAATTCTGATGACAGGTTCAACGTCATCGATTTCGATGATCAGATCAATAGCTTCAAAGAAGGTTTAGTTCGGGCTGATCATGAAAATGTAAAAGAGGCTTTGAAATTTGTAGAAAAGAGAGAAGCTGAAGGTGGAACGAATATTAACGATGCTCTTTTGACCGGTCTCCGGCAGATTAGCACAGAAAACAAAGCATCCTTTGTAATCTTTTTGACCGATGGTTTGCCCACGGTGGGAGTTACCGATATAAAGAACATCCTCAGAAATGTGAATGACAACAATAAATCGCATATTCGTATATTTGTCTTTGGTGTGGGATATGATGTCAATGCTCATTTCTTGGATAAATTGGCTGAGGACAATCACGCCACCTCCGATTATGTCAGTCCGGATGAGGACATAGAGGTAAAAGTCGGAAGCTTTTACAAAAAGGTCTCCCATCCGATTCTGACCGATATTGAACTCTCGTTTAGCAACGTTGAGACTCATGACATTTATCCCAAAGAGCTTCCTGATATATTCAAAGGATCACAGCTTTTAATTTTGGGAAAATATAAGGGGCAGGGAAACTCCAGGGTTACTCTCTCCGGGTCGAGCCAAGAAGCCAAAGATAGATTCATCTACGAGGTCAATTTCTCGCCTGATGAAAAAAACGATTTTATCCCCAAACTTTGGGCAACTAGAAGAGTTGGCTATTTTATTGACGAGTTGAGGCTTCACGGAGACAATCAGGAGTTGATTGATGAGGTGGTTAGGCTCTCCAAGAAATATGGAATCATCAACCAATATACCTCTTTTCTGGTCGATGCAGATTATCGCCTGACCGCTCGAGAGCTTTCCATGGATGCCGCCCCAAAAATCAGCGCACTTTCAGAGGAACAAGTGGGAGCAGGCGCTGTGAGTCAAGCCAGAACCTTGGGGGAAGCGAAAAAAGCAGCTCAAGCTCCCATGCCAGGCTATGTTGACTCACGGGGAGAATTCAAAAGGATAGAGAAAGTAGCTCAAGCCGGAACCAAAACTTTCTTCAACAAAAATGGGCTTTGGGTGGATTCTGAGTACGAAGGTGAACTTGAGACCATCAAAGTGAAAAGCTATAGCGACGCTTATTTCAAACTCCTCTCAAAAGTTCCAGAGATAGGCAAATACTTTGCTATGGGAGACAAGGTCATATTCCTGCTTAACGGAAAAGCGATCGAGATTTCAGATCAAGGCAAAACCGATTTCACCGAATCCGAATTGAAAGCATTACTTTCTGGATAGTAGGTCGAGATTCAAATCTCGACAAAAACTAAAAGTCCCAGTCCCCATCTAAGCGGGATTGGGGCTTTTTTTTCTCTCAAAATTCCTATGAACGCCTACACAACTGCATGATTCGTATTCAGTATCTAAGGATTTTTCAACAGAAGACTGTGCAAAAATCAAATTCCCCGGCAACAAGCGTCTGTTTCGGAGAGGTTCTCCTGCGGTGTCAAGCTTCGGGGACTGTTGAAAAAGTGGTTTTGTAGTGGAAAAGCTTGCTTATCGGGTTTTTGGGAAATTTAAATCCCTGTGAATTCCAACTACTTAGATTGTCAAAAAAGCCAGACGAGCAAGCTCGTTCACTACAGTTTTGGGGTTTTTCAACACGCCCTTCAGCTTGACCTGTCCTATGGTATGCACCATACGGTGCAACTATAGGATCCTGCGGAAAACCTCTTGGAAGAAAAGGGACTTTCATATGGTTCACCTGTAGGCGAACACTCCAATTACTCTTCTCCAAAACTGAAAATAAATTGTTGACACCCCAAAAAGAATAGTTTATTATTAATCGTAAATTTTTAATAAAACAAAGACGGAGATCCGTCAGGGAAGATGATTTATTATGTTCAAAGTATACCTATCTTGGTTGCCTATACTGGTGATACTGTTTTTTCCCTTCTCCTGCAGGGAGTCAAGAGATAAGGATGCCCGGATGACAGAAGAAAAAACACAAGAGCAAATTTATGCGGAGAGGAGGGAGAGGATGGTGGAAAGCCAAATAGAGGCAAGAGGGGTAAAAGATAAACTGGTCCTGGATGCTATACGGAAGGTTCCCCGCCATCTCTTCGTTGCAGAGGGCCTGCGTGATGTTGCCTACACTGATGGACCGCTTCCTATCGGAGAGGATCAGACCATTTCCCAGCCCTACATCGTTGCCCTTATGACCGAGCTTTTGGCATTAAAGGGAGGGGAGAAGGTCTTGGAAATCGGGACAGGATCAGGTTATCAGGCGGCCATCTTGGCTGAGGTTGCCGAAGAGGTTTATACCATAGAGATCATCTGTTCTTTGGCGGAGATGGCTGAAAAGAGACTAAAGGGGATGGAATACAAAAATATTACAGTAAAATGCGCGGATGGCTATCAGGGCTGGGAGGAACATGCTCCGTTTGATGGGGTGATAGTCACTGCGGCACCAGATCACATTCCACAACCATTGGTGGATCAGCTTAAGATCGGGGGGAGATTGGTAATACCGGTGGGTGACTTTTTCCAGGAGCTTGTGGTGGTGACCAAAACCGAGAAGGGACTAAAGGAGGAGACCAATATACCGGTTCGATTTGTCCCCATGACCGGCGAAGCAGAAAGAAAATGAACTACTCTAAATCTTTGATGCTTATCCGGATGGAAAACTTGAAGGTAATTTTTTCTTGACAATTTTTTCTGTCCCCTTATCTTTTAGCTCAACTGATTTAGTTCAAACAATAGAAGGGACAAGTTTCGGCGAGGAAGATTAACAGGAAAGGATGCGTGACAAAGTTCAGATTAAGGATAAAAGTGGCGTTATTTATCTTGGAGTAGTTTGTTTCGAAGAGGAGGGGAAAGATGGATCTTGTACAAAAAAGAAAAGAGCTGTTGATAGTTGCCTTTACCAAACTCCTTAATGCTGCTATGGCCCACCGTCTCATTCGCGGCGTCCTACTCAAGAAAACTGATAAAAAGCTCTATGAATTGTTTGTTGAGGTGAATCCCCTTGGGCGTCCACGCAAAGTGCAATACGATAAATATCTGGTCACCCGGAACCTCGTTTATGCGGTAGACAAAGCTCTGAAAAACAAGAGGATTTCTCCTAAGGTAAGAAGGGGGCTTTTGAAAGTGCTTTTAGGCAACATATTCTTGGGAGGGAGAGACCGAATAGAGGCGTTCAAACAGAAGTTTGGTTATGCTCCGCCTGGTTTTTTGACCATCAGTCCTGGGGGTGCATGTAATCTACATTGCGATCAATGCTATGCCGGCGATTTGAGCCAGGATTACGATAAGCTCGATTTCGACATACTGGATCGCATAATCACCGATAAGACCGAAAATTGGGGTTCCTTTTTCACCGTCATCTCTGGCGGAGAGCCCTTTATGTGGAAAAGCCAGGGTAAGGATATTCTGGATATGGCCGAAAAGCACCTGGATAATTACTTTTTGATTTACACTAACGGAACCTTGATTGATGAGAAACGGGCAGAGAGAATGGCAGAGTTGGGCAACGTTACTCCTGCCATATCGGTAGAGGGATTTGAGGAGGAGACAGACCAAAGAAGAGGGGAGGGGGTATATCGGAGAATCATTAAAGCCTTTGAGAACCTGAGAAAGTCGGGAGTGCCCTTTGGCATATCCTTAACCGCTACCAAAGATAATGCGGAGCTTTTGCTCTCGGATAAGTTCATAGATTTCTATTTCAATCAGCAAGGAGCAATCTATGGCTGGATCTTTCAGTATATGCCCATCGGTTGCAAGTTTACCTTGGACCTTTTAATTACCCCAGAGCAGAGGCTTAAGATGTTTTTTAGAGAGCAGAAATTGATTGAAGAAGACAAGCTCTTTATCGCTGATTTCTGGAATTCGGGTTCGATAAGCGATGGCTGTCTGTGTGCAGGTAGAACAGGTGGGTATTTTTACATAGACTGGCATGGAAATATAATGCCTTGTGTCTTCACCCCCTATTCCACTGATAATATAGTTGAGGTATATAAAAGGGGAGATGATCTGAACTGCGTTTTACAAAATCCATTTCTCAAAGCGATTAGAGAGTGGCAGAGAGATTATGGTTACATGGCTCCACCCGACCAGGTTGGAAATGAAATCACCCCATGCCCTATAAGAGATCATCATCGAAACTTTTATCGTATTGTGAAAGAACACAAGGCGCGTCCCATTAACCCGGAAGCGGAAGAGGCTTTGAAATCCTCAGATTTCGTGGAAGGTTTATCTTCTTATGGGGAGAAGGTGGCTGAATTGACCGACCACATTTGGGATAAGGAATATTTGGAGCCGGAAAGAAAGAAATCAGATAACGATAGCCCCATCAAAAAAGCCAGCAGCTAATTTTCTTACTCAA
>LJVD01000131.1 GCA_001304225.1 candidate division Zixibacteria bacterium SM1_73
TATACAACTTCGAGCGACCGCATGAGGCATTGGGACTGGCCACCCCAGCCAGTAGATATCAGCCCAGCTCCCGTGAATTTCCTGACCCCTTGCCACCCATCGAATATAACAGCCGTGACATCGTTCGTAAAGTCCAAGGAAAAGGAGAAATCTCTTTTCATGGCTGTGTATTTAAAGTCGGCAGAGCCTTTACAGGATATCCTGTCGCTCTCCGTCCAACCTTGACAGACGGTCTCTTTGATGTATATTTTTGCCATCAAAAGATCTATACAATTAACATGAATGAAAAAACCTAAAAGTGTTACCCATGTCCCCGAACACCTGTTACCCATGTCTCCGGTCTGTACAAGGGGCAATTCTTGATCCTTTTTAATCCCCCTTGGTCCCCCTTTATGAAAGGGGGAATTGAATTTTTTCTCCCCCTTTGAAAAAGGGGGATACAGGGGGATTTAGCGGAATTATAATCTCCATACATCTTCTCCATCACACCATTTATTGCTTAAACGGATCGTCCAACTGATCCCTCGGATTATCATCCACCTTCTCCCTGCACAACGGGAAGGACTCCCTCTACAATTTGGTTCTTCCCATCTACCTCGATTTGACGCAGTCAATAGTTTTTGACGATTTCGATAGAATAAAATAAATCTCTGCTTAAAGAAGTCAAGAAAAAAAGAGGAAAAAATCTGGATGATACTCCTACGGATCCAAATGGATTTATCCTGAAGGACAATCAAGCGGGAGCGGAAATATATAAGAAGAACCAGCACCTAATTTAAATTAGGTGCTGGTTTGAAAGATCCGTTCTTCGAAATTTTGGGAATGTTCAGTTACGGTATCATTTGAGTAAAGTCATCTTTTTGGTCTTCTGATAATTTTCAGTATCCAATCTGTAGAAATATATTCCGCTGGAGACGTCATTGCCCTTTCCATCTTTTCCATCCCAGATCACTTCATAACTTCCCGGGCTTTTGGGCTCATCTACCAGAGTCCTCACCCTCTGCCCCAGAACGTTATAGATGCTAAGGATGGTATGGAGGGGCTCTCTCGACTTTAAACTCTGAACTCTAAACTGAATTTTGGTCACCGGATTAAACGGATTGGGATAGTTCTGGAACAAATCAAAGGACGAAATGTTATTTTCCTCATCATCTTCGTCCACGTCTGCTGTGATGGAGACGGTGATGTTTCCCTCATAAGGAAGAAAATTCGGCTTGGTCACCACCACGCTCATCTCTCCCACATCGTCCAGGTTTACTTCAGCAGATAATAAACCATCTTGATTGGTAGTTCCCAAAAACATAATCCTTTGATTTAGGCTCAAACAGACAGTGGCATCTGGAACGCCTACATCTTCTGAGGTGACGGAAATGTCTATGGTGCGCAAGCCCATGGTGACTTTACCCGGATGGGTCGCGGTCAATGGATGCGGGACCCGGGTCCAGACCCTCATCTCAGGATCACCAAACAGATTGTGCCCATAATTCAAATCTCGATATGAAGGATAAGAACAACGGGAAAGTGCCTCGGCTATCCCCAGATGATGTTGCAGTGAATCAGCAAAAAGATATTGAAGGAATTTCTCTAAAAGCTTATAGGAGATGCCCACCCATCCCCATCTGGTGTAGCCTAAGAATGCCACCCCTCCAATGTCCGGTGATATGGGGTATACTTCACCAACACAAGGCTCGTTTCCCATCTGGGGGTATTTGTCCACATCAATGGCGCTTTGCTTACAGGCAATGGAATACATGATTCCATATTTACCTTGATTGGATAGGGACGGAAGATGTCCGTGACCATTGTCTTCTCCGGGATAAGAATAAATCCATGATCTTGGGGACTGGTTGATCTGATTCGATTTGGTCACAAAACCGTTCGGCACACCGTGGGCCAAAACTGAGATTATGCCCCATCCTTGATCCATGGTCTCAATGCAGTTTTGCCCATAGGGGCTGATCGGATTTTCTGCCGCCCCCGACGGGGCCTCGATTAAAGTTGATAAATCCTGAAAGTAGTGGCTATCTACATGCTCAGAAGCCAGGATATGCTGCCCGACTCCGCCACTCCAGTCTCTCATCTGATCTGAACACATCCAAAGAGCGGAAGGAAGGTAATCAGTCACTCCATTACCAGGATTTCTTTCATATAATAAAAGCTTGTCCACGAAAGATGATGCTTCAACGCTATCACTACAAGGCACCCTTCCGACAAATAGATCGGGATAAATGTCTGGACTGTCGTCTTCCGGCTCGCCCCAGATACCATCGTTGTCTAGGTCCCATTCTCCATCCACATCTGAATAATAAAGGTCGCAAATCTGCTGCTGAGTCATTGCCGGAGGAGTGTAGACATTGGTCGGATAAGCATATCTTACCGGAACAATATCCTCGTCCCCTCCTAATAGCACCCACATGGCCCCATTCTGATAGGCATCGATAAGAAAATTCCTGATTTTCTCTGGATCGTCTCTTCCGGTGTGGGTGGTTAAAATACTATCCACGGTGACAATGGTCGCTTGTATTCCTTTCTTAATCTTCCACTTGAGCAAAGGAGAAAATGCGGATTTTAATTCAGAGGAGGTGATGATCAGATAGGGATGCTGTTCTGAATCTTGGCCATAGGCATTGGACAGACTGTGATCGTAATTTTGCAAACTGTTGTAATTGCCAGGGACATTTTCATCGTCCACTATTTCATTTGCAATTTCTGCATATATTTTTGAGGCTTGGGGCAACCTTGTCTTGATAACGGAAGAGGGAGCAACTTTTGTCGAACTCCTTAACTTCAATCTCAAATCCAGATCAGTATAGAAGAAAAGCTTTTTTGATTTGGGCCTATATTGTAATGGATACAAGGCTATGGTGACTATCTGGCTCCCTGCCAAATAACCACTTTCCACGATTTCTCCAAGTTTGCCCGGATAAAGCGAATCAGAACTGTATGTTCGTGAGTCCGGAGGCATCCATGTTTTCTCAGCCATTCCGTTTGTTTTTTCATCAGGTTGAATGGGAATAATCAGATACTCGCCTTCCAGGACTTCATATGAGTTAGCGATGACAATTAGGCTCTCCACTTCAAAATCATTTGGAATCCAAAGATGAGCTAATTTTAAGGGAAGATCAGGTTTCCCTACTTCTCCAATCTTTTCTCCTTTCTTCAAGTCCACCACATCATAGCTATCCATTCTATTGAATCTAAGATCATTTTCAGAAAAAGAATGGTGAAAGCTGATCTGTGAAAATGCTGGTTTGAAAAATGCCAAGCAGAAAAGAACCAAAAATGTAAGTTTTCTCCAAGAATTGATCTTCATTCCCCCCTCCTGAAATGAGAATAAAAGGGATCAATGGTTACCTCTGGGAGTTTTGCAATCAGTGTGCCTGTGGGAAAAATTTCTGTGAATGAAAAGTCCTTTGTTACAACCTGCTTTTTATTAAGAGGTTAGAATTATGATTCTTGGCTTCTGGAACGGACGAGCCTCCTCATGCAAATCGAATAAGTGAAGTAGTATGGGGAATTCTCGACAGATTGTGGTATAAGCTCGATAGTCGTAAAGAATTAAAAAATAATTCCAGCACCTGTAAACAAGTTTTTTTGATAAGCCATTGTAGTTAAATGAGTAATATTCTTTCCGTTAAAGTTGACGATAAAATCAAGGTTTCAAAAAAAGGTTTTGCATAAAGTTATATGTTTAGAGGAGAATCGCCATATTTGGGGAATCGATACTTAATTTCATTTGATCTCCCTGTCTGTCCATTCCGGGTAGCAACAATGGTCCTTGAACTAACGGCCAAAGGATTTTTATTCACTCGAACCTAAATTTCTATCTTAGTTTAAATGGCTTCATTTAAAGGAACTTATACATCTACCATTGATCCTAAGAGGCGACTTAAGTTGCCCAAGAAACTGAGGGATGCCAGTCCTCCCTCTTCTAATGAAAATTTTGTTTTAACTGCAGGTTTTGATGGATGCATTTTCATCTATCCTAAAGAAGAGTGGGAGAAACAAGAGAAGAAGTTGAGAGACCTGAAGGTTGATTTAGAGGAGCACAGATTCTACGAGAGAGAGTTCATCCCGAAATCCGAAGATGTGAGAATAGACAGAGCAGGGAGGCTCACCGTTTCTCAAAAACTCTTGGAGCATGCCCAGCTCAAACCCAAAGAGGACGTGCTCATCTTGGGGATCCTGTCACGGATCGAGGTATGGAACCCAGGGGTATTCCAGAGATATAGAGAACACTTCGCGCAATCTTATGAACAGGTTGCCCAGAAGATATTCAGTCCTGAATCGCCTTCACCGAAAAAGTGAGGCATTGGGGGAAAACGAACTAATGTAAACGGGCTGAACCATGCATGAACCTGTTCTGTTGAAGGAGGTTTTGGAAAATCTTTTAACTTCGAAGTCAGGAATCTATCTGGATGCAACAGTCGGGACTGGCGGACATGCGCAGGCTATAGTTTCACAACTTGAACCTGGAGGGAAATTAATTTGTATGGATAGAGATGAGAGCTTACTCGAAATTGCGAAAAAACGTTTAAAGAAATATAGAGACAGGGTTGAATTCGCGCATCTTCGTTTCAGCCAGATGAAAGATTTAGTTTCAGGTTTAAAGGTAAAAAAGATTTCCGGTTTTTTATTCGACTTGGGGGTCTGTTCATTGCATTTTTGTGGTGAATAACTATGCCCTCTCGGATTTGACCAAGATCCTGTTTGAGTTTGGACAGGAGAAATTTTCCAAAAGGATTGCCAAAGCCATAGTGAAACAAAGAGAAAAAAAAGAAATCTTCACTACTTTTGAATTAAGGAAGTTGGTGGAATCAAAAATCAACCCCAGATATCGGATAAAGTCCTTAGCTCGAGTATTTCAAGCCATCAGGATAGAGGTGAATGAGGAGCTGGAGGAATTAAGAGAAGGTCTAAAGCAAGCTATTGAATTTTTAGCTCCTCCTGGCAGGCTATGCGTGATCTCTTATCACTCCTTAGAACATCGGATAATCAAAGACATAATAAAAAGGCAAGACAAAACAGCTTTGAGAATGGTTACTAAAAAACCCATCGCCCCTTCCGTGGAAGAGATAGAGGAGAATCCCCGGGCAAGAAGTGCCAGGCTGTGGGTAGCAGAGAGACTTCAATCCTAACAAGGGATTGAAATCCAGGGAGATGTAAACTTGGAAAAGGGCAAGATTAAAAGAAGCCATATTCATTTCAAGAAGCAGAAGAATCTTCGTTTGAGGTTCTTGCTGATTCTGATGGTGTTGATCCTTTTAGCCACTGTTTATATCTGGCAAAGAGTTACCGTTCTCACTTTGGCAAATGAAATTGAAAGGCTGAATGTCCAGATCGACAAACAGCAAGAGGAATATAAGTATCTCCAGGTTGAAGCAGCGAATCTGAGCTCAGTGGCGCGTATAGAAAGACTGGCAAAAGAGATGGGATTTATCTATCCCTCCTTTGAGCAGATAAAAGTGCTGCCTGAGGCAAAGGATTCAGCTAATATTGAGAAGCAAAGCTCGATTAAGAAGATCTGGACCAAGCTCAAAAGGATTTCTCCTTAAGATAAGGTTCACCCAGAAAGGACAAACATGGGCTACAGGTCAAAAAGCTTTTATGATAACTCGCCTCGCAGGCGTCCGCAAAGCAGGTGGACAAAGACTACCAAAAGAAGAGGTGCTTTAGTCTTTTTGATGGGAGTGTTTTTTTGGCTTCTTATTTTCGCTCGCCTCTTTTATTTCCAGGGTTTAAAAGGAGATGAATATAAGAAGATAATCTTAAAACAGCATCAGCTCCATATAAAATTGGATGCTGACAGAGGACTTATCTATGACCGAAACGGCAAGCTGTTAACTGTCAATCTACCGGTGGAGTCCTTTTTTGCCATTCCAGAGAGTGTGAAAAATGTGAACCTGGTGGCCCGCTCATTTGCTGGTTCCTCCAAATCAACTTTCGAGAGGTTGAGACACCATTTGAAAACCGAGAACAATTTCGTTTGGCTTAAAAGAAGGGTGGAGAAAAAGGAAAGCCAGAGGATAAAATCCAAACTTGGTGAAGGTAAATTGGGAGGTGTGTGGGTGCTAAACGAGACCAAACGATATTATTTGAATGGAGACCTTGCGGAAGATGTGTTGGGTTTTACTGACATCGATAACAAAGGGTTAGCTGGAGTTGAGCTTCAATATGACCAAGAGCTCTCCGGGGAAGATGGAAAAGCCATATTTCAACGGGATGGACATAGAAATTCCTATCATATCACAGAATATCCTATCCAGAAACCGGAGAGAGGCAAAAGCATTGGGTTAACCATTGATATAGAATTGCAGTCCGTTATAGAAGAGGAACTGAAAAAGGGAGTTCTACTCACCCGGGCGGATGGAGGGCGTGCAGTTTTTATAGATCCTGAAAGCGGGGAGATATTGGCCATGGCCCATTGCGGGAAGGGTGATGAACTTCCCATAAAGAACAGAACCATAAGTGATAATTTTGAACCCGGTTCCACCTTCAAAATTGTGACTGCTGCTTCGGCTCTGGAAGAAAAGATTTTAACCCCCAAGGACAGCATCTATGCGGAAAAAGGAAAATACAGGATTGGAAAGAGAATCATTCACGACATCAAGGAGTATGAATGGCTTACTTTCAAGGAAAGCGTGATTTACTCCAGCAATATCGCCTTAGCCAAAATAGCAAATATGGTGGGCAGGGAGAAAATCTACCAATATGCTTTAGATTTTGGCATGGGCGCAAAGACCGGAATAGATTTGCCGGGCGAATCTAAAGGTTTCATCTCTTCACCAGATGGGTGGTCCGATTTGGAGCTGTCCACCATTGCCTTTGGACAGGGAATATCCCTGACTCCGCTGCAGTTGGTCTGTGCTTATGCTGCCGTTGCCAACGAAGGTGTTTTGATGAGGCCTTTTGTGGTCAAGGCTATTATGGATGAAAATGGCGATACCCTGAAAGCATTTCATCCCATCCAGGTGCGCCAAGTGATAAGCTCCGAAACCGCCTCCACCCTGGTCGACTTCTTAAAAGGGGTGGTTTCGTATGGAACCGGACAAAAAGCTAAGACGGAAGGATTAGCCATCGGAGGAAAGACGGGAACGGCGCAAAAAGCGAAGCTGAACGGAAGAGGATATGAAGATAACAAATATATCGCCTCCTTTGTGGGCTTTTTCCCAGCAGATGATCCCAAGATGGTAGGTCTGATCACTTTGGATAATCCAAAAACCGAGCATCTGGGTGGACAAACTGCCGCACCTGTATTCAAAAACACCACCTTACGCATCTTAGCCCTAACCGGAGAGCCCTTCTTGGAAGGAAGGGAAAATAATTTGTCTAAGCTAACTGTCTATGAAACATCCAGCAAAGGCTCGTCAAAGGAAATTTCCACTTTAGCTCAGAAAGAATCGGGTTTTGACCAAAAATCAAAATCTCCCGCAAGCGACAATATCATGGTTCCCAATGTGTTAGGAATGACAGCACGAGAAGCGATAAACGCTTTTTTTGCTAAAAAGTTGCGAGTCAAACTTAAGGGGAGTGGGGTGGTGACCAAACAGATTCCCGAGCCTTACACGCTCTTGGACAAGAAACAGCTTTGTCTCGTCGAATGTTCACCCAGGTGAGGAGAAAGGTGTGAGAAATCTTAAAAGACTTTTGGAAGCCTTGCCTTCGAAGAAGATCTTTGGACAAACTGACCTGGATATAAAGAAAATAGAATATGATTCTCGCAAGATCAAAGAAGGTGACCTTTTCGTGGCTATTCCAGGATTCAAGGAGGACGGGCATGAGTATATAAATTCGGCTTCAGAAAAAGGTGCCGTGGCAGTGGTGACTCAAAGAGATGGTGACTATAAAGCAAAAGTTAAGGTAATCGTTCCTGATACCCGGAAAGCCTTGGCACTTTTGTCTTCTAAGTTTTTTGACTCTCCTTCACAGAGGTTGGAGGTGGTGGGAATCACCGGAACAAACGGTAAGACCACCATCACCTATCTGCTCAAATCCATTTTAAAGAAAGCTGGCAGAAAAGTGAGTCTGATCGGAACTATAGCTTACTTCATCGGGGGAAAAAGAGTGGTGGCCGAAAAGACTACCCCGGAATCATTGGATTTACAAAATATGTTTTCCCAAATGCTGGAAAAAGGAACAGATTCGGTGGTGATGGAGGTCTCCTCACATGCTTTGGCTCTGAAGAGGGTTATCGGAGTCGATTTCGATGTTGCGGTTTTCACCAATCTCGACCAGGAGCATCTTGATTTCCATAAGACCCTCTCCGCATATAAAGAATCAAAAGGTCTTCTATTCGATATGCTTTCTGAAAAAAGCTATGCGGTGATAAACATCGACGACCCCAACTGGAAATATTTTTACGATAAAGCTAAAACCAACAGGCTGACTTACTCTCTCGATAATCAAAGGGCTGACTTTTATACAAAGACCTTCTCCAGTGATCTGGAAGGTTCTCAGATAGATCTGGTGACCCCAAATGGAAGAATAAATATAAATCTAAAACTCTTAGGAGAATCAAACATCTATAATGCTTTAGCCGGTGCGGCAGTTGGGATTGCGTTGAAGGTGGATTTAGAAACCATAAAATCTGGACTGGAGTCTGTGCAGGGGATTCCCGGACGTATGGAGAAGATTCAGGCAGGACAGGATTTCAAAATATTGATTGATTATGCTCATACCACAACTGCCTTGGAGAGACTCTTGAAGACGGTCAGAAGACTTACCCCAGGCGATCTATTAGTCCTCTTTGGCTGTGGTGGGGATAGAGATCAAGGCAAAAGACCGCAGATGGGAGAAGTGGCCTCTCTTTTGGCAGATAAGGTTTTCTTAACCGAGGATAATCCTCGAAGTGAAGATCCTGAAAAGATAATAGATCAAATCATGCTGGGGGTGAAAAACAAGGATAAAGTTGAAATCATAATTGACCGGAGAGAGGGAATAAGAAAAGCCCTAAAGATTGCCAAAAGAGGGGATAGCTTAGTGCTGGCGGGGAAAGGGCATGAAGATTATCAGATAAAAAAAGACAGAAAATTTCATTTCTCCGATAAAGAGACGGTGCTGGAGTTGTTAAAGATGTCCGCGGTCGGCAGTCCGCCGTCGAAAAACCTGGAGACAAAAACGTGACTTCAGGGAAGCAGTTCTTATGCTGAGTATTTCTTTAAATGAATTAGTGAAAGTGACCGGTGGAGAAGTTTTGAATAATGACAAAGGAAATCAAACCATCGCCCGGGGGGTAAGCATCGACTCGCGCACCATAAAAAAGGGCAATCTATTTGTAGCCATATCAGGCGAAAGATTCGATGGTCACCAGTTCATTTCGGAGGCAGCAGAAAAGGGAGCAGGTGTGGTGATCATATCCCAAGAGAAGAGAAAGCAGATGAAGAAAAAAGAGCTTGAAGGAGTTCCAATGGTGCTGGTAGAGGATACAAAAAAGGCCTTGAGGAAGATAGCTTCCTGGCACAGGAACAGGTTTGAACTTCCCACCGTGGCTGTGACCGGAACCAACGGTAAAACCACCACCAAGGATATGATCGCAGGGGTTCTATCTTCCAAGTTTAAAGTTTTAAAATCCATAAAAAGCTATAACAATCTTATTGGCGTTCCCTTAACCCTATTTGAACTCGAGAAAGATACGCAGGTTTTGATCCTGGAGCTGGGGATGAGCGAGCTTGGAGAGATAGGAATTCTAACTAAAATCGCCAAACCAAACATCGGAGTCATCACCAATATTGGACCTGCTCATCTGGAATCGATGCAAAGTTTGGAAAGTTTGAGCTTTTGGACAACATGAGATCACCTCATACGGCAGTGTTAAATGCTGACGATGAGTTTCTGACAAGAAGAATCAAAAATGGTAAAGAAAAGGCCGTAAGCTTTTCCATCAAAAATGAAGCCGATTTCAAAGCAGATGAACTCACCATCAACCAGGAAGGATATATAGGTTTCAAGGTAAATGGCAAGTACAGGATAGATTTAAAACTCTTGGGAGAGCATAATGTATACAACGCTTTGGCAGCTTTTGCGGTGGGAGCTCTTTTGGGGGTGGAGGAGGAGAAGATAAAGAGCGGTTTGGAGAAATATAAACCCTCTGAACTTAGGATGGAGTTGGTAAGACTTGACAACATTAGAGTCATAAATGATAGCTACAACGCCAACCCGGTC
>LJVD01000026.1 GCA_001304225.1 candidate division Zixibacteria bacterium SM1_73
ACCTCACCCGTCAACTGCTTTTTCTGAGAGGCTATGTTGACGTAAGCGTAGATGCCTATTGAGACTATCAAGATGAATCCCACCACCAGAATCAGCTTTGCCCCGATACTTCTCGGCCACATAAGCGGTCCTCTAATTAGTGAATTATTTCACAAGTACATATCATTATACGAAAGTTGGCACCGAAAAGCTAATCCGAAAAATGGTCCGTCTCTCTCCGGGATATTATTGGCTCGATTCTAGATTGTCAAGGACTTTATTTTAGGCACAACAAAGAGCTATGTCAAGCTTGTTGTAGAAATCAAAAAGTGAGGAGAGAGGGATTTGTCTGGTGGTGCTCGTGTATGTTTTTATAACCCGGACTCGACTTAACGTAACACGAGTAATTAGAAGCGGAGAGGCCGGGATTCGAACCCGGGGTGCCTTACGGCACAACGGTTTTCGAGACCGCCCCGTTAAACCACTCCGGCACCTCTCCGGTTATTTTGTCTTTTTTAAAAGAAACAACGGTTTTTCCGCCACAGGCAGACCCTGTGGGCGAAACACCCCGTTTCCGCCACAGGACGGATCCCGCTAAAGGCGGGACAACCACTTCGGCACCTCTCCAAAAAGCAGGGAATAGTGAACAGTCAAAAGTCAACAGTTAACAAGCATTTTCAATAACCACCCGAAGATTCTGATAAACCATTCTTTACAGATTTCATCTCCTCAAGTTTAGGTTTGAACAAGAGGAAACAAAACAAGGTAATAGCGATGAATAGCACAAATCTTTCCACCGTCCCACCCAAAAGATAATATACGAATCCATAAATGGCAAAAGAGAGACTAAGTGAGAAAAGAATCAGTGCTGATCTTAGAAACCTCTGCTCCAGGGAAACATCTTCTTCTTTGGCTCTTGGCATGTTCGGGGCAAACAGAACTCTTTTTTTGATCAAGTAGATTGCTAAAACCTCTCCTCCGCTCACTGCCAATAAAAACCAAAGTAATACATCTAATCCCGTAAACGATCTTACAACAATTCCCTTGCTTCTTAGAAATAGACCCAAAGATAGCAAAACCGCTGGAACTAAGACATCCAAAAAAAGTCCCAGATACAAAAGCTTGGTGTGAACTTGATCCAAATCAAAACTCTTAGTAGTCCGTTCCACTTTTTTTCCCGTTTTTAGATTCTGCAGTGCCTTGCCGAATTTTCTCAAAAAAAGACTCAAGGATTTGAGTGCATTCTTGTTCCAATATGTAAGGGGTGACTTCCACCTGATGATTCAATCTGATATCCTGCACGATGTTGTATAAGGAGCCACATGCTCCGGTTTTAGGATCCTTTGCTCCGAAGATCAGTCGCTCAGGTCTGGATAGAACAATCGCCCCGGCACACATGGAACATGGCTCGACGGTAACATAAATGGAACATCCGGATAGTCTCCAGGAATTGAGAAAGTTGCAGGCTGCACCGATGGCAATTATCTCCGCATGGGCAGTGGGATCTTTCAAGCTCTCCACCTGATTATGACCTCTGCCAATGATCTTGTCCTCATAAACCACCACCGCTCCGATGGGGACCTCATTTTTCTTCAATGCCAACTGAGCCTCAGCCAGAGCATGTCTCATCCATTTTTCGTCTTCGGTTTGCATCATGTTCAAAACTATTTTCCAAGTTGAAATAACTTTTTAAGACCAAATATAATAAGAATTGGCTAAATTCAAAGCGTTTTTCAGAAGTCTAAGAGGTCATGACAGGCAGCCTTTCACGGGTTATTAAACAAATGTAGTTGTCCCATTTATCGGGCAATTTTTAAGCTCGATATCCTCAAGTGCTACACAAATCGAGCAACCACAAACTACTATGGTAAAGCTAAAGGACGTGTTGAAAAACTAAAAGGGACGTCATTGCGATCCCGCCGAAGGCGGGAGAAGCAATCTTGTTTCTATATAAATCAATAAGTCACAGATTGCTTCGTCGCCCCCCGCCCTTCGGGTCTGCACTTCGTCCTGCCCTCCGGTCCTGCCTCGCACTGAGTGCGCTTCCTTCGACACTGAGTCTCAGGACGAAGTGCGGCACGAAATGAAACCTCAGGGTCGAAGACCAAAGGCGGGCCCTCCTCGCAACGACATTATAGGAGTCTTTCAACGGTCCCTAAAGCTTCACCCCTACAGTTTGACAAAATTAGTAATGTCATCCAGGTCTGGGGACATGCTTGACCTGCAGGGCTTGCGAAATCTCTTGATGATGAAGGATGTCAGATTAAATCCTTTTGAAGGTTTCTGAATTAGCCGGCGAGTTGATATTCTTTGATCTTATAAAGAAGAGATCGGTAGCTTATCTCCAAAAGCCCAGCTGCTTTTCTTCTATTCCAGTTGGTTTTGGAAAGCACTTCAGAGATTAAAGCTTTCTCCTCGTGGGCAACTGCATCTCCTACCCTTTTTTTCAATGAATAGTTCCTTGTCTCAGAGAAGGAAGGCTTTTGGGGAGAATAAGATCCGGTCTGAACGGAAGGCGTCTTTAGGGTATCATAAATTATCTCTTCATCTTCTCTTACCACCACCTGCTTGATCAGATTTTCCAACTGCCTTACATTGCCGGGCCAATCAAATTCCTGCAAGAGCTCTATGCTTCTGGAAGAAAGAGGACGATACTTTTTATCATAAAGGGTGTTGTATTTCTGCAAAAAATGTTCAATCAACAGTGGGATATCCTCCCTTCTTTCCCCCAAAGGAGGCAAGTTTATGGTAACCTCATTCAGCCTGTAAAACAGATCTTCTCTTATGGTCTGATCTTTCAGGGCTTTATTCAAATCCCGGTTGGTGGCACACAGAATTCTGGTATCCACCTTAATGGTCCTTATTGCCCCGACCCGCATGAACTCATATTGCTCCAGGACCTGAAGTAATTTGGATTGAAGCTCCAAAGGCATGTCTCCAATCTCATCCAAAAAGATGGTTCCTTTATTTGCAGTCTCGAACCTTCCCGGTTTGGTCTTATGTGCCCCAGTGAAGGCGCCTTTTTCATAGCCAAAAAGCTCCGCCTCCAACAGATCCCGGGGGATCGCCGCACAATTCACTTTGACGAAAGGCTCATTTTTTCGGCTGGAGAGAGTATGCAGCATCCTTGCCACGATCTCCTTGCCGGTGCCTGATTCACCTCGGATCAAAACGGTCAACTCACTGTCCGCCACTTGCTCGATGATGGTTTTGATCTGGAGCATTTTGGGACTATCACCTACAAGTATTTCATATTGAGACTTAGTCTTAAGTTCGTTCTTAAGGTGATCCAATTCCCTCTTAAGACGAGTCTTCTCCAGCACACTCTGAATATGTATCTCGACTTCTTTGACGTCGAAAGGCTTATTGATAAACTCCGATGCCCCCCTTTTTATCGATTCTACTACATTCTTAGTCTCTCCGTGTCCGGAGAGCATGATCACCTCAGTCAGCCGATCCATAGATTTTATCTTGTCTAAAACCTCCAAACCGTCCATGCCTGGCATCTTAATGTCTAAAAGGACTAAGCTGGGTTTAGTTTTTGAGACCATCTGCAGCCCCTCCAGGCCATCTTTGGCATAGACGATCTCATAGATCTTTCCCAAACCCTCGCTTAGAAGCCAGGAAACTTTGGGTTCATCATCGATCACCAATATTTTTACCTTATCTTTATCCATAATTTTCGCCTTTTCTATTAGCCTTTGCCACCTTCGGATCAGGCTATATCAAATATAAACTCATGATCAATCAAGACTGACCGCTTTTCATCTGCGTATGCATTCATATGAATTATCGGCAAAAATTTATAACGGGACAGCCACCAATTCAGTTTAGAATCTAAGTTCAGGGTTTTTTCAACCTAACAAACTTCAACCTTATAAACTGTTTTGTTCTGCTGGCAGATTCACAAAAAAAGAGGTCCCTTTGCCAAGTTCGCTTTTCACTGAAACAAAACCTCCATGTGCCTTAACTATCCTTTCCACCACTGCCAAACCCAATCCGGTGCCTTCTTTTTTGGTAGTAAAATAGCGATCGAAAATTCGATTCAAATTCTCCGGAGCGATTCCACAGCCTGTATCGGCTATGCCTATCTGCACAAACTGCCCTTTCTTTTTCGGATCTTGATAAGACTTCAAGCTCACCTGCAATTCACCACCCTCAGGCATGGCCTCAATGGCATTCAAGATTATATTTAAGAGAACTTCCATAATTTCATTTTCGTTGATGAAAATGGATGGAACCTCTTGGAGGTCCTTTTTTAAACTGATCTTTCTTGTGTCAAGATCACGCTTTACCAGATTCAACGCACGATCTAAGGAAAGCCTTATATCTTTTCTCTCCAGCTCGTATTTGTTGGGATTGGAAAAGTTTACTATCTCCCTGGTTAAATCGTTTAGGCGAAAGATCTCCTGTTCCACCATATCGAAATACTTCTCTTTGGCCTCTGTATCTGACCATTTCTCTTTCAGAAGTTGCAAAGTTCCCTTAATATTGGTTAATGGTTTTTTCAAATCATGGGTGATCTCCGAGACCATGTTACCCATGGTCAAAAGGCGAGTGGCATTGAGTATGCTTTTCTGTCTTTCATATAAAGAAGCCGCTTGTGAGGCGATAATGGAAATTAAGTGTTTCTGATCTTCGGATATGATCTTGTGTGCTCGGTTACCCACCGAGAGCACTCCATGTAATATCCCTTCTGCAATTATGGGAAACGAGCTCACTGAGTCCAAGTATTGAGAAAAATCGGAATCTTCTTCCAATTTTCCTTTGATTCCTGTATTAAGTTTATCCGAGTCCAGGATCTCCTGCTTCTCCAAAGAAATCTGCAGGTCTCTCTTCGTGTTTTCCAATCCCTGGCAGAAAGCAAGACTTAATTTTTGTTCCTTTTCGCTCCATTCGAACCAAAGAGCAGAATCGATCTCCACAATTTTCTTAACCCGCTCAAAGATAAAATCGGAAATCCTCTCGAAGTTCTCTAAGGTGGAAAGCGTGCTGGCGATATCGTATAGAATGGAAAGCTCTTCGACCTTTTTTCTGCTCTGTTCAAAATGATAAGCATCGTCTATGGCAATAGCAGCTTGGGAGGCAAAGGTAGTCAAAAGTCGAAGATCATCTTGACTGAAGGGCATTCCGGTGATTTTATCACTTAAATTTATTACCCCCAAAACCCTTTCTTTGATCTTCAAAGGGACACACAAAAGGGATTTGGTGGCATAATGCTTTTTGCTTAATCGCTTGAACTTCCGATCTTTTTCAATGTCCTCAATGATCAAAGGGGTTTCATTTTGTGCCACATATCCAGCAATGCTTTTGCCCAACTCCAATTTGGTGCCCTCAATTATTTTTGAATCTAATCCGATGGCGGACTTGATGGTTAATACGTTTTCGGGTCTTTGAATCAGCATGATGGAGCCCGTTTTTGCCCCGATCACCTCGGTTGCCAAGGAGACTATCCTGTCAAGGAGGACACCCAAATCCTCTGTGGAACTCAGCGACTTGCCAGCCTGGTAAAGAGCATCCAATTCCGCCACCCTTTTGCGTAATTCCAGATTTTTCTCCTTCAGTTCCGTTAAAAGCTTGTTTCGAGCTTGATCAGACCTTCTTTTTTCTAATCCTCTTCTTATGGTCAGCTTTAGGTCGGAGAACTCAATCGGCTTCATCAGATAGTCATATGCTCCCTGGTTGATGGCAGAGACGGCAGATTCCAAGGAGGCAAATCCGGTCATCAATATTACCAGAGCCTCTTGGTCTTTGGAGCGAGCGGATTTGAGTATATCCATTCCATCGAATCTGGGCATTTTTATGTCGGTGATCACCAGATCAAAATCATCCTTATTGATCTTCTCGATTGCCTTCTCTCCCTCCCGGACAGTGGTCACATCATATCCCACCCCAGAGAGGAGCGTTTTTAGACTTTCACACATCCTGGTCTCGTCATCCACCACTAAGATTTTCCCGTACTCTTTCTCCATAGCCCTTACTTCCTTCGTTTATCTCCAGAATTTAGAATTATCAATTCAGTAAATTCTGATACTCATCAATATTTATCCCAAATCCATCTCCACGGATATTTTCGTTGGTCAAGTTGAAGCTTGACACTCCAGATTGAAAGCATTAAGAGGATGCAATAGGCAAAGTTATCAAGAAGCTTGTCCCCTTATCTTTTCTTTTTGCCACGATGGTGCCCCCGTGCCTTTGGATTATTTCGTAACAGATCCATAAGCCCAAACCAGTCCCTTCTGCTCCTTCTTTGGTGGTAAAAAATGGGTCAAATACCCGAGAGATGTTCTCTTCTGGAATGCCACATCCGGTATCTGAAAATTCTATCTCCACTGTATCCTCTTTCTGCTGTGCCGAGATAAGAATCTCTCCCCCTTGATCCATGAAATCCTTTGAGTTCATCAACAGATTCAAAAAGACCTGTTTGATCTCGTCATCAAAGCCTTTCACTTTGGGAAGATCTTTGGGAAGGTTCCTTTCTATTACTATATTTCGTTTTGAAAATTGTTTTTCTACCAAAAAGAGGGTCTGATTCAAAATCTCAACCAGATCCAGGGCGAACATTTTGCCGTTTTTAGGCTTACAAAAATCCAGTAGTCTCTTTACGATGCGTGCGATCCGATCCACCTCCTCCTTGACCACACCGAGATTGGATAGGTTCGCATCATCTTTTTTCACGGATTCAGAAAGGATCAGAAGATAATTTTTTATAATTCCCAAGGGATTGTTGATTTCGTGAGCGACGGAAGCAGAGAACTGCCCTAAAGCGGCCAGTTTTTCCGACTGGATAAGTTGCC
The DNA here is from genome assembly GCA_001304225.1 of candidate division Zixibacteria bacterium SM1_73. GTDB lineage: Bacteria > Zixibacteria > MSB-5A5 > MSB-5A5 > SM1-73 > SM1-73. The sequence continues at coordinate 6,777 of LJVD01000026.1, forward strand.
TCTGAGTTCTCCTTAATTTTAGATTAATATTCTTTTGACTTTCATAAAGAATGGCATTCTCCACTTCAGAAGTAAATTGACCGGTTAAAACCGAAATAAACTCCAGGTCGCTATCGGTAAAAGTAAGATGGGAGGTCTTTTCAGTAAGACTTACAATTCCTCTGATTTGCTTTTTGCTTATCAAAGGGATACACAGCTCACACTCCAAAGCCTCCAAGATGCTGAGCTCATTCAATGAATCTACCCAACCCGACACTCTTTTGCTCGAGTCTCCTTGCGCCGAAATCATGAGCGAACCGGTGAAGCCTTTCTTTAAGTGAGCCTTTATCTCATCCAGAAACAGAGGTTCATTCTCAGACAAAAGGAGTTTCAACAAATTGGTGTCTTGCTTAAATTTGAACGAGGTGAAGTCCGCATGACCTTCCAGGTCTATCCCTCTTATTTTGAATATGGAAAGCTCTTTCTGAGCGAGATCTCTTTGAATGAATATCGCCGCACCTCTTATCCCCAACTGCCCCATCATGGTTTCAAGGATTCCATTCAAAAGATCTTCCAAATCCAGCATGGAATTAAGCTTTCTTGAAATCTCGAAAATAGCGTAAAGATCAAAGATCTTTCGCTTTAATCTTTTATTCGATTCTGTTAAATCATTTACCTTGTCCTCGAGTGCGTTTTTTAAAAGATCCACTGAGTGTTGAACCTTTCTCTCCTTTGGGAAACTGAAGGAATTCTGCTGATCAAGGTTCTTTTGAGAGTTCATATACTTTGGTTGATTTTGGTCAAGTTGAATTCCTAGCCCACGATACAAACTGGCTCTAAGGGATTTCCACTTCTATATTATCCTTTAAGGGCGCAAGCAAAAAGCGGTGAATACCCTTTTTTCGAAACACCCCTTTTTTAATCGGCAAAGATATGAAAATGATTAACCCAAAACTGCAATCTTTTGCAAATTTCTTACGTCTAGGAAAAATTTCTTAACAAAAAACCCGGCATAGCAGGCGGAAGCGTCAGATCAGAGGAACTGAATGATTGCATTTGCATCTGACAGTCCAGGCAGGATTTCTTACCGGTGAGGAGAGAGGGATTAAATGAAAAACCCCGCTTAAAGGCGAGGCTTCTTTTTGCAACTATCTAGACTTCTGTATTAACCACAGAGGCAGTACTATCATCGAATCAGACTTATCCAGAAGAAAATCTAAGAATTAATGTAATCAAATATTTCAAAAATCAATCTCGGCTTTTATTCTTTTCCCAATCAAAAAAAATACACTTGCCTAATTCGGGCGCATATTCATAGCATCTTTTGTAACTTCCAAAGGGCATCTTTCCATCGAAGGCGAAGCAGTCTAAGTCCATGTCTTTGCAGGGAATCTCCTTATAATCTTTTAAGTTTCTTTCCTCTCTCGGAGTCTCCTCGAAAACCTTGAACAAATTTTTGCTTTTCATGTCAGGGAATCTTCTAATTTAAAACTTGGTTTTTCTTTCCTAAGAAGACCATATCTTGTATTTGCTCTTTTTAAGTATAAATAAAATAAGAATGCGATTTCATCTGCCGGCTTGCTTACTACCTTGACGTCGAAGGGAGATATGGCTTTAGCCCTTGCATAACCACGACGCCTGTTGCCGGATATTTTAGTTTCAACCAGAACTCAAACTGTTTATAAATAGACTAAGTTCCTTCTTTAATTGCGTCCACATCTTTCGTAAGGATGATACCAACTTCTCTATTTCACCCCATTCCAGGAAGAACGAATATGAATGACGATAAAAGTGTCTGAAACCAAGGTACTCAGCCAATCTTTGTGCCATTTCCTCCGATATAACATGTCTCCTTTTGGATGTCTTTTGTGACATTCGTATCAAAAGATCTCTGTGCCATTGAGAACCACCAGGGAGATCCTCATCCATCCCTTTTGCAATGGACAAAAAGATATTTTCCACCCCATTATAGAAAGAATGCAATACAGAGGCGATGGCTGTAATCTCTACCAAATCAGGTGTGGACTTTTGGGAACGTTCCAGAAGATCAGCATAGGAATCAAATAATTGGTCAATCTGCTCTATCTGGAACTCTATCTGAGAGACAACGTTATTAGCCAATTTTGAGAATTCTCCCTTCCTTTTCCAGATACCGTGCGAAAGCATCTTGGCTATCCAAGTTGACAAGGTCAACGGAATGGTCTAGGGCTAAAAGGAGTTTGCCCAAAAGGTGAAAGAACTTCCCTGGTGGACACCCCCGAATGGCAATGTCAATGTCCGAACCATCTCTGACCTTCCCTTCTCCCAAAGAACCAAAGAGGAAAATATCTGTACATCCTGACTCTTTTAGTATTTCTACCGCTCGACGGATATCTTCCTTGAAAGCCGCTGGAAGTTTAACTTCTTTATTCCTCACTTCTTATTTCCGTCCTTTCGTATGCTACCTCACATGGCAGATAACGTTCCCAGCATAAAAGAAGTTTGTGCGAAGCAAAAATTTGGGTAAGTGCCGTAAGGCACGAACCTTTTATGCTGTGTTAGGCGAAGTCGCTACTCCCTAGTTTAGTCCCAAAACTTTCAAGCCTATCGCGAAATTCCTTAAGCTTACTGGGCGCCACGTACACGTATTCTACTACTGCACGAAAAAAACCATCGATCGCTTGAACGTGTCCTGGTTTGACACTTTGGTCTGCTACATGTGCGCCGATGTTGCCTAGCAGTCTGAGCACATCAGTCATTTCAGCAAGAATAGTGGGGATTTCACCCTGTGAAGCAAGTCCTTCTAAGCGGCGTTGGAGCACTCCCTTTTTTGCACCACGATCGTCACAAATCGCCTCCAAAGCCCGCCGTATCTGAACAGCGAAGGCATTCGGCGCCACATTTTTTATTCTCACAGCCTCTGAGTAACACTCAGCCACGGCCTTGGGAACAGCTTTGTGAAGAACTCCTGGGTCAGGCCAAATAAGATCAGCAAGATGAAAATCCTTATCTTCTACAACATCGATGAATGCATAATACAAGAGAATCTCGTTGCATGTTTCGCAAACAGCGACATAGTAGGCACATGGAAGATCTGTATCGGACAAATCGCCAGACATTGAGTATCCCTGACCCAGATAGTTTTGAGTATGTATATGTCGCTGTGGTGCCCGATTCCCACAGTGGGGGCAAAATGCAACTCGACGAATTGGTTCCATTTCCCACCTCATTAGCGATGACGCTTGACTTGTTCATAAACGCATTGCGTTTATCCCGCCAATTTGGGAGTGTATACGCAATACGGATATACCGATCTTATCCCATACAATAACTTACCGCTAACCGGAGTATAAACTTCTGTTGTTTTTGAGGCCTTCTGAAAATTAAAAGAAATCTTTTGACGCAAACTAAGGTTTACCACTACAAGAAAAACGCTCACTGATCATCCCCTGCCTCTTTCAGTCCATACTCCTGTAATTTATTACGCAAAGTTCGGGTGGAGATTTCCAGAATTTCTGCAGCTTTGGTTCGGTTTCCTCCCTGAAGCTCTAAAGTTTTCAATATCAGCTTCTTTTCTGCCTCATGGATTGAACAACCAACCCCGATTGTCTCTGATGCGAAATCTGCCTTTCCAAAAGCTATCTCTTTGGGAAGATCTCTTAGAGTAAGAACTTTTCCTTTGGAGGTGACCACTGCCCTTTCGATACAGTTCTCCAGTTCCCTTACATTGCCGGGCCAGTGATATTCCATGAACATCTCATAAACCTTCTGAGAAATTCCCTCAATGGATCGTCTATTTTCAAGATTATATTTATTCAGGAAATGTTCAACCAAAACCGGAATGTCCTCTTTTCTTTCCCTCAAAGGAGCTATATGGATGGGGATCACATTTAATCGATAGAAGAGATCCTCTCTGAATTTTCCCTTTTCCATTCGTTCTTTTAGATTTTGGTTTGAGGTAGAGATGATCCTCACGTCCACCTGGATGGTCTCTTCCGAGCCTAACCTTTCAAACTCCCTTTCCTGTAAAACCCTCAAGAGTTTCGCCTGCAGGCCGGGCGAGATCTCGCTCACCTCATCCAAAAGCAGAGTTCCACCATCAGCTAACTCGAATCTTCCTCTGGATTTTCTTATGGCTCCGGTGAAGGCTCCCCTCTCATGGCCAAATAGCTGGGTTTCAACCAGTCCTTCTGGAAGAGCAGCGCAGTTGACCTTTACAAATGGACCATCTTTGCGAGAGCTGTTATAGTGGATAGCCGTGGCAATGAGTTCTTTTCCCGTGCCCGATTCTCCAGTGATTAAAACCGTGGCTTTGCTGTCTGCCACCGCCTTCACCGACTCAAAGATCTTCTGCATCTGGGGGCTTTTGCCAACGATATTGCCAAAGCTATATGTGTTCTCCAACGCTTGGTGGAGGCTTTTGTTTTCCTTTTTGAGCCTCATCTGTTCAAAAGCTCTTTTCAATTTCATCTCTATTGCGTCTGCAGAAAAAGGCTTCATCACGTAATCGAATGCTCCCAGCTTCATAGCTTCCACCGCATTTTCCACGGTTCCATAAGCGGTCATCATTATCACTTCAGCATCGGGAAGATATTCTTTGGTCGCCTCAAGAAGCTCCATCCCACCCATGCTGGGCATGCGAATGTCAGAAAGGATGACATCATAATCTTTATCCTTGATCTTTTCTAAGGCTTCCTCCCCAGTAGAGGCTAAGTCGACCGAATAATCGGAACGCCCCAATGCCTCTTTTAAAAAATCCTTCATCAAGGAATCATCATCCACCACTAAAACTTTCTTTTCCAACATGGTTAATCCTCAGGGATTTGTTCTTTAAACCAATGGCTGATATCTAAGTCAGTTCAGGACCCCACCTGCAGTTTTTAAACAGCACCTTTACTTCGGCTGCTTCCAGCTAAAGCAGGAGATTTAATTCTTTTTTTCCTACTTGCATGTTGATTTTATTTACTCATTGGCAATCCCACGATAACTGTGGTGCCTTTACCCATCTCACTTTCTACCTTAATGTCCCCTCTGTGAGCGTCCACGATCTTTTTGACCGTGGAGAGTCCCAGACCAGTTCCATGTTCTTTGGTGGTAAAAAAAGGAGTAAAAAGTTTCTCCAAAGTGGCTTTGCTCATACCCATCCCTTGATCTGAAATCTTTAAAACAAGCCTTCTCCTCTCACCATAACGCCCCAAGGAATTCTTGGGCTCTCCCGCTTCTTTTCTCTCTTCATTCACTCCAACCACAATTTTGCCTCCGCGGGGCATGGCTTGGGTGGCGTTGCGAAGAAGGTTCAATATCACCTGTCGGAACTGCTCTGGGTCTAAGCGGCACAAAAGCGTCCTTTCGGGGTATTCCCGGACGAGACAAATTCCCTTTTGCTCTCGCGCAAGATCAATTTCAAAAAATTTGATAACTTCATCTAGAAAGCTTATAAATTCGGTTTGATGCAGGTGCAACCTGATGGGCTTGGTGTAGTTGAGAAGGCTGAGCACGATCCTGTCTAAGGTTTCCACACCTTCCATGATCTTTTCCACCGATTTTTTGCGAGGATCGCCCTTCTCCAAATCCTGATCCAAAAGGTCGGCAAAACCACGAATTCCCCCTAACGGATTTTTCACCTCATGTGCCACGGTTGCTGCCATCTCTCCTAAGGCAGCCAAAGTCGTCACCCTGGTCACCTCCTCTTCCAACTCCTTTAATTTGGATAGGTCAAAGAAGACCTCCACCGCCCCCAGGACATTGTTATCATTATCGGTCAAAAGAGAAGTGGAAAATCCTAGAGGTGTTTTCTTTCTCCCCTTGGTGAGCACTTCCTTTTCTTCATTCATATGTGATCTTCTGGATTTAAATGTGAACGGTAAAGTCATCTTTTCATTTATTCCCTTTCCCATAATCTCCCCATATTTTCTGCCCAGAACCTCATCTGTTGTGTAGCCCAAGATCTCCTCCGCCGCCCGGTTGAACAAAGTGATCTCCTCCTCCAGATTTATGGCTACCACTCCCGAGGTCAAGCTTTCCAGGATATTATTTAAGTAATTGGATATTTTCTCCTTCTCCACCAAACTCTGTCGAAGTTCCCTATTGGTCTTCTCCAATTTCGAGTTCAAATCTTCAAATCTCTCCTCCAGGTTCTTGTAGGCGGAGTGGAGCTTCTGGGTGATCTTGTTAAATGAGGCAAAAGATTCGGTGAAATCCTTCAGTTGCCCTTCCGAGATATCTGAATGTCCCTTTCCCTTCATTCTTTACCCTCAATCCGATACTCGATAAAGAACTTGACATTATTGCATTAATTTAAAGAAATCACAAATCTAATGCAAGAATTATTTTTTACAATAGATCAATCCAACGCTTCAAGAAAAAAAATTTTTTTCAACTCTGGAAGAATTGAAAATCGGTGGGTATGAATTCATACTAACGGCAGGAGGATAATTTCCTGTTGATGAAGGTACTTCCAAAAAGATTTTACATCCGGACTATTCCTGTCTGGAAAAAAACCTAGTGAGGATTTAAAGTTGAATTTTTCACATCTTGGTGATGATCTTCTCTGGGATGGTGTCGAAGAATGGTTCACTCCGATAGAATTTCTCTTTTTCCTTTAGGGTGAATCCTTCTGGGTGAACCCTTCAGGGGTTACGTATTTTCTTAGTTCCCCCTCAAGGGTCTTGATTCGATCTTTCAATTTTCCGATCTCCGTTTTCAGCTTGTATTCATGCAAAGCCTTCTCCACGGAATTCTTGAGCTCGTTGAGCTTAAAAGGTTTTATCACATAGTCGTGAGCTCCACAGCGCAAAGCCTCAATGGAGCTTTCGAGGGTGGGATAACCGGTCATGATCACGGATAAGGTGTTGGGATTCAACTCTTTTATTTTTTTCAAAGTTTCAATGCCATCCATGCCTGGCATTTTTAAATCTATTAAAGCCAACTCCACTGGCCGGGATTTGATTACCTCTACCGCTTTCTCCCCACAATCCGCTAAAACTACTTCATATTCCTCTTTGGTTAAAAACTCAAAAAGTAGCTCTCTGACGAAAAGCTCATCATCTACCACCAGAATTTTTTCTCCAGACATCTTTTATCCCTTGACTTCTGAAAAGAGTTTTCAGAGCAGCACCTGACTTGAGTTAGGTGCCGGCCAGCATTGTTTTAAAATGCCTCCTATGTCAAGATATTCATCATTTTGTTATCGTCAAAACCGCTTGCTTTCTTGATGCGATCATTCCAGCAGATTGAAAGCAAAAGTGAGTTTCCACTCCTGGATCGCAGTTAACCATTGTTGCTCACCTTCTCTTTGCCACCTTCTTTTTGCCCGCCTTCCTTTTTTGGACTTTCACGATCTTGCCTATCTCCCTTCTCAGGATTTCCTCGACGCCCTTTTGATCTTCATCATAATCCAGAAGGGCAGTTTTAAAGACCTCCTCAATTCTTTCCACAAAGATGAACTTGGTCTCTTTTCTTATCTTTTCTGGAACATCCAACAGATTTTTCTCATTTCCCTTGGGCAAAATTATGAATCGAATCCCCACCCGGTGAGCGGCCGAGACCTTTTCTCGGACCCCTGCCACCGGAATGACTCTTCCTCGCAAGGAGACCTCGCCGGTCATAGCCACATCATTTCTGATTGGCTTGTCGCTCATCACTGAGGCGATGACCAAGGAGATGGTAATTCCGGCGGATGGTCCGTCCTTAGGGATGGCACCTGAAGGAAAATGCACGTGAATATCGTGATTGGTAAAATCATCATAGTTTATTCCCAAAATCTCAGCTTTAGATCTGACGAAGCTATGGGCGGCTTGGATGGATTCTTTCATCACCTCTCCTAATTGCCCGGTGGAGATAACCTGACCGCTCCCTTCCATCTTCAAAGCCTCAATCAACATCAAATCGCCTCCGGCTTCGGTCCAGGCCAGTCCAATAGCTACCCCCACCTCCGGTTTCTTAGGCACAATGTCCGGAATATAGATGGGGCTGCCCAAATATTCCTCCAGATTCTCCGTGGTGATTTCGCAGGAGGGGAATTCCTTAGACGCTTTAGCTCGGGCACAGCGACGACAGAGGTTTTCCATCTCCCTCTGGAGACTTCTTATTCCTGCCTCAACCGTATATTGCCGGATTATCTTTTTTAGTGCCTCATCCGTAAATCTCAGATCTTGTTCGGTTAAGCCGTGTTTTTTGAGCTGGGCCGGTAGAATGAATTTTTTGGCAATCTCCAACTTTTCCTCCTCTATGAATCCGGAAAATTCGATCACCTCCATCAAATCCAGAACTGAACCGGGGATTTCATCCACTATATTAGCTGTGGTCACAAAGATCACATCTGAAAGATCATAAGGCATACCTAAGTAATTATCCAAGAAATTTGAATTTTTCTCCGGATTCAAAACCTGGGCTAAAGCCGCTGCGGGTTCTCCCTTCAAAAGATCTGTAGCCATTTTATCTATCTGCTCTATCATCATCAGAGGATTGTTGCATCCTGCCTCTTTAATGCTTCTTAGAATCTTTCCGGGGAAAGCTTCGGTATAGGTTGATCTGGTTCCTCGGATCTCGGATTCATCCCTTATTCCTGCCACACTCACCCTCACAAACTTTCTACCCAGAGCCTTAGCGATGGATTGAGCCAGCGAGGTCTTCCCTGTCCCTGGCGGACCAGCAAAACATAGGACTATCCCCTTCAAATCTTTTTTCAGTTTGCGGATGGAGAAAAGCTCCAGTATTTTCTCTTTTACCTTCTCTTGCCCAAAATGTTCTTGGGTTAATGTTTTCTCCAGCCTCACCAGATCAACCTCTCCGCACTCCTGTTTAGTCCAGGGCAAGGACAGAAGCCAATCGATATGGGTTCTCAACATCCCATACTCCGCTGAAGCGGTGGAGATCAATCTCAGCCTTTCCGCCTCCAGCAAAACCTGTTTTTCCACATAAGGTGGAAGGGGAGCTTCTATTATCTTCTCTTTAAGATCTGTGACTTCCTTTTCCTGAAGACCAGCTTCTCCCAACTCTCGCTTCATCTCTCTTCAGCTCCTCCTTGAGAAGATGCTCCTTTGTTTTTTTTCTGAATCATCACGCCTTCGATTTTGATTTGCCGGATCCACCACTTTTCTCTATCTTAGTTAGAATAAGAAAACTTTCACCATTACCATACGTGATGGTTCAACAGTGATTGAGACTTATATTAATATATCGTCAAAAAGAAAAAAAGAAAAGAAAATTTCAAAAAAACCTGGGAGGATTTGATCGATTCTTGATAGAGCCAAATATTAAAAACAGGGTTATGTAGAGACTATCTTTTTGGAGCTTTTGTTCAACTTCTTCATTTATAGGGAATGACCAACTCTGCTTCCCCCACAAGCTCACCAGCTGTATCGAACACGCGAATGATATAACCCCCAGGGGAGAGCCCGTAGATGGCCGTGGTGAGGTCGAAATAGCATACGCAAAAACACCAGTCAGTTGCAATATCATACTCATACAGATCAAACCCTTCGGGAGTCCGCTCTAACCTGGTCTTAATTATTGAACAACAATTATAGAAAGCATTCTTGTGCATCACCCAAGCTGTGTCGCCATGGGACCAGACCAAAACTGAATCTTCTAAGGTATCCGGAGTCGCTTCCGCATCGGTCTTATACAAACCCCATTTACATTTACTTTGAGAAGATTCAGATCCAGTGTATTTAGGTGGAATGTCGACCACCCCTGACCCCACTAAACTGCCATCTATGTCGAAGTATCTGATAAGGTAAGTACCAGGGGTAAGACCAGAGATTTCAGTGGTGACGTCAAAATAGCACATACATCTACAAGTATCCCCAACATCAAATTCTAAAAGATCAAACCCATTTGGAGTCTCTTTTACATTGATCTTGATTTTAGAACAGCAATTGTAATATGCATCCTTATGGATCACCAAGATGGTGTCTCCATGCAAGCTGAAAATCACCTCTTCCGTGATGGGTAACCGTTTGTTACAGCCACTTTGTGAGGATTCAAACTGCAAGCCGGGAGGGTTCACCGGATTTTTGGTCTTGCTGCAAACCAAAAGAAAGAGGGAGAGTACCAAAATCGCAAGGGCTTTGTATTTTATCATCGATATCATCTCCTTTCATAAGGAGTTCTCTTGTTAAACACGACTCATTTTATAAGCATAACAAGAATCGTGCCAACCTGCGATTACCAGATAAACCAGCACCTAACTTAAGTTAGGTGCTGGACTTATTCTCCAACTCGCCTTGGGTGCTCATTCCAAGAGGCGTGGATTCTTGCGACATCAGAGGATGAAAAACCACAAACCACTCACTCTATCTTTCATAATTTAAACCAGTTATAGAGTTTCGCTAAAAATGACGATTCGTATGAATGCCTACGAGCTCAGCATAAGTTTACGTCCCCCTCACCCTATCCCTCTTCCCCTGTACGGACCGGGGACATAGGTAACACATGTTCGGAGACATAGGTTACACTTTGAGGTATAATACCCAA
>LJVD01000132.1 GCA_001304225.1 candidate division Zixibacteria bacterium SM1_73
TCCATTCTCAAATGATGTATACGACGTATGCGATGATGATGAGGAAGCCTGGATAACGGCAGGGGTGAATTATTATCTCGAGGGAATCAACGCCATGTTTTACTTAAACTTCATCCATAAGATGGAACCGGGACACATGAACAAGTGGGATGACGACGCCGGCAAGTGGGTCAAAAAAGAGAGAGAGGTTGACAACGATTTAGTGCAGGCTCAGGTGCAGATCACCTTTTAGGAAAGAGGAGTAGCATATGACGGAAAAGAAAAAGTTGATTCTGGGCATTGTGCTTTTCGGATCTATCTGGGGAGGTCTGGAAGCCCTGGGAATCGAGATAACAAGAAGCGTGGGATTCCGTTCGAGTTCTCCCATCCTAGCTTTAGTCGGAATAATGATCTTGGCATGCGCCCGGATGGTTGTGCGGAAACCGGGTTCCACCTTTGCCATTGGGGTGATAGCCGCGGGTGTAAAGCTGCTGGGTCTTTCCCAGATATTCTTCTGCCAGATCTTTGCGGTGGCAGCGCAAGCGGCAGTCTTTGATCTGGCGTTCTCCTTGGCTGAGAAGAAAGATTGGCTCTCCCGACCGGTTCATTTGGGATTGGTGGGATTTTTGGGTAGCTATGTCAACTACGTCGTCTTTTCGCTCTCTCAAGCCTATATATTTTCCAATCCCTGGTGGACGGAAAGAGGTCTTTCCGGAATGTTTAACTGGATTTTCAGCAGCGGGAGCGTGGCAGCAGCACTCAGCTTCTTGGGCATCATAGTTGGAGTAAGTCTAGGCAGAAAGATGGCCCCAGCGTTTGCCAGATGGCAGGTAATCAGTGAAAAGGCATATAGCCGCGGAGTTCTCTTAGCTTCTTTGGGCTTTTGGCTTTTAGGGATTTTCGCATATCGCTTTTGATTTGTAGTGGGCAAAGTGAGTCTATTTCTTCTTTCAGTCAACGCCTAAATTTTCGCTCAGAAGAGGGGGAAGGAGTTCCCCCTCTTTTGATTTAATGGAGCGGATGATATGACGGATGAAGAAAAAGAAAAGGCACGGTCTATAAAGATTAAGGTAAATGGAAAAGAAATCTCGCTCAATCCCTTTACCACCCACATACTAGGGAACACTATCTGGGCAATGGTTTCATCCCTGAAACTTGAAGAAAAGCCCAATCGGATTGAGATCGAGTTATCCCAATAAAAAGTCGGTCTTTTTGAGTGAATTTTCGACTCCGGCTCAAAGGTTCTATAGGCTGAAACAGAGAAACTATGCTTCTCTTGTTATGAAAATCCTGTTGGTGGTGGGCAAAAAGAAAGTTGGAAAGACGGCTCTGATTGAGAAGCTAATCCCAGGTCTTAAAAGGAAAGGTTACAAGATAGGGAGCATAAAATATACTACCCAGGATCACGAATTTGATACACCTGGAAAGGATTCCTTCAGACATGCTCAAGCTGGAGCGGAATCCACCTTGATACTTTCGCCCACAAAAATTGCATTGTTTTCCCGGACTTTGAGAAGCGAAAATCTTGACCAGCTTTTGGATTTTGCCTTTTTTGAGTACGATTTGGTGATTGGTGAAGGATTTAAAAATTCATCCTTTCCTAAAATTGAGGTGTTCGATTCTAAGAAGCATTCAGGTTTGCTCTGTTCTCCAGATGATAATTTAATGGCAGTCGTAGGAGACATCGATCCATCTCTTGAGATTCCTCATTTTTTACCCAACCAAATTGACTCCTTGATTGAATTCGTGGAGGTTCACTTCTTGAAATAACGAATTTTGTCAAAAAGATTGGGAGGGAGGCATCAAATTGAAAAGTTCTACATTGGAGTTATTCGTAAGAGGTCTGTGCGTTTTTCTTGCATTCTTTATTGCTAAAAATGCTTTAGCGGAAACTTCATCGGACACTCTCCGCCTCTATTACTTGGGAGAAGTGGTGGTGACTGCCCAACAGTCGCCCACCTCTCTAACCAGCTCTTTACGGGAGGTGAATAACCAGACAATTCGCCAACGACAAATTCAGACTATTGCTGAGGCAGTTCAGATCACACCCGGAGGTTATATCAGCATTGGATCTCGAAATGAGATGGTGGTTCACCTCCGCGGGATTGAACAAAGACAGATAGCAGTTTTGCTGGATGGGGTCCCGATTTATGTTCCTTACGACGGTTTGGTGGACTTAGGACAGATCCCGGTGGGCGCAGTGGAGAAGATAACCGTTACCCAGGGAAATGCTTCGGTCCTTTATGGTCCCAATTCCTTGGGTGGAAGCATAAATATCGTCACCCAACTACCATCCCAAAGACATACCAGCTTGCGGATGATGGGAGGAAGTGGTGACCTACGATTGTATGATTTGAATCACAGCGGAAGCTTTGACTCCTTTGGCTATCTGTTGGATTTAGGATACAACCGACAGGATCATTTCCCTCTGGCAGACGACTTTTCGAAAACAGAAAACGAGGATGGAGGAACGCGCAACAACAGCTACTACAAAAAATTCGATCTTTTTACCAAGCTAACCTATCGCCCACACAAGAATCACCACACCGCCTTGTCGTTTTCCTATGTTGATAACGAGAAGTACATCACTCCAGACATTTACGCCAAAAGACCTCGCTTTTGGCGGTTCCCTAAGTGGCAAAAGTGGGTGCTGAATTTAACCTCCAGCCAGATTGTTACTAACTCCCTTTCCCTGAAGCAAGTTATTTTCTATGATAAATATGATAATGTTTTGGATTCCTATGATGATGCAAGTTACTCAACTCAGACAAAAAGATACGCATTTCGCTCTACCTATGATGATTATTCTCTGGGCAGCAATTTGTTTGTCACAAAAACACTCTCCAAAAACCACATTGTGACTTTGGGGGTTACCTATAAAAGAGATGTCCATCGAGAGCAGGATAACGGAGGCTTACCCTGGGAAAAATATAAGATGGATAGTTACACTTTAGGGTTAGAGCATGAGTGGAGGAGCTCTAAAGATATCTCCCTCTCTACCGGTCTGGGATTGAACCTATTAGATCCGGTCTTTGCCAACGGTCAAACTCCTCGAGAGGACATCGCTACTTTGGATGGTCGTTTGGGTGTATACTACGGTTTGTCAGAATCCTGGGAGATCACAGCATCCATCGGACACAAAACCCGTTTTCCCACCCTGAAGGAGCTTTATTCTGGTCAATCCGGAAAAAACATCCCCAATCCTAATTTAAACGAAGAGTCCTCTTTCAATATGGAGATAGGTTTGTCCCATAATTGGGAGGGTGGTAATAGAGTGGGGTTTACCATATTCAACAACGAGATAACCGATCTGATCGTGGACGAGAAAGTAATGGTCGAAGGAGAGGAAAAAGATCAGTTGCAGAATATCGGCAGGTCTCGCCATACCGGCTTAGAATTTTCCGCAGACGTGCTTCCCATAAGAAACTTGACTTTGAGCAGCAGTTACACTTTCTTGAGAGCCCGGAATCGTTCAGATGATCGCACCGCCGACAAATTACCTTATCGTCCGGAGCATCTGGTAAAATTGGCACAGGACTACAAATTCCCCTTTGGGTTAGCTTTTTCTCTGGAAGAAAACTATGTCAGTGAAAGAACATATTTGAATCAGGATAATGCTCCACAAAGCCTGGATGAATATTTCCTGTTGGATCTACAACTTAGTCAATCGTTGTGGGAACACTTAACCTTTAGCTTTTCTCTCTTTAATGTTTTGGATGAATATTATGAATCCGAGTATGGCTTTCCCATGCCCGGGAGAAACTTTCGAGCAGGAATGGAAGTTGATTTTTAAGGACCTAATGCAATTGAGATTTTGAAGCTTCACCCTCTCCCCGTATCCTTCCTACCAAAAGATGCAAAATCTGCAAAATCCCCTCTCCCCCAGGGAAGAGGGTTAGGGTGAGGGGGATGTAAGTTCATCACAGATGTATACATATTATTAGTTTTGTATTAGCACCTCGTTCGGAAAAGTTCTATTTTTGAAATATGGAAAAAGCAAGTGCCATAATCCTTGCCGGTGGAAAGAATACCAGAATTGGAAAGGAAAAAGCTTTCATTCAGCTTCCATCGGGAGAGACTATAATAGAGAATACTCTTAATGTCTTGAAAAAAATCTTTCCCGAAATCATCATTGTAACCAATCAAAAAGAAGTCTACTTAAAGTTTAATGTTCAAGTGGCGGAGGATTTAATTAAAGAAAGCGGTCCTTTAGGAGGAATCTTCACCGGGTTGTGTTTTTCTACATCTAACCACAATCTCGTGGTAGCCTGTGATATGCCATTTATCCAGCCAGCTTTAATAAGATTGCTCTTGGACGAAAGGGGAACCTACGATGTAGTGATCCCGGAGATTGACGGAGAAGTTGAACCTCTCTTTGCCTTATATTCTAAAAATTGTATCCCAGTGATGATTGAGCATCTGCAAAAACGAAATTTAAAGACAAGAGAAGTCATAAATGAATTGCATGTGAAAAAAATCGGCACAAAAGAGATCAATCGAGTTGATCCACGGCATCTAAGCTTTTTCAATATCAATACAGAAGAGGATTTGAGAAAAGCTGAGAATCTGAAGATGGGCGAAGTAAGATGAATGAAAAAGTTGAAAATCCTGTCGAAGGCGGGGATAAGCGAATCGATCGACTCAAAATCACCAAAGTCAGCTCTGGCAAAAAGGAGGAGATTGAGGATGTTGTGGTAGCCGAAGCACCTTTAACCATCCTTCTAAATAAGGAAAAGGTTATCACCTTGTTATGCACCCCCCAGGACCAGGAATGTCTTGCGGCGGGTTTTCTTTTTTCTGAGGGGCTCATACAAAACAAAAAAGACATCGAGAAGATTAATTTTGATCGCAAGAAGAATCAAATAAATGTATTAACCAAATCCAAAAGACAATTTCCATCCAAGTTCCCACCATCTAAAACCTTGACCTCCGGTTGCGCAAAGGGGGTAACTTTCTCGAACACAGAAGAGATGGATCCCAGCAAAGATTTATTGATCGATCTTCAAACAACCTTATCCTCATCAGAAATTCAAAATTTAATACATGAATTTGAAAAGAAGTCAGTTCTTTTTCGCAAGACTGGAGGAGTTCATGCAGCTGCTTTGGCAAATAAAGAGAAAATTCTTATTTATTTTGAGGATATAGGAAGGCATAATGCAGTCGACAAGATCTTCGGCAAATGCCTATTAGACCGGATAAGCTGTGAAGACAAACTACTCCTTTTGAGCGGAAGAATCTCTTCGGACATACTGGCCAAGGCATCCAAATCCGGAATCAGCATAAT
>LJVD01000133.1 GCA_001304225.1 candidate division Zixibacteria bacterium SM1_73
AGCCTCATCTGCGGGACTGTCCTCCACCACGTCTCTCACCAAGACCCCTCTTTTGGATTTCAAATCCATGGCCTCTTGTAGATCTTTAGTGATGTCTTGCACGTAGACGCCGAGCCAGCCTCTCTCTATCTTTTTTTCCTCGCTCTTGGCAGACGCGAGATTCACTCCAACCTTCGACGGGATTGTCAACATCACCAGGCAAGCCAAAAATGCTGCCAAAGCAGTGCCAATTAAACTTCTCTTTAACATCTTGTAAACCTCCTTTCGAATTTTTGCTCATTTACTTTTTCTTTTTCATCAATTTTTACACCTGAGCCTGAGAAAAGTTCCAATTTGGAACCGATAGAACCGAATCTAAGAGTCTCTTGCTTTGTCATTTTTTACCGCTATTTTTCCCATGCATTCGCAATTTTTGACGAATGATCTTTTCTATTGTCCAATAATATCTTACACCTGGGTTCAATCTGTCCCGAACCTGTGGCTCGCAGTACTCTGCGAGTTAATATCTGCAATCTTCTGTAGTGTTCCTCGTCTTCGATCTCCCTAGGTGTTAATTGATTGTATAAAAATGACTTACAGAAACGAGAAAAAGCATCTAAATACGCAAAAACTGGCGTGATTTTTGCAATATTCTTCTTATGTATGGCTGATTTTAGTATTAATGCGGTTCTCAAGGGATTAGCGTTATTTTTGGACAGGGCAAAGTACAATGGGCATTTCAACTCTCCCCGGCAAGTCACGATCTATGTTAGCCTTAGCTACCCTTTTAGGCCTTAGCCAGACGCCCCGTCCAAAATTGGTTGTCTGTATGTGAGTTTCTTGAAGATTAAATATTATTCTCATCGCTCAAAGGACAGGTTCTATTAGGAAGTGAAGAAACAAAAGGATGGATTCTGAAAGTATTTGCCTTTTAGACTAAGAAATTTGAAAATCTTTTATGGTTTAGGAGGTGAAAGTGAGATGAAGACGAAAAGCTTGGCGATAATCCTGATATTGGCAGTGATGATCCTTGCAGCAGGATCAGCATATTCAGGAAGGGGACCAAAAGGACGCCTGTTTGGATCTACTGTGGAGGGGCATCCTTGGGAGGATTTAAAAAATACCACTGACACAGGTTCCGGTGTCCCTGCTTCAACAAATGTCACCCCGGATTACCAAAGAGTGATTGCAATCCCGATCTTCTCGGACTTCATGATTTTAATCTACGTGCAGGACATTAATGAGAAAAACAGCGATTCAGGAAGTTCGATTAGACTCAGGGGTAAATCATTTCAAATCATCTTCTCAAGGTGAGAAAGATGGAAACACGGTTAGAGGACTTGAGTCGAGCCACAGAAACAAAGACTAGGTGGATCGAATGCTTGGTTGAGCAAAGAAAGTTTGCCCAAGCATTAGAAGAAATTAAGAAGGTAGAGACTCAGGAGAAAATAGAAGAGTTCTCCACAGAGGGGAAAGATCTATGCTATCTTTCTGCCGTAGCCCTATATCGGTTAGGAAGTTATAGACAAGCAAAAAGTAAGGCCGAAGGGGCGTACGATCTCTTCAAGAACACTTCAGAAAATAAAAAGGTTGCACAAATTCAAGATATTCTGGGCAGGATATATCTGGATTTAGGCGATTTGAAAAATGCTGAAGATCATATTAGAGATGCCATCACCACTTATCGCCGAATTGGTGATCAAGCCGCCATGATTAATTGTTATAATACAATTGCCCGTACATTCTTCATAAAATCCGATTACCAGAAAGCGGTAGAATATCTCAACGAAGCCAAGAGGCTTTCAGAGGAGATTGGAGATTCTAAGATGACGGCGATGGCCTCCGGCAATCTCGGTAGGATCTATATTCTAACGGGTGAGTGGGAGAAGGCAAAAGAAAATCTTTTGATCAGTCTTAAGTTCAATGGAACGCATGGGGATGAGCTTAATCTCTGCAAATCTCAACTGTCGATGGGTTTCATCTATTGTTTGGAAAGGGAATTCCGAGGAGCCTCTGAGTATTTAGCCAAAGCCTTTGAGCTTGCTCACAAAAACAAGTATTTAAGAGAATTGGTGATTTACCATGAGTATACGGGAGCTTTATGCTTAGAGCTGGGAGATTACAAAAAAGCGGAAGATCATTACAATCAGATCATTAATCTATGGGAGACAAACGCACCTGATGGAGACATGATCACCCAGACTTATCGGCTTTTTGCTGAGCTTCAGGTGGCTAAAAAAGAATATGCTCAAGCCTTAATTTCCTGCCAGAAATCCTTAGAAGTTTGTAAATCCTTGGGAGAAAAAATAGAGGAAGGAGCAGTATATAGAGTTTTAGGACAGATTTATTCCGCGAAAAGAGATAAAGAATTGGCTCAGGAATATTTCAACAAAAGCATCTTATGTCTTCAGCAGATTGGAGCTAAATATGAATTGGCCAAGACCTATCTTGAAGCAGGAAGATCCCAAGAATTCGATTATTATAAAAGACTAGGACTTTTGTCCAATGCGGAAATAGAGTTTCGAGGATTGAGGTCTTTCTACTATTTAGGTCAGGTTGATCTTTCGATAGCGAATCTTTTGGCTGAGGGTGAGCAATACGACAAAGCTCAGCTATTCTTAGCAGATGCTGAAAAGTGCTTTCAGGAAACGAACGAACAAAAAGCAGCTGGCGAGGCTTGTGCTTTAAAGCGTAACATGGAGGATGCCCAGTTTCAGGCGAGCAGAATCGCTAAGTCGAATGGAAAGATCACCTTCGCGAATATCATCACTCAGAATGACGAGATGCGAGAGATCGTCGAGAGATTAAAGCAGATCAAGGATTATGACATCAGCATTCTTTTGGAGGGAGAGACCGGAACTGGAAAGGATTTCATCGCCAAAGCCATCCATTACTCCAGCAGGAGAAAGGATAGTAGATTCATTGCGGTAAGCTGTGCGGCTCTCCCTGAGACCCTTTTGGAAAATGAGCTTTTTGGACATAAGAAGGGTGCTTATACGGGTGCGGACAAGGATGAATCCGGATTATTTGAGGAAGCAGAAGGAGGCACTTTATATCTGGATGAGATTGCCGAGGTACCCATGTGCACCCAGGTCAAGCTTTTGCGGGCCATCGAGGAAAAGGAGATCGTCCGTTTAGGCGAAACCAGGCCCAGAAGAATCGACGCCAGAATCATCTCCTCCACCAGCAGAGATTTGAAGAAATTGATCAGCGAAGGTACTTTCCGGCAGGACCTTTACTATCGGCTCAATACCTTTCACATAAAAATCCCTCCGCTCAGACAAAGAAAAGATGACATCCCGCTTCTGGTCAGACATTTCCTAAGAGAATATGGGATGAAACAGGGAGAGCTGAAAAACTTTGATTCAAGAAAAATGGTTAGGAAATTCTCGCAATATGGTTGGCCGGGAAATGTGAGAGAGCTTGAAAACGAGCTGAAAAGAATGGTGGTCTTGCTACAAGCGGGCAATGGCGATCCTACCAGATTGCTGTCTGAAAAACTCGATAGATTTTCCCAAAGATCGTTCCGAGAAAGAGAGGCCGAACAAATTATTTCTCTCAATGATAGGGATCATGAGCCACCTCCCAGTGTTTCCTTATTCCAAGAGGTCGAAGAATTTGAGAAGGAGAAGATCATTCAGGCTCTTTCGCAAACTAACGGGATAAAACTAAGAGCGGCTAAGCTTTTGGGTCTCCCGGAAGCTACCTTGCGAAATAAAATGAAGAAATATGGAATTAAGATATCTGCGATGATCCGCTAGGTGACTCAGGTTTTGGGGATGTCTCCTCTTTGTGGATTTTTTGTCTCTTCTCAAATAATTTATTGACTTCTGACCTTTATTTGTTTATTTATAACTGAGTCGTTTTATGCGATCGAAGATGAAAGAGTCCTTCTGAGGCGTGAGCAGATAGAAAAGTTTCTGACGTGTGAGGTTAAAAAGATAGCATAATTAACGTATTCATAGCTTACAAAAATTTCCTGCATCAGAGACGTGTGATTTCTATTAACGGAGGTTAATCATGAAAAACCTGTCCGAAGAGATCATCTTAAGATTATTTTTCGTTGTTGCGGTTCTTTTTATTCTAACCCTGACAAGCTCACACCTAAGCCAAGCCATTACTATGCCTTATGAGAAGCCAAAGACGGAGTCTGAGGAGAATTCTCCCAGAGATGTTCCACCAAGACTTTCTGCGGTTTATCCGAATGTGCAGGCGCGGGTTCACCGAGTGGGGCTTTTGAACATATGTATGACCAATTGGGGGTTCTTCGGAAGTGGCCAGGGACATCCATTATACGACCTGAGGGAATCATTGGGTGGATGTTTCAATCCTAATCCCGATGAGGAGGTTTTTGCTCCTTCTGCTGAATATCCTGCTGGGTCGGGAATAGAGTATCTGTTTTGGGGAGGATTCTGGATAGGGGCGGTAGTGGATACTCAGTATTTTACCACAGTGGGATGCGATGGATGGCAGTGGGTTCATGAGTTCTTCCCTGATGGTCCCGCACCAGAAGGTGCCATTGAGGAAAAAAGCTCCCGACCAGGCTCCGAGTGTTATTCAGCGGAGGCCATGTCGGAGCAAGACATAATCGCGGTCTACACCGACACTTCGGCTGATGTTCCCCTCTCACCACAGCAGCGCGATACCTGGGATAACCGGAGACATTTCCCCCTCAATGTCCAGATTACTCAGAAGAGTTACTCCTGGAGCTACGAATATGCCGAGGATTTTGTCTTAATCGACTTCAGCATAAAAAACATTGGGTTCAAAAAGATAAGAGATATGTATGTGGGTTTGTATGTTGATGCGGATGTGGGACATAAAGACGAAAATCCCTACGGGGAATATGGGGCTCAGGACGATATATGTGGTTTCAGGCATTTGATTACTGCTCCAAAAGGAGAGTGCTACGATACCGTCAATTTAGCCTGGATCTCAGACAATGACGGTCATGGAAACCTGGATGGGGGAAAGACGGCTTCGGTCTTTTCCACTAGTAGTTGTATTGGGGTAACCGGCACCAGGGTAGTGAGAGCTCCCAAACCAGGGCTCCAATATTCTTTCAACTGGTTTATTTCTCATACAGGTGGGGCACCCAACGACTGGGGTCCCTGGAAGACGGAGAACCAGAAGAGGTGGGAGAGGATGAACCCTTATGGATCAGGCAATAATTTTCCGGATAACGTGTTAGGTACTCCAGGGGGAGACGTCTCCAAATATTTTATGATGTCCAATCAAGAATTCGATTATGACCAGATATATTCCTGCGTCTGGCCTG
>LJVD01000134.1 GCA_001304225.1 candidate division Zixibacteria bacterium SM1_73
GGGTTAGGATCCGGGAGCCGGAGTCTGCCCACGGTTTTTGGGGCCCCCCTGAAGTAACCCCAGTTGCACTTAATCAAGCAGTAGGCAGTCACCCCCACGTTTGTGAGGAATTACCTTTCCCACATTATAACCCCTCTCAAATCCAATGGCAGGTTTGGGACGACAATGTTTGGTGGCGCGGAGATGTGTTAATGACCAGTGGTGCAGGAGCTCTTGGCCCCATCTGGGAATTTGCAAGCACGGGTCCCTTTGCTAACATAGGCCTTACGGTAACCATTAGGGAACCCGAGTGTGGAGAGAATATGAACGCCTCCACGAGGACCCTTCCTGAATATTTCTCGCCCGGGGATACTTTCTCCGGGGTATTGAGCCTCGACATTAACGATTCGCTTCCTCCGGCGCAAGTGGCGGTTCTGGAACAAATCCCAACCGGCTTCGCCTTTGTTGGGGCTTCTCCGATCCCGGACAGCATAACCCATTTAACAGACTCAGAACATGATATTACTGAGTTGAAATGGATATTCTCCGGAGCTGCCGTCCACGATAAAGCAATCACCTACACGGTGATGGCGCCAGATGGTGTTCCCACAGGTGACTTCCGGGGTTTAACAGAAGCAGATGGTGTGAGACGGATCACCCGCGGCGACATAGCCGTTACTGTTATAGGGGGATATATCCCCACCCTCACCGAATGGGGTCTGATCATCTTCGGGGTGGTGTTGCTTGGGTTTATCACCTGGGTGTTCCTGAGAAGGAGAAGGGCAGTGGTCAGTTATCAGTAGTCAGTTGGCAGTCATCAGTGATCAGTAAACACTAATAGGTGATAGGTCAAAGGTGAAGGGGCTGAAACAGGAGTGCAAAAGCTTGTTGGAGCGAAGTGGAAATCCCGTTTCACGGGGCTTTTGCGATCTTTAAAACTGCATCAATAAATTGATGCACTCCTTTTAATCATTTTTCGGTCGGGCATCCTCTTCACAAAGGGTGCCCGACCTGCAATTTTTAATGGTTGACACGCCTCGGAAAATGAGGTATAATTTGATCAACTGATGAAACGGATAGAAAGCCAGCACCTAACTTAAGTTAGGTGCTGGCAACTGGTAATCTCACCCTTGTCTGGGATTGGGGGGGAGGTAAAAAAACGTTCAAGGGGGGAAGCGGATTAAACGAATGAAGGTTTAAAAATGGGTGGGAAAGGCAAATCGCGAAAAAAGAAACCAATTTCAACAAAAGAGACTCTGGCTAAGAAGTTCAGCTTGAAGAAAATACCTCGGGAATTGGTAAAGATCTACTTGCTCTTCGCGGTAACGGTCTTTTGCCTTTTTCTTCTGCTGAATTACAAACCATTTCATAGCAAGGTTGTCGAACCCTTCACAGCATTTATCGCCTTTTCCGCCTCCAAAATCTTGAATCTGTTGGGAACATGGACTTCGGTCTCTGGAACCAATCTCTCTTCCAGGGATTTTGGGATAAATATTGTTGATGGCTGTAACGGGGTCTTCGCCACTGCCATCTTGCTTGCGGGAATTATTGCCTATCCTTCACGAATAAAAGAAAAACTAATAGGAATACTTATCGGCATACCCGCCATATTTATTATCAATCAACTGAGGGTGATCTCCCTTTTCTATTTAGGGAGAACACATCCCACAGTTTTTGAAGAGGTGCATGTTTATGTCTGGCAGCCGATCATCATCGTCTTCGCCATCCTTGTCTGGGATTTTTGGGCAAGGAATTTTGTCCAAAAGGGTAAAGTCCGCAAAGCTTTTGTTTCTGATTAGGCTGGTTTTTTTCTTTGCTTTTTTCTATCTGTTATGGTATTATCTTTCCCCTTTTTACAATGACATTTTGTCTGGTGTCTCAGAGGAGATAATTCAGCTTTCGGAAATAGGGGAACTGAAAATAACCGAGTCCGTCATAGGAATGGAAAAGCAGATTTGGGTTTATCATATCCCAAAGGACTCCCCTCCTATCAAATATCAGGCACGTTTTGTGCACTTCGATATGGTCCTGCTTTTCGCCTTGATCTGGGCCGTTCCCAACATAAATTTCAAAAAAAGACTGAATCTTTTTCTTTTGGGCATCTTTATTATCTTCGGGGTGCATGTGATCAAAATATTCGTCTATGTGAAACATGAGTATGCCCAACATATCGAACTTGATGAAGTTCGCTACTTTTCTCCTTTTCAGAGGGTCGTATACCTGAATCTGAAAGAATTCTTCCTCAGAGTAGGAAATCAGCTTATGCCGATTTTGATCTGGAGCTTGCTTTATGTCAAACACTGGTGGACTCGGCAGGTTCGATAAACTCACTGCAAGCAAGCTCGCCACAAGTGGAAAGGCGGTCAACGAATTAAAGGGATTCATTCCTGAGCGGACTGGTTCCGCCTCGTCCTGAAGGATTCACCGTGGACAGACATAAGTTGCAGGTCGGGATTGCAAAGCTATCTACCAGCCAACTGAGATGTCAGCCAGTTTTCCTGCCGAAGCGGTATTATAACCCCAGGTATCTCTGAAGCCTGACACTCCATGGATGTAAACCGTACGGTTCACACCGCAACACTTCTCAAATCTTTTCTTTTCACAGAATGATCAAACTTGACACCACCAATATATCGTTATATCTTAAAAATAGGCTCTTTAAGATTTAAATGGAAGGAGAAAAATAATGGAGAAAACAGATCAGCTTTTGGAAGTGGTGAAAAATGCGATAAGAGTGGAAAATGATGGGTTTCAATTCTACCGGTTGGCAGAGGAAAAAGCCAAGGATCCTAAAGGTAAAGAGTTCTTTGCTTCTTTAGCCAACGATGAAACGAATCATATGCAGATACTCAAAAGCCTGTATCAAAGCATCAAGGAGAAAGGGGAGTATAAATTTGATGAGGTCAAGGATATGAAGCATATCCTGGAAACGACCTCAGAAAGCCCCATCTTCTCCAAAGAATTCAAAGAGAGGATAGAGCAGGCGCAATTCGAGATGACCGCTTTGTCCATTGGAATACTTCTGGAGAAAAACTCAATTGAGTTTTACAAAAGATCCGCACAACAAAGTGAGCATGAACAGGTAAAGATGCTTTTTAATTACTTGGCCGATTGGGAGGGAGAACACCTCCGGGCTTTGGTTAAACAGCAGAAATTCCTACAGGAGGATTATTGGACAGAAGCAAGATTCTATCCATTTTAACATCCCCCCTCACATAGACAGTCAAGAGACGATGAAGGAAAAAGAGAGCTCGGGGATGAGTAAAATTAAAAAATAAAAAGTGACATAACTAAACTCCTCTAACTAACCTATTTTTGTAGACGTTTTCTTTTTGAATCAAAAACAGAGCAAGTTTTTAGCTTTAATCTGCGGTTTTTCATTTTTATCTTTAATTTTTTAGCCAGTTTGCTGTGTTCATTTCACAAGAGTTGTTTTCTGCGCGATCAGAAGCAGTGAATAAAGGATAGAAAAGAATGCCAGCTAACCTTCCTCCCCAATATTTCGAAGCGGAGAAACGGTACCGACTCGCCAAAGACCCAAAAGACAAGCTGAAAATTCTGCAAGAGATGTTTGCCATCATGCCCAAACATAAGGGCACGGACAAACTTCAAGCCGATCTTAAATTCCGAATCTCCAAGCTGAAGAAGGAGATGCAGCAGAAGAAAAAAGTTGCAAGAAGAGGAGATCAATACTTCGTGGATAAAGAAGGGGCGGCTCAGGTGGTCCTGATCGGTGCCCCCAATGTGGGAAAATCTCAAACTCTTGCTTCCCTGACCAATGCAACTCCTGAAGTTGCTTCTTACCCTTACACCACCTTAAAACCCCTCTGTGGGATGATACCTTTCGAGAATATACAAATTCAACTGGTGGATACCCCTCCCATAAGCTCAGATTTTATGGAACCCTGGTTGTCGGGAATAATCCGCAATGCCGATCTGGTCATGCTGTTGGTGGATTTAGGCTCTGAAAACATGATGGAGGAGACCGAAACCGTTTTTCGGAGATTAGAGGAGTATAAGATACAATTGGAATCCGAAGAAAGAGAAACTAACCCTTTGGATGGAATTGCCCATAAAAAGACGAGCTTATTGGGGAACAAGAGTGATTCAGAAAAATCTGAAGAAAATTTGGCTCTTCTGATAGATTCATATGGTCAGAGATTTCCGATATTTTCCATCTCCGCTAAAGAGGGGACAAAGCTCGAAGAGTTGAAGAGATATATTTTTGAGCGACTGGAGATTTTAAGGGTTTACACAAAAACGCCAGGGAAGAAGGCAGATTTTGAGGATCCGGTGATCCTGAAAATCGGCAGCACGCTCTTAGACGCTGCCAAAGCCATTCATAAAGACTTTGCCCGCGGACTGAAATATGCTCGCATATGGGGTGATGGGGTCTATGATGGGCAGATGGTACAAAAGGATTTTGTCCTCCAAGATGGGCATGTGGTTGAATTCCATCTTTAGTATATAGAGACAAAAGAATAATATTTGCTACCATACTGAGAAAGGTTTATGTTACGGCAAAAAGGTGGCTTAAATAAAAGTGTTTCAGTTTACGAAAAGGACTAGCTTGGAGTGAAGAGCTACAATTATAAGTAGAAAGACGCAAGTAAACATAAGGCCGTACTGTGATGCAGACGCAGATGTTGTATAGTTTCACGGAAGTTGCTTAGATTTGCTTAGCGAAATGCCAAACGAAGTCGCTAAGTTCATCGTGACTTTACCTCCTTGATAATTTAAGTGAAGTGTATAATGACTAATTTAAAAGGTAATTTTCTACAAGATATCATCACTCGCTTTGGGACTTCTGAAAAACTTGGAGGCAGCCAGTCGCTATATTCGGTCAATCAGGATGCTTTCCGAATCTATATTCGGTACTCGAAAGTTCACAAGAGAAACCGCTGTTTTTTTGGGTTTCGTGAAAAAGATTTACGCATGTTAGAGGGCAGCTTGTCGTTTATTTGTTTGCTGTGGGATGGTCAGGAAAAGCCACTGATTTTACCGTTTGCTGATTTTGAGGATGTATTTGAGGGTGTCGAACCAGCTGAGGATGGACAATATAAGGTTCAAGTATTCTTGCAAGAATACGGGACAGAGCTATATGTGGCACGAGCAGGCCGGTTTAATGTGGACGGGTATTTTGGGTTTGAAGAACTTGCAAAAGAGATAGAACCCGGAATTTCAAAAGTAGATATAGAATTTAAGCACAGCCAAGTGCAGACTCTTTTGGGCGGAATTGGAAGCTTGAAGGACTCCCATATCTGGATGCCGA
>LJVD01000027.1:0-34644 GCA_001304225.1 candidate division Zixibacteria bacterium SM1_73
TTTTCGGGTTTTTGGGAAATTTAAATCCCTGTGAATTCCAACTACTTAGATTGTCAAAAAAGCCAGACGAGCAAGCTCGTCCACTACAGTTTTGTGGCTTTTCAACACGCCCTTAAGGTTCACCCTGACTTCGTCCCGACGACTCACTTCGTGCCGCACTTCGTCCTGAGACTCAGTGTCGAAGGAAGCGCACTCAGTGCGAGGCGTCTGAGGGAAGGGCTCCTGGCCCCGCAACAATCGGGCGGGCAGGTGCTTGCCCTACAAACTAACCTTTAACTTTAGAAAGGAGTGCATAATGGCAAGGAGACATTATGTATTGTTGGGGCTTGTTGTTCTAACTTTCATTTTGGTCTGGACGCCGGTTCAAGCAGAGAAAAGGCCAATTCAGATTGCTCTGGTGACACCTATTCAAATCTTCCCGGAAGATGACCCCATCGTCGGCGTCAGATTTAATCTGCTTTATGGCCGGAACGTCTCGGTATCGGGACTGGATTTGGGGTTGGTCAATCACACCACCACTGGCATGTTCAAGGGGTGGCAGCATGGTTTGGTTGGCATTGCTGATACCGACTTTATGGGCTGGCAGGACTGTGCAGTGAATGTCACGAACGGCAGGTTTGAGGGTTTCCAATGGGGGATTGTAAACTACGCCCATGCTATGAACGGATTCCAGCTTGGTCTGGTGAATTATGCCCAGACCATGAAAGGTTTGCAGATAGGATTTGTAAACATTATCCGCCAGGGTGGACAGTTTCCGGTCTTCCCTATCGTTAACTGGTCGTTCTAAGGATCCTGCAGTTCGGTATTACAGGTCAGGCATGGCGCAGCCTGCTTGGTAAAAAAAGATTGTCAGCCACCTCATTGTTCATTTGGATTCATTGGAAGCCAAATGGCCTTTAGGATGGTTGACCTGCAAGAATGAACCGGACACGAAGCAGCATCTGGATACAAAGTGGCTGGTTGAAATGATTTTTTCGGAAAGAGGTAAAAGAATGCTAACGGTGAGACAAATTGCAGGTATATTTGTTTTTATTTCAATGCTTCTACCAAGGACTGTCTTTGGGCAGGATGAGAAGAAGGAGGATGTGTGGGAACCCCTCAGGTTCTTTGTTGGCTCGTGGGAGGGTGAAGGAGAGGGGCGACCTGGAGCCTCAAAAGCTAAAAGAGAGTATAGATTTGTTTTGCAGGGGAAATTTCTTGAGGCAAAAAACAAATCGGTCTATGAGCCACAAGAGGATAATCCCAAAGGCGAGGTGCATGAGGATTGGGGTCTTTTCAGCTACGATCAGAACAGAAAGAAGATCGTTTTTCGACAGTTCCATGCAGAAGGATTTGTCAATCAATATGTTTTGGATAGCCTTTCTGCGGACGGCAAGACTTTGGTCTTCGTTACGGAGAGCATAGAGAATATCCCTTCTGGCTGGCGAGCAAGGGAGACGTATAAGATTGTAAGTGATGACGAATTCACTGAGACCTTCGAGCTTGCTCCTCCGGAACGAGACTTCGAGGTATATATAGAGAACCAGTTCAAACGAAAACGATGAGGTGGTTAACCATCCTTCGGGGCTGCTCCTCAAAATAAACCTTCCGGATGGTTAACCTGCGAAACTTCGGGCCTTGGTTCATTATATGGCAACGTGTTGAAGCTCGCTGAGGAAACGAGGTGACCAGATGAATGCAAACAAATCTTCACGTAAAAAGCGAAGCTGTTTCGAGTTAGCTCCTTTGGAAAAAAAAGCATTGAGTAGCATATTCAAGACGATATTGGAATTCGGAAGGGCTCCGACAGTAGAAGAGCTTGAGCTGTCCATGAAAGAATCCGGGAGCAGGGTAATCACTATTTTAGATGAGCTTGAGGAAAAGGATCTCCTCTTAAGAAGAAAAGGAACTCAACAGGTTGTAAGCATTTATCCATTTTCCCTGACGTCTACAAAACATCAGATCGTACTGGAAGATGGTAAGGCGTTATTTGCCATGTGTGCAGTTGATGCCCTGGGAATGCCGAACATGTTTAACAAAAATGTCGAGGTGATCTCCCAGTGCGAATGGTGCAAGCAAGAAATAACTATCGAAATCAAAAATGGAGAGGTCACAACAAGATCTCATCCGCACATTCAGATATGGAATCTTGAAAGGCAAGAAGGCCCTTCTGCCGAAACCTGTTGCCCAGTGATCAGCTTCTTCTGTTCGGATGAGCATTTTAGAGAGTGGCAGGATAAAAATTCTGATTTAGCTAAAAAAGGGCAGAATAATGCGTTAGACCAAGCATATCCCGACATAAGAGAACGTTGGAAACGCTATGGAGAGACAGTGGGGGTCCGGGGAAAGAAATCATAGGCAGCTTGTATGGCTGTCTCGTAGGTGAAGCGTATCTGTACGGATTGCTTGACAAGATAATTGTACAATAACTACGGAGGGTGTTATATGAACCTATACGATTTGATCATGAAGCGAAGGTCGACAAGAAACTTCAAAGATCAAGAAATCCCAGAACATATCATTGAACGACTTGTTGATGCGGCAAATAATGCTCCATCCGGAGGTAACATTCAGCCCCCCTCGGTTATCCTGGTACAGGAATCGGATGCCAGGAAAGAACTGGCGAAGATGGTTGGAGATCAACCCTGGGTGAGAAATGCTCCGCTCTCGATGATCTTCTGTATTGATTTCTTCCGGATAAAAAGATGGGCATCCATATTTGATACTGATTTCAAAGGAGAGAAAGCTTTTTTACCATTCCTGATAGCATACGCTGATCTTATGTGTGCCGCCCAAAACGTCGTAATTTTGGCCCAAGGCCATGGGCTCGGATCGGTCTACATAGGCACGATCCTGGATGTTATAGACAAAGCCAGACAGTATTTTGCCATACCGAAGTATGTTCTTCCCATGATGGTCTTATCCATCGGGTATCCCAAGTCCGTTCCTAAAAACGTTCCCAAATTGAATAGGAAGGTGATCGCGCACAGGGAAAGGTACAAAAAATTAAGTGATGATGAGATTAAAAAGGCTTTTGAAGATAAATATGGCAATTTCGAGGATAATGTGGAGAACTACCTTCACCGCACTTATGTGGAAGCTGTGGAGGCAGAGAAGCAGCAGAAGCCAGAATGGGCTGACATAGAATCGATCAAGAAAGAGATGAAGAAGCTGAACATAAGAAACAATGCTCAGTTTCTGTTCAAGCTCAGATACCCTTCTGACGAGATGATCAAGCTGAATGAGAGTTTGATTCGTGCATTCAAGAATGCGGGATTTGATTTCTTTTGATTATAGCTGATTAGATTATCCACGACAATAATATTCACCCAAGGGCTGCGTGGCGGACAAACAGGTGGAGGGATAGCCGAAATTGGAGGAAAGGAGTGATAATGAAGATTCTTTTTAAGCACGTTTTGGGAATCGCTTTAGTCTTTTCTGTATTGCAGTTTTTCATCGGGGCATTAAGTTACGCGCAATCTACAAATCCTGAAATATCCGATGTGGACGAGATGCTTAACGTAATGGCGAACACTTTCAAGAACAAAATTGAAGATGACTTTTCAGCAATCGCGCAGTTTGATATTAAGGACCAAAAAGATTCTTGGCACGTGATTGTGAAAAAGGGACGGAGTGTAATCGTGGGTAGGGGTCCACACAAACAGGCTCGTTTCTACTTCTCTGCTACTACGGATACGCTGCGTCTTATTTACCAGGGTAAGATGACGGCGATGACAGCGGCGGGTAAAGCAAAAGGCTCCGATAATGCACCATTAAACTTAGAATTGGCTGAGGGTTTGGAATTCACTCCAGAGATCAGAACTCAGCTTTATACCTTTCTTTACCGCTTCTTCAATCCCTCACTCCCAGAAAGAATTTTGCTGGGTGAGGAGTATTCTCGCGTCGTACATGGTGGGCATGTTGTTCCTCTATATTATCATCCAGGATTCCGTAGCGCTTGGTATCTATTGAAAAAAGGGGAGAGATTAAATGAGCCGGGTGATACTAATCCCTATCCACAGGCTTTCATTTTTATTGAGGGCGAAGGCTTTGGAAAGATCGGGGACCAAACAATTAGAGTAAAAGCAGGTGAGTCTTATTACATTCCACCCAACTCCGACCACGTTGTTTGGACAGAAAGTGACAAGCCCCTAGTTTTGATTTGGCTTGCTTGGGGAGAAGGAGCTTGAAACTATATGCCAACTTCGACTAACCCGGGACTTGAAGATCTCGGCAATAGCTTACAGGAGATGAAACAATGAAGGATATAATTACTACGCTGCTCAACTCAGATGAACCATCGGTGCGGTTCAAGGTCTTGGTGAACGTTTTGGGGGAGAGGCCAGACTCACCCAAAATAAGAAGACTTCAAGAAGAGATAAGGTCGTCACCGAGGGTGAGGCTACTTCTTTCCTTGAGAGACAAAGATGGAACAATGCCATTTAACCCTTATAAGAAATGGATCGGTGCTCATTGGGTGCTGGCGGACCTGGCAGATATAGGCTATCCACCTGGGGACAGATCACTTATTCCATTAAGGGAGAGGGTATATCAATGGCTTCTTTCAAAAGAACATGAAAGGAAAATAAAAAACATCAATGGCCGGACAAGAAGGTGTGCTTCTCAGGAGAGCAATGCTTTGTATTGTCTTCTCACACTTGGGTTAGCCGATGACCGAACCGACGAACTGGCAAGGCGATTGGTGAGGTGGCAATGGCCCGACGGGGGATGGAATTGTGATAAAAGTCCTGAAGCGGTAAATTCCTCCTATCACGAAACCTGGATTCCCCTTCGCGCCTTGGCTCTGCATGCTAAACTTGCCGGAAACACAGAATCGAAAAAATCTGTAAGACGTGCCGCCGAAGTCTTCCTTAAAAGAAGGCTGTACAAAAAACAAAAAGACGGATCCGTTATCTCGGAGGATTTTGTTAAGCTGCATTATCCGTGTTATTGGCATTATGATATATTGTGTGGTCTGAAGGTATTGGCTGAGGCAGGCTTTATCAATGACGAACGCTGTAATGATGCTTTGGATTTGCTGGAATCGAAGATATTGCCGGATGGGGGATTTCCGGCTGAGGCAAAGTATTATCGGGTCTCAGGTGAAGCAAAGAGCGGACGCTCTTTGGTTGATTGGGGAGGTGTGAGCAAAAGGAGAATGAATGAGTTCGTAACAGCCGATGCTTTGTTCGTGTTGAAGAGAGCAGGACGATTGAGGTGACCTGCCGAATTATCGCTTCACCCAAACACGTTCGAGATTTTGGCTGAATCCGGTCCGGGCCAGGATCCATTTTTCCAAAGAGGTTTTGCAAATCACCCTTTAAAAAACCATGGCAAAAAAGCTTTCATTAGAGAGGAAATGAATGATGGAGCAAATAAGGATAATTGACACTAATGCAGACAATATCTGTGAATACGGATTCTGTGGGTACAAGGACATAAAACAAGAAGGATATAAACGAAAGATAGATTGGCTTAAGAAACGGTTCTCTGAGGGCATGAGATTTAAAGTTTTGCATTCAGCTAAAAAAGGAGCTGTCGGAGCCATTGAATATGTTCCAGGTAAATATGCATGGAGGGCCATAGATGCGGATGGATATATGGTAATTCACTGCATATTCATAATACCGAAAGAATACAAAGGAAAAGGCTATGGATCGCTTTTGGTGAAAGAGTGCTTGAAGGATGCAAAAAAGGGGAAAATGTACGGTGTAGCAGTGGTCACTCGTAAAGGCACATGGATGGCGGGCAAGGAATTATTCTTGAAAAATGGATTTGAAGTCGTTGATGAGGCGCCTCCTGATTTTGAGTTACTGGTAAAAAAATTCAAAAAGAGCGCACCTTCACCCAAATTCAAGGAGGATTGGGAAAAAAGACTTAAGCCATATGGCAAAGGCCTGACGATCATTTGTTCAGATCAATGCCCTTATGTTGCTAAATCTGTCAAAGAAATAAACGAGACGGCGCAGAGGGAATATGGCATAAAACCGAAAATAATCGAGCTGAGAAATTGCAGAAAGGCCCAAAGTGCCCCCACAGCATATGGGATCTTCAGCATAGTATACAGCGGGAAAGTGGTTGCCGATCATCCCATAAGTAATACAAGATTTCTTAATATTATGAACAAAGAGCTGAAATGACGAGGTAGAGCCCGTGGTGAGAATAACTGAAAAGCTATATGTAACTAATAGGAATGATTGGCGCGCATGGCTTGAGAAGAATCATGACAGCAAAAAAGAAGTGTGGTTGATCTGCTATAAAAAACACACGGGCAAACCCAGAATCCCCTATGATGCTGCAGTTGAAGAAGCATTGTGCTTCGGCTGGATAGACAGTACCGTGAAAAGGATCAATGATGAAAAGTACGCCCAAAAATTCACTCCGCGTAATGCTAAAAACAAATGGTCTGAATTGAATATCAAAAGGACCAAGAAGATGATACGAGAAGGAAGGATGACCAAGGTTGGGCTAGCAAAATGCAAAGAGGCGTTGAGGAGTGGAGGAAAGGAATCGAAAACAAAACCATCAAAGAAGAAGCTGGTTATTCCGCCTGATCTAAAAGAGGCGTTAGTGAAAATTAGAAAAGCTTGGGAGAATTTCAACAGCTTCGCACCCAGTTACAAAAGACAGTATATCGGATGGGTAACAAGTGCAAGAAAGGAAGAAACACGGGAAAAACGAATCAATCGGGTCGTCGAATGGGCCGCGCAGAATAAAAAGCCAGGTATGATATAAAACTGCTTGCTGGTCATCCAACCGGGAATAAAAGATTCATGAACATTATGGATACGGAGATAAAATAACATGTTGCCGGATTTGAGTAAAAAAAGTATTGATGTTGAAGGTGTGGCTAAAAAGGTATTGAAGGATGAAAAAGTGCTTTCAGAACTGTTAGAGGGGATCTTATGTAAAAAGGAAACAATAAGATTCAACAGCTATGAGGTTTTATTGTTCTTAAGCGAGAACCACCCAAAAGTGGTATACCCCAAATGGGATTTCTTCGCAGGATTGATTGATAGTGATAATACCTACTTAAAGTTCATTGCCATCAACGTAATTGCAAACCTTGTTAGAGTTGATACAGAAAACAAGTTTGAGAAGATATTCGCCAGGTATTATACTCTGCTCAATGACAGTGTAGTTGTGGCTGGACACATTACAGCTAATTCTGGAAAGATTGCCAAGGCCAAACCGAAACTTCAGACAAAGATAACAAACAAGTTATTGAGCATAGATAAGACCAATCAGAAACACAAGGACCTGATAAAAGCCGGTGCCGTAGAATCTTTCGGCGAATACTTTGAAGAGGCCGCGGACAAGAAGAAGATAATAGAATTTGTCAAGGCACAATTGAATTGCAAGAGCCCGAAGACAAAAAAGATTGCAAAGGAATTCCTAAAACAGTATGAGAGATGAGAGAGGATGTAGTGCGACATGTTACGCGAAATCCGATGCCATTGCAAAATACTAATTGAGGCAGAAGAGTAAACAAGAATGCTTAAAATTATATTGATCATTTTGGGGATATTGATCGTGGTTGTGGCATCAGTTATAACTGCTGGCAATGTTGTGTTTAAACAAAAAGTAAAAAATGAAGTCGAGGAGCTTTTCAAAAAGAGTGGAGAAATAAAACCAGAAATAGTCACTGAAGCAGGTTTGAAAGCACTGCCCGAATCGGTTCAACGGTGCTTAAGATTCGCACAAATCGTAGGCAAGCAAAAAATCAGAACGGTGAGACTAAGACAAAAAGGTTTTTTCAGACAAAAGCCAAACCAAAAATGGACCCCTTTTAAGGCTGAACAATACTATACAACTGATCCTCCTTCTTTTATCTGGCATGGAACTTTGAAAGCTGCTCCATTGTTCTCAATAAGTGCAAGAGACTCATACTTTGAAGGTAAAGGAAATATGCTTATCAAGTTGTTATCCACATTCACAGTTGCAGATGCAAAGGGAAAGGAGATGGACGAAGCTAATCTATTGCGATACCTTAATGAGGTTATGTGGTTTCCAACTGCCTATTTGAGTCACAATGTCCAGTGGGAACCCATCAATGCCAACTCTGCGAAAGCGACAATGAGTGATAAAGGAGTGACAGTTACTGCGATATTGTATTTTGATGAAAAGGGCGAGCTGACGAATTTTGTCGCAGAGCGTTTTTGTGCAGTTACCAAGGCGAAGGAAACTTGGGAAACGCCAATTCACCAATACGAAGAGATAAAAGGTATTCGGATTCCGATCAAAGGTGAAGGAGTATGGAAATTGAGTTCAGGTGATTTCAGTTACATACGATTGGAAGTCACGGATATTGAATACAATAATCCTTCAATATATTGAACTAATTTCTAGCAGATAGAGTGGTTCAGTGAGTACTTCGAAGAAGTAAAGAATAAGAAGAAGATAATAGAATTTGTTGAGAGAAAATCAAAGGCAGGAGTCCAAGGACAAGGAAGAAAGCAAAGGGATTTTTGAAGAAGTGGGATAGAGAATGAGGAGATTTGAGTATGAACAAAAAGTTTGATTCAAAGATTCGGATTGCGGCAAGGAAGGTAATGAATGATGAAAAATCACTTTCAGAAGTAATTAGGGGGCTCGCCTCAGAAAAACCTAAAATTAAATACCAAAGCGGCAAAATACTGATGTTTCTAAGTCAGGAAAATCCCAAAATGTTATATCCCAAATGGGATAGCTTTGTGGACCTATTAAACAATGAAAACACCTTTATGAAATCCATTGGCATAATCATAATTTCTAATCTTACCAGGACGGACACTAAAAACAAGTTCGATAAGATATTTGATAAGTTCTACAAACTGCTTAATGACGAGAGCATGATTACCGCAGCCAATCTTGCAGGTTATTCTGGCATGATAGGTCAGGCAAAACCAGAACTACAAACTAAGATAACAAACAGTTTGCTAAGCATAGATAAGACCCATCACAGCCCGGAATGCAAGAACATTATCAAGGGGAAGGCAATTTTATCATTGGGTGAATACTTTGAACAAGCCAAAGATAAAAAGAAGATAATTCAGTTTGTAAAGCGAGAATCAAAGAACACTAGATCCGCCACCAGAAAAAAGGCAGAGAGATTTTTGAAGAAGTGGGATAAAGGCTGTTTGTGAAAAACAGGTTTGAATCGTTCGATTCGGCTGGATCAGTTTATCGCATTACAAAGAGGTAGATGAAGAAAGATGTCAAAAGATAAGTCTAAAGATATTGAAGGTATAAAGAAGAAATGGGATAAGCACGCCGAAAGATATGATCAATGGTATGAGACTTTTGAGGGCGCCGTTGAACACCATGTGGACTGGGAGCTTTTAAAAGGTCATCTCCCCCAGAACAAAGATGCGAAGATCTTAGATGCTGCTGGCGGTACCGGTAGGATAACACTCCCTTTGGCGAAGATGGGATACCGAGTTACTCTATGTGATATCTCACCCGAGATGCTAAGTGTTGCTCGGGAGAAATTGAAAAGAGAAGGTGTCTTGGATAAAGTAGAAATCCTGGAGTGTAATGTCTGCAAACTCGGTTTTGCTGACGAGAGTTTCGATTTTGTCCTCTGTTGGGATGGAGGAATCGAAGCCACAAAGGAGCTCATACGAGTGACAAAGAAGGGAGGAAGGATTTCAGTATTTTTAGTTAATAAATGCGGTACTGCTATCAGCAAGTTTCGTGAAGATCCCCATTCTGCTCTTGCCTTACTTAGAACAAAATCGAGGTATATCTACGAAGATGAAGAGAAACACTTGGCTGTTGGCCTGGAAGAGGCCAGAGAGCTCTTTGAGAAGGAAGGAATAAAAGTTATCGAGATCTATGCCGTCTGCGGTTGGTTGGAATTTCTCTCTATCCCAGAAGAAGTTCAAGAGTCTCGCAGCTGGGACGAAAAATTCTTCAGACAGACGACTGAGCTGCTACTGGCATTGAGTAAAGATCCTTCAGTTAAAGGATTGTCAAGACACCTGGTTTTATATGGAGAGAGAATTTAAGAAAAGAAATGTTTGACGACAAAACAGAAAATATTAATATCGAGGGAGCAATCAGTTATCCGGGACCAAAAGCGGTGAAAAAAACTTCGTTTCTTCACGCCAAGCTCGCCTGTTGAGGAGCTTCTTTTTCAGTAGACAGAATTCACGCCGCCTTTTATAATAAATCCTGGCAATATATTTAAGGTCGTATTTATGGAAACAATGTTTTTCATCTGGTTTGGAATATGTTTTGTATGTTATATGGTCCGCACAGTATTTAATATACTACAATATAAGAAAAGCTCATTAGCAGAGAACAAAAAGGTTGTGACCTCAATATTTATTGTCATGGGTATTTTGTGGTTTTCTTGGGCGCAGATGTGTTTTTCAGATCCGATGAGAATGAACATTCCTAACTGGATTAGATGTATTGGCTTGTTGTCATTTCTAATTGGAGTTTTTCTTTTTATTTTTTCACACATTAAACTGAAAGGATTTGAAGATAAGGAAAAGCTGATTATGACTGGCATCTATTCAAAAATAAGAAATCCGATGTATTTGGGATTTATAATATGGATTATAGGCTTTCCCATATTCACCCAAAGTCTCCTCACGCTCGCCTCCTCAGCCATTTGGGTATCACACATCATATATTGGAAGATATTAGAAGAAAGAAATACAGAGAGTATAGAGAATATAAAGAGAAGACCTGGTTTTAGTATCGATAAATGAATCTTCTACCTGGCGTCGTGAACTCAAGAACTGCTTCGCAATTTTGCTCTTTGAATCACGTAACAGCGGATGAAAGGAAATTACAGAGTGCAACAAATTTCCTACCGCAAATTTCTTTTATCCGTGGAACGGCGTGCCAAATCGCCTTTTAAAAGAAAAACAGAAGGGAACTACCATGGACAAACCAATGCCCAATTTCCACTTCAAATGGATGTCTTTGGAATTCAAACTCCGCGACTTGCTTTATCCCCGGGTGAGGATTTTGAAAGAGGTTGGAATAAAGCCAGGCTTTCGGGTACTCGATTATGGCTGTGGTCCGGGGAGTTATATAAATCCTCTTGCCGAATTGGTGGGCGAATCAGGGAAGATTTACGCCCTGGATATCCATCCATTAGGGATTCAGAAAGTCCAGAAGATGGCTTCAAAAAACAGACTTACCAATGTTAAAACAATCCATTCCGATTGCAGGACCGGATTGCCGGAAGGCAGCGTGGATGTGGTACTATTGTACGATACCTTTCACGATTTGAGCGACCCTGATGGAGTCCTTGAAGAGTTACATCGAGTATTGAAGCCAAATGGGATTCTGTCGTTCAGTGATCATCACATGAAAGAAAAGGAGACAATATCGAAGGTTACAGATGGAGGATTGTTTAGATTGTTGAGAAAAGGCAAAAGAACATATAGTTTCGTGAAAGAGGAATAGCAATGGGCGACTTAGTACGACATAAAACAAAAGATCCACCCACCGGACACAACCAAATCGCAAAATATTAAGGACCTCTTTTATCCGCAAAACATTATATGGCATGAATTGGGAAGGAGGAACTATGTCGGAATGGAAAGCCATCGCTCATTTCTTGTATGGAAAGGGTTTCTGGTATGCTGATCCGCTCAGAGAGATTGACGGATTAACTGAGGAACGGCTTTTTTGGGTTCCCGATCCAAACAGCCTCTGTATTCTTTGGCATGTGGGGCACATCGCGCATAGGGAACGGACACATATAGGGAGATTCCTTCAAGGGTTTAAAGAGTCAATAATACCGCCCCAGTTTGATGTCTTCGGTACAGAGTGGTCCTCCGTTGAGAGGATTCGTCAGTCTGTGGATTCTGTGACGAGCGTGCTTGCGTGGATGCGTGAGGTCCGTGAAAAAAGTCATGAATATATTGCATCTCTTAATGACAGAGATTTTAGCTCGGTACCGCCAACATCGGAAGAGGGTCTGAGCGTGGCACATTGGCTTTTCATTACTTCAGCACATACCGCCTTGCACATCGGGCGAATACAGCTCCTACGCGCACTTATCGAAGGGAAGCCCGAAAGGGCGTGCTGAGAGGCGCATAATTAATCTCAGGATCGAACATAGAACAAGCTCCTTGGAAGGTTGACCCGGAAGACATTGACAGAAGGGAGAAAAAAACTAACATACAGAAAGGAGAAAGCCATGAAGCACACAAAATCTTCTATCTGGCCATGCTTTTCAGGATTGTTCCTCGTTTTAGCAGTAGCATTCGTCATTCCAGTTCTGTCTGAAGGACCCCCTTCGAAGTTGGTGAGCACAGAGTGGCTGAATGAGAACCTATCAAAAGAGAATCTGAGAGTAATAGATGTCCGTGGGGAGATAAAGGACTACTGGCAGGATCACATCCCCGGAGCGGTCTATTTCAACCTGGAGACTATGAGATTGGCTGACCATGGTGTTCCGGTGAAGCTTACGCCACCTGAAGCC
Source organism: candidate division Zixibacteria bacterium SM1_73 (assembly GCA_001304225.1). Classification (GTDB taxonomy): domain Bacteria; phylum Zixibacteria; class MSB-5A5; order MSB-5A5; family SM1-73; genus SM1-73. The sequence continues at coordinate 12,410 of LJVD01000027.1, forward strand.
TCAGCCATTATGCTGGGGAAAATGGGAGTGAATGAAAAGACGATGATCGTTGTCTATGCTGAACAAAACGATTACAAAGCCACCTACCTGATTTGGGCTCTGGACTTTTTGGGACATAGCTCTTTTGGCATATTGGACGGTGGATTTGACAAATGGCAGAAAGAAAAGCGTCCTGTTACTCAAGACTATCCTATGATAAATCCTGTTGGATACGCCTTACCATCTAAACTTAATGAAGAAGTTAGGGCCACGTTGGAGGAGGTTAAGGAATTGGTCAATGTAGGTTCCGGGATCTTGTTAGACGTCAGACCGGTGCAACTGTATACAGGCGAGAAGGGATTCTGGAAGAGGAACGGACACATCAAAGGAGCGATAAACCATTTCTGGGGTGAAGACCTCGAAGACGATGGTACCTGGAAGAGCAAGGATGAATTGAAGCAGGCGTATGAAAAACTTGGAGCCACTCCGGACAAGACAATCATAGTATCCTGCGGACAGGGTCTGATGTCGGCTCATAGCTATTTTATGCTTAAACACATTCTTGGTTATCCGAAAGTGAAAAATTATGACGGAGGCTTCAACGAATGGTCCAATATAGATGAGCTACCAGTTGAAACCGAAACAGGCAAGCCATCGCCGGACGGCGAGAAGCTGGTGAACGAACGTTGCAACTCCTGCCACGGACTTGATCGTGTTCACAAAGCCAGAAAAGACAAAGCCGGCTGGGAGGAGACCGTTAATCGAATGATCCGCAAGGGTGCCAGGCTCAATGAGGCTGAGCGCCAAGCGGTGGTAAATTATCTCTCCGGCCATTAGCTTAAGGAGGTGCCAAGCAGTGAAGATATGGTATGAGCAAGATACTTTTTGGAAAAAATGGGCTCCATTTCTATTTGCTAAGGAACGCTGGGAAAATGCGCCGGAGGAGGTAGCCAACCTCCTTTCCTTGCTAAAGATTACTCCGGGAGCTTCCGTTCTTGACCTTTGTTGTGGACCTGGGAGACATTCATTGGAACTGGCCCGGCGTGGCTTCTCCGTGGTGGGTGTCGACAGAACCCAAATATATTTGGAGCAAGCGCAGAAGCAGGCAGAAACTGAAAAGCTGAAAGTTAAGTTCATTCAGGAGGACATGAGGCGTTTCTGCAGACCCGATACTTTTGATGCGGCGATCAATCTTTTCACGTCTTTTGGTTATTTTGAAGATGCAAAAGACGACGAACTGGTCATAAAGAACATGTATCGATCGCTGAAAGATGGTGGCGTCTTTCTGATTGATACTATGGGGAAAGAGATACTTGCTCGGATATTCCGTGAGCGCGATTGGCAAGAGATAGATGGAGCAATTATGTTAGAGGAGCGGAAAATTTCGAAAAACTGGAACTGGATTGAGAATCGTTGGATCATGTTGAAAGATGGAAAAGCCGAGGAATTCAAGCTCGCACTCCGTATGTACTCGGCGGTTGAGCTGACTATGCTCTTAAGTAAATCAGGCTTTAACACAATCGAGGTTTACGGGGATCTGGCTGGTGCGCCATACGACCACAAAGCTAAGAGATTAGTGGTTGTGGCACATAAAGCAAAGGCAAAAGTGTGATAGTCTTCGTCACTTGACAGAAGAGGTCTTAGAGGTCAAGCCTGCCCCTTCCTTCCCGGTAGTGTTCTTCACCAAAGGGAATTGGACAGCAGGAGAGGAGCACCTGAATGAAGCAGAAGTAAAATTCTAAAAGGTGTTTAAAGGTGAGTTTTTTAAAAAATCCAACTCTTTTAGCTTTGTTACAAACTATCCTCGCTATCCTTCTGGGTCTATTTGTGCTTTTAGCATCGTCGGCAATAATTTTCATGGGGGGATTATTCAAAACTCGAATGAGTGCATACGCATTCCCCCCTATAAAGTGGTCTCCAGGATCACAGGACTGGGAATTGCATTCTTAATCTGAATTCGTTATTCGATTTTTAAAATTTCCTTTGCCTTTTTCCATTTTTGAGTTATACTTCTATTGATTTCACGATACCCAAGAGATAGAGTTTGGTCAACCCCCTAACTTCAAAAAAAGGAGCCAAAAATGGCAAAAAAGTTATTCATTTTAGTGATTTTGCTTTTGGTAACAACGCCCACTTTTGCCCAGGTTGACACCGCCTGGGTGAGAAGATATAATGGCGGCTACGAGGATGTTGCTTATGCCATAGCGGTAGATGGTTGTGACAATGTCTATGTGACTGGATATAGTTGGGTAAGTGGGTCATGGGAGGACTACGCCACTATAAAATACTATCCTAACGGAGAGACTGCTTGGGTGAGAAGGTACAACGGACCAGGAAGCGGAGGTGATGTGGGTCATGCTATCGCAGTAGATGTTTCTGGCAATGTCTATGTGACAGGACCAAGTTATGACAGTGTGACAAATCATGACTACGCCACAATAAAGTATTATCCCAATGGAGAAGTTGGTTGGGTCAGAAGATATAACGGACCCGGAAACAAGGATGATGTCGCTAATGGTATAGCTGTAGACAGTTTGGGGAATGTGTATGTAACCGGATACAGCTCGAATGGCACAAACTATGACTATGCAACCATAAAGTATGATGCAGAAGGGAATCAGGATTGGGTAAAAACGTATGATGGAACTGGGAGTGCAGATGATTATGCCTGGGCAATAGCTGTAAGGGCTTCTAATGTCTACGTTACCGGACGTAGTATTGGCCCTGGAACACACTATGACTACGCCACCATAAAATACTACGGTAATGGAGACACCGCCTGGGTAAGAAGATATGACGGAGAGTCATATTATGTGGATGAGGCGTATGCCATAGCCGTAGATAATTCGGGGAATGTTTATGTGACCGGAAAAAGTTTTAACCCTGGAACACGCTTTGACTATACCACTATAAAGTATTACCTAAATGGAGATACAGCTTGGGTAAGAATATACAGAACCGGGGAAAATCTTTTGGATATAGCTAAGGCCATAGCTGTAGATGCTTCTGGTTGTGTATATGTGACAGGAGAAGGCATGAGCTATGGATCCTCCACCAACATTATCACTATTAAATATTACCCGAATGGAGATACCGCTTGGGTGAGAGGCTACAATGGCCCAGGAAACCTGTTTGATTCTGGAGATGCTATAGCTTTAGATGATTTTGGAAGTGTGTATGTGACAGGCCACAGCTGCAACGCTAACCCAGACGATGATTACGTCACCATAAAGTATTATCCCAATGGAGAAGGCGCTTGGGTAATAAGGTACGATGGGCCAGACCACGGGCTTGACGACGCTTCTGCCATAGCTGTATCTCATTCCGGCAAAGTCTATGTGACCGGCTACGGTTTCGGCGACTACGCCACCATAAAGTATGTTCAGACTTTGCGTGGCGATGCCAACGGAGATGGAGTGATCAATTCGGCTGACGTTGTGTATTTGATAAATTACCTCTTTAAAGGCGGACCCGCTCCTGAGCCTTTGGAGGCTGGGGATTGTAATTGTGATGGGATCATCAATAGCGCTGATGTGGTTTATCTGATCAACTATCTGTTCAAAGACGGTCCCCCACCCGGTTGTTAGTCCTTACCTTTCGATCCATCTGATGTTCTAATGTTAGCCCTAACTTTAAACAGGGCTGGGGTTTTTCGTATTGATTAGGGGGGACCGCTCACTCCCGACCAATTATTGAGGTTTGTATAAGTAAAGGAACAATTTACCTCTACCTTGAGACTTGGTCCCGAGAAATCTACGCCCGACACCCTTCGACTATGCTCAGGGTAAACAAAGATCGGGCGCTACGGCAACTGTAGCCTCCGACATTTCTGCACGACTTCTGTGTCTTGAGATCAAACGTTCAAGGGCTTGAAAATGGAGATGTTCCATTGTTTATGCAAAAATCAATAAGGTTCAGGCTGAGGGCACTCTGAACCAATGTCCTATTCTTCTCCTTTGGATTCCGTTGACCTTCTTGCACATTTGGTATCCTTCATACGGTTCATACCTTTACAGAAAATATGGGACGACTTCAGAATTTTTGCTTGACATGGTAAAATTAAAATATTATCGTTTGTCAAACATGGAAAGGGGGTAATCACGGAGGAAAAAATCTTGGAACAGTCAAAGTCGGACGAACCGAAGAACCCTTATCCCCAGGAATCGAGAAAGGAAGCTGACGTAAAAACGGAGGAGGTCTCCGAAAAAGAGAGGAAAATCTTTTTTGAAACCAAATCCATGGCGGAGGTTTATGCCAAACAGGGACATACCACAATCGCCTTGGAGATTTATAAAAGGATTCTTCAAAAGGATTTCTCGGACTTGGAAGCTCAGAAAAGAATCACGGAACTTGAGGCAAAACTTTCTTCCAGAAGGGAGAGATTCGCAAAACCTCAAAGGAATTCCAGATGAGAAATAGAATCAAAAGAATAAAAGAAATTTTGGAAAGCGAAAAATTAGATCTTCTTTTGGTCACCTTTCTGCCTAATGTCCGCTATCTTTCCGGATACACTGGCACCAATGGACTGGTTTTGATTTCCCCAAACGGATCGATATTTTTGACCGATTTTCGATACAAAGAGCAGTCCAGGGAGCAGGTTAAGTATTTAAAGACAGTGATAGCGGAAAGGGATCTTATTCAGACCCTTCCCACCCTATCGTTGTTTAAGCCAAAAAGATTAAAACTTGGTTTCGAGTCCAATCACCTCAGTTGTGGGACTTATCGTAACTTGAAAGCCCTTTTGCCGGATTGCCTGTTGGTTCCCACCGAAAACTTAATTGAATCCGTCTCGGTGAAAAAGGATCAAATCGAAATTGATAAAATAAGAAAAGCGGTAAAAATAACTGATCAGGTTTTTTTCGAGATTCTGGATTTTATAAAACCTAAAGTGAAGGAACAGGACATAGCTGCAGAGATCGAATATAGATTTAAAAGATATGGTTCAACCACTCCCCTCTATGAGACCATCGTGGCTTCTGGAAAAAGATCCGCTCTGCCGCATGGGAGGGCTTCAGGCAAAAAGATTGAAAAAGGAGATTTGGTCACTCTGGATATGGGGGCGGTTTATGAGGGTTATACTGCTGATTTGACCCGAACCGTGGTGGTGGGAAAAGCAAACAAACGGCAAAAAAATCTGTATAACATAGTCTTGAAAGCCCAGAGAGAAGCCTTAGGCAGAATCAAACCGAAAATGAGAGCATGCGACTTAGACAAAGTGGCCCGAGGGGTAATTAAAAGGGCTGGATATGGAAAGTATTTTGGACATGGTTTAGGACATGGGATAGGACTGGTGATTCATGATAACCCCGCGATAAACACGAGAAACGAACAGCTTCTGCAACCGGGGATGATTATCACCATCGAGCCGGGAATTTATATCCCCAACTGGGGTGGAATAAGAATAGAGGATGACGTATTGGTCACTAAGAAAGGATGCGAAATCCTGACCAAAGCAGAAAAGAACTTAATTGAATTATATTAAGTAATTGTAGGGGCGGGGCTTGTCCCCACCCGTGATTTTTACAAAAGAATAAGAGCTTTTGACAATTAAGTGCAGATTTTTTTGCTCTACAAAAACCCTCAAAACTGAGGGGGTACTTATGCGGGTTTCTAAAATTAGAAAATTGATAAAACTGGTGGAGGAATCAAACATTGGTGAGTTGGAGGTAGGGGGTTGGGGACAAAAGGTGAGAATCACCAAAAAGCCCAAACAGGAAAACAATCCATCCCCTGACCAATCGGTGACCAGCATCACCGTGGAACCTAAAAGTGAACCGACACCAAAGACTCAAACCGTTCCTCCGCAGCCACCAAAGGTGGTAGAGGAGACAGACCACCTGGTTCCCATAAAATCCCCTATGGTGGGGACCTTCTACCGGGCTCCCACTCCGGATGCCAAACCTTATGTGGAGCTAAACCAGCAGATTGCAGCGGGACAGGTAGTTTGTATAATCGAAGCCATGAAACTTATGAACGAGATAGAGTGCGAGGTAGCGGGGAGAGTGGCCAAGATACTGGTGGAAAATGCCAAACCGGTGGAGTTCGGACAAACCCTCTTTTTGATTGAACCAGCGTAATGGCAGCGTGAAATTTTGGATTTAAGCCTACTTGTGTTCTTGGAATAGTATCCAATTATTTTGGCAAGCAAAGTTAATAACCCCTATGTTTATGTCGAAGTTAGTGGTAGAAAAGCTAAGAACTGAGCTGGACAACGGCTTGGATGAACATGATATGAACAAAAAGGAGGGGAAATATGACTTTAAAACAGATGTTGGAACAGATGCTTTCCACCAAAGCTTCGGATCTTCATATCCGGATCGGGGTTAGACCAACTTTGCGTATTGACGGTATGCTTCGTACTATTGCGGAAGAACCCGTGAGTCCTCAGGAAATGGAAGAGATAATGAACCAGATCCTAAACGAAGATCAGAAAAAAAGGTTTCTTCAAAGGAGCGAGTTGGATCTGGCATTAAGCGTCTCCAAGATGGGGCGTTTCAGGATCAACTTTTACCGGCAGAGAGGAACCGCGGGTGTTGCCATCAGAGCGGTGAATACCATTATTCCCTCATTTGAGGAACTGAATTTACCTCCGGTGCTTAAGAATTTAGCCGATCATAGAAGAGGATTGATTATCCTCACCGGAACCACCGGGAGTGGGAAGTCCACCACATTGGCATCCATGATTGACCACATCAATTCCACTCGAGGAGAGAACATCCTGACCATCGAGGACCCTATAGAGTACATCCATCGCAACAAGAAAAGCATCATCTCTCAAAGGGAGGTGGGTGCGGACACGGAATCCTTCATCGCCGCCTTAAGGCACGCTTTTCGTCAGGACCCAGACGTGATCTTGGTGGGAGAGATCAGAGATCTGGAAACCATGTCCATAACCTTGACCGCTGCAGACACCGGACACCTGGTATTAACCACCTTACATACTCTGAATGCGGTGGAGACGGTGAACCGAATTATCTCTTTCTTTCCGCCGCATCAACATCAGCAGATCAGACTTCTTTTGGCCGCCACCCTGAGGGCCATAATCTGCCAAAGGCTTTTGCCCAGATCCGATTGTCCGGGGCGGGTTCCGGCAGTGGAGGTTTTGGTGAACACGGGCTTGGTAAGCGAATACGTAGTTGATCCTCTTAAAACCTCTTTGATCCCTGAGCTTATCGAAAGCGGTGCCATTCAATACGGCATGCAATCTTTCGATCAATCCATCATGGATCTTTATAAGAAAGAGATGATCTCTTATGAAGAGGCACTCCTTCAGGCAACTAATCCCTCTGACTTTGAGCTCAGGGTTAAGGGAATTATGGGTGCGTCCGATCGGGGATGGGATGAATTTCAGAAAGCCGCTCAGAAGAAGGAGTCTTAAAGCAGTTTTATCGGAATTTTGGATTTGGAATTAGCCACCATAGGGAACTGCAATCTCCTAGATGGGGTGTAGCCTCACAAGTGGGCATCCGCTCATCTGGGGAAGAATTAGTTGGGAGTACCCTTGTTTAAAAAGATATTGATCGCCAATCGCGGAGAGATTGCACTCCGTATCATCCGCGCCTGCAAGGAGCTGGGCATAGCCACGGTGGCCATCTTTTCCGAGGCAGACAGAGGTTCTCTCCATGTCCGCTTTGCAGACGAAGATGTCTGCATAGGTCCTGCCAAATCCCAGGATAGCTATTTGGACCCTAAAAGAATAATCAGTGCAGCCGAGGTCACCAACTCAGATGCCATCCATCCCGGCTACGGTTTTCTGGCTGAAAATCCCGATTTTGCCGAGATCTGCGAATCTTGTGATATGAAATTCATTGGTCCCTCCTCTGAGATGATCAGGTTGATGGGGGACAAGGCCTGGGCAAAAAAGACCATGCGCGATGCAGGCGTCCCTGTCATACCAGGAAGCGAAGGAGTGGTGGAGTCGGTGGAAAGAGCTTTAAGCATCTGTTACCAAATAGGCTTTCCGGTTATCATCAAAGCTGCCTATGGGGGAGGAGGGAAAGGAATGAGAATTGTCAGGGATGAGGATGAGTTGAAAAAAGGACTGGAGATGGCACAATTGGAAGCGGGAAGCGCTTTCGGTAATCCTGCAATTTACGTCGAGAAATATATCCCCAATCCCAGGCATATAGAATTTCAAATTCTGGGCGATGGCTTCGGAAATATCATTCATCTGGGAGAGAGAGATTGCACCGTCCAAAGGAGACATCAGAAACTTCTGGAAGAATCCCCATCCCCAGTTCTGGATGACGATCTGCGTAAAAGGATGGGAAGGGCGGCGACAGATGGTGCAGGAAACGTGGGCTACCAGAGTGCGGGGACCATGGAGTTTCTATTAGATGAGGACAGGAACTTCTACTTCATGGAGATGAATACCCGGATTCAGGTAGAGCATCCAGTCACCGAGGAGGTCACGGATATAGATTTAATAAAGGAACAAATTCGTCTGGCCTATGGGGAAAAACTTGCTCTTTCGCAAGAGGATATCTCTTTGAAGGGACACGCTATCGAGTGTCGGATAAATGCTGAAGATCCTCAAAGAGACTTCCTTCCCTGCCCTGGAGTTATCACCAGCTTTCACATTCCCGGCGGTCACGGCATCCGTGTGGATACTCATGCCTATGCTAAGTACGAAATCCCCTCTTTCTATGATTCGATGATTGCTAAATTGATTGCCCATGGAAAGACAAGGGAGGAGGCGATTTTGAAAGCCAGAAGGGCTTTAGAGGAGTTCATCATCGAAGGAGTGGAAACCACCATCGAATTTCATAGGAAAATCCTTTCGGACAAAAGATTTATAAGTGGCAGATTTGGCACCTCTTTCGTGGAAGATTTGTTCAAAGAAAAATTGGAGGAGGTGGGAAAATATTAATTTGAGGAATGTTCGGTTCACGGTGACGATGCTCGTATCGTTGCTCGAAGCTGGTCAATCGAAGTTTCGGTTTTTTTCGAACATCGGGTTTCGACTAACGAGTATCGATACGAGCTTCGTAAACGATAAACTAATAACGCGAATACTTTAGATCCAAGGAGGAATCGTGGAAGTAAAGGTGGAAATAAGGGACGATCTGAAATATACTAAAGAGCATGAGTGGGTGAAGGTGGAAGGAGATGAGGTCACGGTGGGGATTACAGATTATGCTCAAAAACAGTTGGGGGATGTGGTCTTTGTGGAGCTGCCGCAGGTGGGAACACAGGTGGAGCAGATGAAGCCTTTCGGGGTGATTGAGGCGGTAAAGGCAGTTTCCGATCTTTTTGCACCTCTCTCCGGCGAGGTGACCGAGGTTAACACCCAACTGGAATCGCAATCCAACCTGATAAATTCGGACCCTTACGGACAAGGATGGATCATCAAGATCAAGGTGAAAGATCCAAAAGAGCTTGAGGCTTTACTCTCTTCTGCTGATTATAGGAAACTGGTGGAAAGCAAAGCTTGATCATGGAACCCCCAGCCGGGAGGAAACCCGTATGGTTTGGCGTCAGCTCCTCTAAGAAAAAACTAAGTCTTAAATTCATTCGTAGAGTTTGCCTTTGTCCACACTGCTTTAGCTTCTTTGGAGCTGCACCGTCCATTTCCTGATTAAGATTATGGTATCATATGAGCAACGTTCCCAATACCGAACATGACAGAGAGGAGATGCTGAAAAGAATCGGGGTGGCAAGTTTTGAAGACCTGATTCAATGCATTCCTGAATCCATCCGCCTTAAAAAAGAATTAAATCTTCCTCGACCTCTATCCGAGCCTGAGCTGAGCAGGCTTTTAACGGAATTATCTTCTCAAAACAAAAATACTTCTCAGGTCATCAGCTTCTTAGGAGGAGGAGCATATGATCATTTCATCCCTGCAGTTGTGGATCACATAATCTCCAGATCAGAATATTACACGGCTTATACGCCTTATCAGGCGGAGGTGAGTCAGGGTACACTTCAGACCGTATATGAATTTCAGTCCCTGATCTGTGAGCTAACCGGGATGGATGTAGCCAACGCCTCCATGTATGACGGAGCCACGGCAGTGGCGGAGGCGGCTTTGTTGGCTCACGGGCAGACCCAAAGAGAGCAGGTTCTGGTGGCCGGCTCACTCAATCCCAGCTATAAGGAAGTTCTTTCTACTTATTGTGGATCAATCAGGCTCAAGGTAAAAACTCTGCCTTCAATTGATGGGTTGGTTGATCTTGAGGCGGTCAAGAAAAGCATTTCCGAAAAGGTCGCCTGCGTGATCTTACAAAGCCCCAACTTTTTTGGATTGATTGAAAATATCGAAGATATAGAACCTATGGCTCATTCAGTGGGCGCTCTTTTGGTTTTAGTCTGTGATCCGATCTCTTTAGGAATTTTGAAACCTCCAGGTGAATATAACGCTGACATTGCGGTGGGCGAAGGGCAGGCTTTGGGAAACAATCTATCCTTTGGAGGGCCATACTTCGGTTATTTTGCCAGCAAACGAAATTTGGTCCGAAGGATGCCGGGAAGGATTGTGGGCGCCACAACTGATACTCAGGGAAGAAGGGGCTTCGTTCTAACCCTTCAGACCAGAGAGCAGCACATAAGGAGAGAAAAAGCCACCTCCAACATCTGCACCAATCAGGCTTTGTGCGCCTTAGCTTCTTGTGTTTACCTTTCCCTCCTCGGGAAATCCGGAATCAAAAAGGTAGCTGAATTGTGCTTACACAAAAGCCACTACGCTTTTGACGAAATCACCAAAATGGAAGGATTCAAAAAGAGATTCGATGCGCCCTTCTTCAAAGAATTTGTAGTCCAAACGCCGATCCCACCGAAGAGAATAATAGGATCACTTATGAAAAGAAATCTCTTTGCTGGAACCGATTTATCACAGTTCGATCGAAAACTGAAGAATTGTCTTCTGATGTGCGTTACCGAAAAGAGAACTGAAGAAGAGATCGATTATTTGGTGGATGAGTTGAGAAAATTGGTTTAAATAGCAACAATGAATTGTTGCACTCCTGGAGTGCAAAAAACTTTGTTTTTGCGAAGTGCTAAAAACAACAATGATTCTATAAGCCTCTAAACCGCACGGTTCGGGGCAAGCACACCAGAGTGGAAAAACTGTGTTTTTGCAAAATACTTGAAATGGATTATGTTTTGCCCAAATTGTAGATACGAGTATAAACCGGGAATAGAACAATGCCCCGATTGCGGAGCAGACCTGGTGAAAAAGTTGGACGAGCCAAAGCTGGCGGTTGAAAAAGAATCGAAGTTCGTATTTCTTTGTGTCGCTCAAGATCTAGTATCTGCCACTCTTATAAAGGAAACATTGGAATTTAATGATATACCATGCTTGGTGAAGAGTGCGGGAGGGATAATGGCGACCCTTGAGCCGTTGTCGGGGCAAGCTGAAATTTATGTTCCAGAAGAAAAATATGAAGAGAGTCGAAAGATCAAAGAGCAATTGGTGAATGGTCTTTAATAGAAGATGGTTTTGGGAAAGGCAGTCGGGAGTGTCTGCCTTCAGGCAGACCATAAAACCGCTGAAGAAAGTTTTGGATTTTGATCCAGAAACCTATTTTATGCTTTTAGGCTTCTCATGAAATTAAAGAGATGACAAAGGGTTTTTCTACAGTCTTATTTGGAGAAAAGAATTATGCCGTTCTGTCCTTTATGTAAGGCTGAATACAGTCCGGGGACAAAAAGATGTCCTGACTGCGAATGCGATTTAGTGGACGAGCTTCCGGAAGAAGAGGAGGCGGAGGATTTAAGGGTGGAGGATAAACCTGAAAATCTGGTTCTTTTATACAGCACTCGCAATCGTGTCTATGCAGAGTTTCTAAAGGAGACTTTGGAGAATGCCAATATCCCCTGCTATATAAAATCTCTGGGGAGCTTCTTAGAAGAAGGATTGGGTTATGCGACTAAGGGGAAAGGCGGCTACAGAATCTATGTTCCTGCGGATAAATATGAAGAAAGCATGGCCATAAAAGAACAAACCGTGGGCGATCTTTGACCCACCCTTTAAATCATTTAACTCTTAGCGGGAGAAGCACAAATGAAAAGGGAAGCTTTGGTGATAGCAGTTTTGTTTTTGGGAGCAATTCTTTTTAGCTCCTGTACCCAGGAAGTGCCTGAGGGAATCGAATGGGCTTCCTCTTTGGACGATGCCTTGAAAACTGCCCAGGATCAAGGCAAGTACATAATCGCTGACTTTTGGTCAGATGGGTGAAAGTGGTGTGAGAGGTTGGAGGATTCAACCTTTACTAGCGAAGATGTGATCGCTTTGTCCAGAGACATGATCTTTGTGAAGGCTGAGGCTAAGAAAGATACTGCCGTAGGGGAACAGTATGAAATTGCTGGTTTTCCCACCATCATACTCATGAAGAGCTCGGGTGAGGAGATAGACAGAATTTACGGTTATCTTCCGCCAGAAGAGTTCGTGTCGACCATTCGAAATTACTTAGAAGGTAAAGAAACCCTGGAAGATATAAGAAATAGATTTCAAGCAGATTCAACCGATGTGGAGCTTGCCTTTAAGTTGGCGGATAAATATGAAGCGCGCAGAGGGTATGACGAGGCTTTTTACTACTACCAAAAAGTGGTGGATTTGGATCCGGAAGATGAAAAGGGGAAGTCACAAGATGCGCTCTTTAACATAGCCTGGCTGGAAATTAGAAAGAAAGACTATCCTGAAGCTGTAGATGCCTTCAAGAATTTTTTGGAGAAATATCCGGAAAGCAAAATGGCTCAGGATGCTGAAATATATATTCCCTACGCCTATGCCCAAGCCGCTGATACCGCCAAAGCTTTAGAGCTTTATCAAAAATTCTTAATAGATCACCCCGACTCTAAGGATAGCAGCTGGGTGAGGGAAAAGATCGAGGAATTGAAAGAAGGATCAGCGGATTAAAGGGTCAACGGATGGAGCGGATTAAACGGATGAAAATATCTATGTCGGGTTGCGCCCCCGCCTCTGGCGGGAGAGCTACCCGACAAAAGGAGACCGATTGTAGTTGCCCAATTTATTGGGCTCCTTATAAGCTCGATAAATCGAGCAACTACAGTTGGGTAATTTTTCCAGAAACCTGAGAAGACCTGCTGGACAAGATTACAATCACGGAGTTTTGAATAGATGAGCGAAAAACTGATATTTGAACTTTCTTCACCCGGAAGAAACGGGTATTCCTTGCCTCAATTGGATGTGCCTGAGAAGAAGATAGAAGAGTTATTGCCTAAGGAGAAAATTAGAGAAAAAGAGCCTCTCCTACCAGAGGTCAGCGAGGTGGATGTGGTCAGGCATTTTGTCAGAGTCTCCATTATGAACCATCATGTGGATAAGGGATTCTATCCTCTGGGTTCCTGCACCATGAAATATAATCCCAAAATAAATGAAACCCTTTCACGCCTTCCTGGATTTTCGTATCTTCATCCTCAGCAACCCGAAGGAACTTGTCAAGGCGCGTTAAAATTAATGTTTGAGCTGGGAGAGTATCTCAAAGAGATTGGTGGAATGGATGAGATAACCTTGCAGCCATCCGCTGGAGCGCAAGGGGAATTGGCGGGTTTGTTGATGATCCATGCTTATCATAAGAAAAAAGGGAATCCCAGATCCAAGATCATCATTCCCGACTCAGCTCACGGCACCAATCCGGCCTCCGTGGTCACATCGGGGCATACCACAGTTCAGATCAAATCCAATGAAAAGGGACTGGTCGATTTGGAGGAACTGAAAAGGGCAACCGACGAAGAGGTTGCAGCTTTGATGCTGACCAATCCCAATACCTTGGGTCTTTTTGAGTCTCAAATATCGGAGATTTCCCAAATGATCCACGATGCCGGAGCACTCCTTTACATGGACGGAGCCAATCTAAACGCCATGATGGGTATGGCTAAGCCAGGAGATATGGGGTTTGATGTAGTTCATTTCAACCTGCATAAGACCTTCTCCACGCCCCATGGTGGAGGTGGTCCAGGTTCAGGGCCAGTGGGAGTGAAAGAAAACTTGGCTCCTTTTCTTCCTGTCCCTTTGGTGGCTAAAAGAATAAATAAGAAGGGGGTGGAGGAATATTACTTTGATTTCAAGCGTCCCGATTCGATCGGAAGAATGCATAGTTTCTATGGTAACTTTGGAGTATTGGTGAAAGCCTATTGCTATATCCGGCAAAACGGAGCATCCGGCTTAAGGGAAGTCAGTGAGAATGCAGTTATCAACGCTAATTATTTGAAAGAAAGTCTCAAAGGGCATTATCACCTTCCTTATCCTGACCATTGTCAACACGAGGTGGTTTTTTCTGGAACAAATCAAAAAACCAAAGGAGTAAAGACTTTGGACATCGCCAAAAGGCTTTTGGATTTTGGACTGCATGCACCAACAGTATATTTCCCCCTGATCGTTCCCGAAGCTTTGATGATAGAACCCACCGAGACTGAAAGCAAGGAGAGTCTGGATGAATTTATCCAGGCCATGATTCAAATTGCAGAAGAAGCCGAAAAGAATCCTGAAATAGTCAAATCTGCCCCACACAATACACCGGTTACCCGGTTAGATGAAGGCAAGGCTGCCAGAGATTTGGATGTGAGATGGAAGGGGTAAGATTTTTCTTCAAGATTAAATCTCATTCCACAGTCCTCCTCTCCATTCCATGTTGAAAATTCTGCCAAGGGTGGGGAGAGGGAGAGATAGGGAGTGAGGTAAAGAAGCATAAAACCGGTTAAACTCTATGCCCATCAAGGAGGCTCTAATGTTAGTTTCTTTTAGCATTTTCCCTTTGGACAAAGGGGTATCAGTGGGGAAATATGTAGCAAAAATGATAAATATTGTGGACAGAAGTGGTCTGCCTTATCGCACCTCTGCCATGAGCACCGTGATAGAGGGAAGTTGGGATGGTGTTTTCAAGGTGATCAAAAAATGCCATCAAGCGATGATGAAGGATTGCAAAAGAGTGTATATGGTGATGACCATAGACGACCGGAAGGGAGCAAGAAACAGAATAAAAGGCAAGGTGGATAGAATTGAACAGGTTCTAAAAAGGAAGATCAACAGATGACAGATTATATTGTTGTTTTTGTGACTGCTGCATCTGAAAAGGAAGGCGAAAAAATAGCTCAAGCTTTGGTGAAAGAAAGATTAGCAGCTTGTGTGAATATTGTTCCCGGAATGAAATCTGTATTTCGCTGGAAAGGGCAGATTAGCACGGAAGAAGAAGCTCTGTTGATAATTAAAACTAAAGATAGGCTCTTCGAGAAGTTGAAAAAGAGGATAATCGAACTTCATAGTTATGAGGTTCCGGAGATTGATAAAGGGGTTCTAAAAAAGTCAAGCCGGGAAAGATTTTACTGGAGTGTCAAGCTTCAGCTTGACCCGAAAGCTATCGAAACTCAAAGAGCTTTTACATGGTTCACCTAAAGGTGAACACTCCAAATACTCATACAGGATAAATTCAGGAATCGATCTGATCCCCTGATCCGCCAGCAGAAGAGTTAAGTCAATTACAGGAGTGACGAAATGCATTTCAGAAAAACTCAAAATGGTTATTTGGTAAGGTTGGTTAAAGGAGAGGAGGTAATAAAAAGCCTGTCTTCTTTTGTGGAGGAGCAGAAGATCTTGGGCGGTTTTGTTTTTGGTTTGGGAGCGTTCAGGGATCTGACCTTAGGATATTACGATTCGGCAAAAAAGGAATATGTAAAGAAATTCATTGGAGATGATTTGGAATTTAGCAACCTCACCGGAAGCATCGCTTATGTAGAAGGCAAACCCTTTGTGCACGCCCATGTGAGCGCGGCAGGTTCTGATATGAAGGCATTCTGCGGGCATCTTTTCTCTGCCACCATCTCCGGCACTGGTGAATTCATAATCATTCCCTCTGAAAGCAAAGTAGAAAGAAAGCCTGACCCCGAGACAGGATTAACTCTTTTGGATTTATGATCCAAGAAATTGTCGGCTAAGGATAACCTTACAGGAATGTTGAAAAAGTGTAAGGAAGGGACTGCGCAAGCTTGCTTGCGCACTCGAAGATACTTCTTCAATAATTCTTTTCTTTGATCAATAGTTTTCAAAATATAAATGGGAAACAAGATAATAACCCTGCTCACAGATTTCGGCACCAAGGACGGCTATATAGGTGCAGCCAAAGGGGTGATCAAAAGGATCAACCCGCAAGCTGAAATCGTGGACATCACACACGATATTGATTCATGTGACGTATTTGGCGCCTCCTTTGCTCTGAACAATTTCTACAGATATTTTCCCAAAGGAGCCATTCATCTGGCGGTTGTGGATCCGGGAGTGGGAAGCCAGCGTCAGCCGATGTTGATAAAAACTAAAGACTTCTTTTTTGTAGGTCCGGATAATGGGATCTTCAGTTTCACTTATGAAAGAGAGGATTTGACTGACATTGTTGTGATTTCAAACAAAAAGTATTTCCTGGCAGAATTGTCCAGCACCTTTCATGCCAGAGATATCTTCGCTCCGGTAGCAGCATATCTTTCCTTAGGTGTCAAAACCGAGGAGTTCGGATTACCCGCAAAAGAATGCATGAAATTTATCATTCCTCGACCTGAATCAAAAGGTAAAGGTCTAAAGGGGCAGATCATACATATTGATCGCTTTGGCAATCTGATCACCAACTTTCCAGCCGATCTTTTGGAAAAGCAGAAAATTGCGGAAATAAGGGTGGGAAAAAGAAGGATAAAGGGAATAAGTGCATCGTATTTTGAAATAAAGGGATTAGGTGCTCTTATTGGGAGTTCGGGCTTTTTGGAATTGGCAGTGAATCAAGGCAGTGCACAGAAGCTTTTGAAAGCAAAAGTCGGCGAAGGGGTAGGGATTGATTTTGAATAAAAGGAAAAACTTCACATTGGATCGGAAAATAAACAAACCCCTAAAAAGAAAAACAAACGCCCAGAAATCCCCTCTCCCCGCTGGGGAGAGGGATAGGGTGAGGGGGCAACATCGCATCAAAAGCGAAAAGGTTGGTATCAAACCTAATAGAACCCGCCCCTCCTGGGATGAATATTTTATGAACATAGCCGAATTGGCGGCTACCCGCTCCACCTGTTTGAGGCGTCAGGTGGGTTCGGTGATCGTAAAGGACAAAAAAATATTAACCACAGGGTACAACGGTGCACCATCCGGACTCAAACACTGTCTGGACATAGGTTGCCTCAGAGAAAAGTTGGATATCCCTTCAGGAGAGAGGCATGAGCTGTGCAGAGCCACTCATGCGGAACAGAACGCCATCGTTCAAGCAGCTTTGTTTGGCGTAAGTATAAAAGATGCCACCTTGTATTCCACCACCCACCCATGTATTTTATGCACGAAGTTAATCATCAATGCGGGTATACAAAAGATGGTGATCAAAGACAGCTATCCAGATAAGATGTCCAGAGAGATGTTGAAGGAGGCAGGAGTCAGAATTCAGATTTTTAAAAGTCAGAAAGTTAAAAAGCGAGGAAAGACATGAAATGCCCTTTTTGTGGACAGGAGAAAGACAGGGTAGTCGATTCAAGACCCTCACAGGATGGAAGATCGGTGAGAAGAAGAAGGGAATGCGAATCCTGTGGCAAACGTTTCACCACCTATGAGTACATCGAAGAGGTCCCCTTGACCGTGATAAAAAACGACGGCCGTAGGGAGCCATTCAATAGACAGAAACTGCAAACTGGAATCGAGCTGGCTTGTAAAAAGCGTCCCATAAGTGCAGAGAAGATAGCCTCCATGGTGGATGAAATCGAGGAGCAATTACAGAGCCTTTCTAAAACCGAGATCACCAGCAAACAGGTGGGGGAGACGGTGATGAAAAAATTGAAGGATTTGGATGAAGTGGCTTACGTCCGATTTGCCTCGGTATATCATAAATTCAAAGACATAAACGAATTCATGAATGAGCTTAAAAATCTTTTGGGATAATCAGTGTTAAACTAATTTCACCACAGGTTGGTTTCCTATAGCATCTGGATTTTGTTCAATCTGGATGCATTTTTATTTTTGTTTTTGATTGACAATCAATTAAGGGGATATTATTTAGTCGAATGCATTTTATTTAACCTGAGACGAAGCGATATGGTGAAAGAACTAAAACAGATGGGCTTTCTGGAGCATCTGGAGGAATTAAGAGGAAGGATAATCAAATCTCTTGTCTCCATCATCCTTTTTTCCATCGTGGCGTATTTTTTTTCAGAAAAACTGATAGATTTTGTCTCCAAGCCCATTCCTGAGCTTTATTTCATGTCACCCACAGAAGCTTTCGCCACAAGGATTAAGCTCTCCCTGATAGCCGGGATAATTGCCAGCGTGCCGGTGATATTTTATCATTTGTGGCAGTTTGTGGTGCCAGGACTTTTTGAAAGAGAAGTCAAACTGGTGGTTCCGGTGGTGCTCTCTTCCACCATTTTCTTTTTAATTGGAGCAACCTTTTGCTTTTTGCTTGTGTTACCTTTAAGCATGAAAATTCTTTTGGGATTCGGGACGTCAAAACTGAAGCCCATGATAAGAATCGGAGATTACATCAGTTTCATAGGTTATCTAACTTTAGCCTTTGGAGCTGTCTTTGAGCTTCCGGTTATCTCTTATTTTCTGGGAAAACTGGGAATAGTAACTCCTCAGACTTTGATAAAGGGGAGAAAATATGCTGTCGTGGGAATCTTAATTTTGGCGGCGGCGCTTACCCCTGGTCCGGATGTGTTTTCTCAATTAATGTTAGCGGGGCCTCTCTATTTCCTTTATGAAGTCAGCATCGTGGTGGTCAGAATCGTTCAAAAGAAAAAGAAGGGGGAAGAACAAGAATGAAAAAAGTGATGTCAATCCTATTATTGGGTTTGGCAATCTTTTCCGGAGGTTATTCTCCAATAAGCTCTCAACAGGAAACGATTTTGCTGAGCGATTCAAAAGCATCATGGCAAGCTGCGCTTCATGATGCTCTAAAATGCATAAAGATGACCCCAAGCGATTTGACTTTCAGAGATGATTATGTGGATGTAGATTCCTTTAGGTTAAAACTTATCGATTCTTTCATGCACAAGCCTTTGGATGTTATCCTTTTCAATAATTCTATCAGTCAAGACTTCAAACAAGCCACTCTGAGTTCAGAACTTGATTTGATTCCTTCTTTTGCCGCTTATCTTCAAGCTAAATCTATAGAAGATTTGCTATCTAACCGAGAAGCCAAGGATTTAGTGATTGATCCCGAAGCCAATAGATTTCTAATGCATTACTCGAAGGCATTAAAAGACCTTCCTTTTGCTCTAAGGAACTCTCTTTGTTATCTATTCGAGGGTTTATACCTGGCAGATTCTCTGTCCCGGGAAGCCTTTGTCGATCTTACCGACGAAGAGAGAAATTTCATCAAGAACAACTTTCCGGTTATCCTTTTAGAGGACGTAAGAGATGAATTCAAGTCTCCAGAGGAATTAGACCAGGAGATGAAATACGAAGAAGGCCTTGCCAAAAACATGATCCCTTATTTGGAGAAAATAAAGAGGGAGAAGATTTATGAGGCAGGGATAAAACTTTCTTTAGCAGCCAAAGCCTCTCTTTCGATTATGAAAGATTATTTGGAGAGTGAATCTCAGATAAAACCAATTACAAAAGATAAATTGAAAATCCCGCCAAAGGCGGGGAAAGATTTAGAAAATGATATCATCTTTAGATTGGATACCTCTTTTGGCCAGTTAGTCATTGGAGGATTTGGATCCACTAACTATCGGGGAACTCCCGCAGTGATAATAGATCTGGGAGGAGATGACCTTTATTCCTTGTCAAAGATTGACGAGGAGAGCACAAACTCTTCGGCGATCATCGACCTGGCTGGAGATGATATTTATCGATCAGAAGGTGACTTCCTCTTCGGAGCTGGCTTCTTGGGATGCGGCATCTTGGTGGATGTGTCCGGGAATGATACATATCTGACAGATAATTTCTCCTTAGGTTCCGGTCTTTTTGGCGTGGGGATGCTTGTGGATGAGGAGGGAGATGATAAATATTTCGGGGACACTTTCACTATGGGAGCAGGGAGCTTCGGTTTAGGCGTTTTAGTTGATATTAAGGGAGCTGACCAATACACTGCTGCCCTTTACGCCCAGGGTTTTGGATTTATATCCGGATTTGGGGCTTTGATTGACTCATCCGGAAATGATAATTACTTCGCGGGAGGAAAATACAAGGATATTCTTAGATATAAAGATCATTATATAAGTCTATCTCAAGGTTTCGCATATGGCCTAAGACCCATGATGTCGGGTGGAATCGGACTGCTCTATGACCTATCGGGAAACGATCTTTATACTTCCGATATTTTCGGCCAGGGATCAAGTTATTGGTGGGCATTGGGAAGCCTCGTGGATAAAGAGGGGAACGACAAATATGTTTCTTATCAATATGCTCAAGGTGCAGGAACACATCTAACCCTGGGAATTCTGGAAGATGGATCAGGAGACGACGTTTACATATCTAAGGGCGTATCGCAGGGATGCGGTCATGACCTGGCTTTGGGATTTTTGTATGATAAGTCAGGCAATGATGATTATATCGCTTGCGATCTGTCTCAAGCTGCGGGAAGCGCCAACGGAATCGGAATGCTTATAGATGAAGAGGGAAATGATGGTTATTATGTGGAGAAGACGAACAATACTCAGGGATATGGAAATCCAAGAAGGGATTATGGCTCGATAGGAATCTTTTTGGATTTGTCGGGAAGTGATCATTATGATGGAAATGGAAAAGACAGCACCTGGTGGATCATACCATCCAAATGGGGAGTGGGAATAGATAGGTAGGCTGGACAAACATGAAGCTGAGCTTTTGGTGATACAATTAAAAATTGCAATTCAAAACTCAAAAATTCTATGGCCTGAATTTCCGAATTTCTTTTAATACAGACTCATTCTTTTTTGATCCGAAGTTGCCCCCTCACCCTGACCCTCTCCCCGAAGGGAGAGGGAAGGTCGAAAATTCCACCAGAGGTGGGGGTGAGGGGGAAATCGAATAGAGTGTAAAAACATTTTGTGCATTTGCATTATTAAATGATTTTAAATTTTTAGTTGTAATTTTTCATTTTGTGTTTTGAATTTCTAATTTCATGCAGAGATGAAAAGACTAATTTTATTCCTCATTTATTCATTCGTCATCCTTCATTCAGTTTATGGTGAGGAAAGTCGAACCACTTCGGCAGATGAATTAAAGGAGAGAGTTGATAGTCTTTTCATAAAAGCGTGTGGGGGACTGGAAAAATACAGAGATTTGGCAGAGCCTTCTAAAGAGGCTTTAATCGAGATGGGGGAGGAGGCGGTTCCTTATCTTCTGGATAAATTGGACACTCAGAGTGCTCGAGAAAAATGGACCTTGATTGACATCGTGAGCAAAATCGGTGAGCCGGCAGTTATGCCATTGATCGAATATCTAAAAAGCGATAACAAGGATGAAGTCAAACTCGCCTCACGCATCTTAGGAGATATAGAAGACAAAAGGGCAGTCAGCCCTTTAATTGAGCTTCTGGATAAAGAGGATTTTAATATTCGCGGTTATGCCTGTGAGTCTTTGGGCAAAATCGGAGATACCACTGCTTTTACAGATGTATCCTCTTGTCTAAAAGATTCAGTGGAGGTGGTCAGGAAAAGTGCGGCAGTAGCTTTGGGGAAAATGAAAGAGAGTCGCGCAGTTCCCCATTTGATTGAGGGGTTATCCGATCCACATTTCAGCGTTCGTATGACTTCTGTATCCTCTTTAGTGGAGATAGGAGAACCATCTCTTAAACCTTTAATTAAACTACTGAACCTCTCCACCGATCCTATGGATCCTGCGGACACTATGGCAGTTTTTTTGGCAATAGAATCTTTGGGCAAGCTCAAAGACAAACGGGCACTAAAACCACTTATAAAAAAATTGAAGGATGACGATTGGGCTACCAGAGCTTTTGTGGTTGAGGCTTTGGGAGAAATTGGTGACAAGAAGGGAATCAAAGCTATTCGGAACTTGAAAAAAAGAGAAACCCATCCGTTTGTTCTAAAGAAAATAGAAGAGGTTTTGGGTAGGTTAGATAGATAGTTATGGCAAACGAATCAAATAGAGTGACATAATCACCCTCCCCCCCCCCCTCCCATTCCGCCAGAGGCGTCCGCCTGCCCGCCTTAGGCGGGCAGGCAGGACGGGCAAAGATCCGCCTTCGGCGGACAAGGGAAGGGAGATTTCCGAAGTCCCCTCTCCCCTTGTGGGAGAGGGTAAGGTTGTAAATCCCGCCAGAGGTGTGAACCGTATGGTTCACACCAAAGGCGGGGGTGAGGGGGAATCAAAATGTAATAAGTTTCCGTTGTGGGGG
>LJVD01000027.1:34649-38199 GCA_001304225.1 candidate division Zixibacteria bacterium SM1_73
CCCCGCCACAAAATTGGTGAGGAGGAAGGGTACCCCTCACCAACATAACGTATGAAGTCTGCATATGCAAAAGACGATTTATTTCATTTCCGATGCTCACCTGGGAGCAGAAGAAAAAGAGAAGGAGAAGATAAAAGAACAAAAGCTGGTCTCTTTTTTGGATAAGCTAAAAGAGGACAGTGAGTGTTTGTATATCCTAGGTGATATGTTTGAATTCTGGTTTGAATATAAAAATTTAATCCCTAAGGACCATTTCGCAGTCTTAGGCAAATTGAGGAGTCTGGTTGATTCCGGGATAAAAGTAAGTTATGTGGTGGGCAATCACGATTTCTGGCTGGGAGATTTTTTGAGCAAGCAAATCGGCATAGAGATTTTCAAAGATTCAATAGAGGTGAATCATCAGGGGAAAAGGATTTTTTTAGCTCATGGTGATGGGCTGGCTAAAAGGGATTTAGGATATAGAATCTTAAAGAAAATACTGAGAAACAGGCTAAACATCTTTCTTTATAGACAACTCCCTCCTGATATAAGCTATCCTCTGGCGAAATTTGTGGCAGGAAAAAGTAGAACCCAAGCGGACAGAAGAGAAGGAAGTTATTTGGAGGACTACCGGAATTTTGCCCAAGAAAAAATCAAACAGGGCTTTGATGCTGTGATTTTAGCGCATACTCATATACCCACTTTGGAAAACCTTAGTGCTAACTCAACAGACTCAGCGCAAAGAGGAGTATATCTGAACATCGGGGATTGGTTTAAGCATTTCACGTATGGGAGATTGATGGAAGGTAAGTTCTATTTGGAAAAATTTGGGTAGGTCTACCTCTCCCCCTATCTCCCCTTCAGGGTGAATCCCTTTCCTTCGACCCTGAGGTCTCACTTCGTGCCGCACTTCGTCCTGAGACTCAGTGTCGAAGGAAGCGCACTCAGTGCGAGGCAGGACCGAAGGGCAGTATGGACCCCTCTCCATAGCGCGCAGTCAAGGCTTCATGCCTTGAGAGGCAAGCCGTGAAGGCTTGCCTTAAAGTTAATACAAACGGAAAAAATAGATTAACATGATCACCCTCCCCCTCACCCCCTCCCATCAAGGGAGGGGGAAGTTTATAGAGTTCCCTCTCCCCTTGTGGGAGAGGATCAGGGTGGGGGGGTCATATGAATGCATACGCATATGTAAAGCCATCGAAGATGCATATGCATTAAGACTATGGGTCAGGATCAACACAACCTGGCTTGGGAGGGGGACCACCTTTGAACAGGGAATTTATCAAATAAACTAGATCTGCGGAATTGATCACGCAATCACAGTTGACATCCCCAGATATCTTTGGCTTGGGACATGGTCCACCTTTGAATAGGTAATTTATCAGATAAACTACATCTGCACTGTTGACTATGCAATCCGAATTGATATCACCAGGGATATATATCTGGCCCTCGGTATAGATGAAGCCCGATAAGAGCTTGTAGCTTGTGCTTGTTTTCGGATTCCCAATAGGCGTGGGTTGACCCACAGCGTCTTTTATCTTATATTTATCAGAGCTCTTCTGCTTTCCGGTTGCATCCATCACACTAACAGGGATTTTATAGCTGGTGCTGGACATCTGCGCAAGTGCTGGAAACCAAAGCAAAACAAAGATCACAACCGAAAGCCAAAGAACCTCAGGTATCTTTGATTTAGTAAACATTTCATACCTCCGTTTTTTTTATCCGCAAAAAATGTCCTTTTTGTCATTCTGAACGAAGCCCTGCACCATCTGGTGCGGGGCGAAGTGAAGAATCTAATAAATTCAACCTGTTACGAATTCGAGATTCTTCGTCCCAATACATCGGGATTTAGAATGACACTTTTCCATAGGCTCCATGGGCTTATGACGTGGGACTCTTTTATACGTCGAGATTCATATCTCAACAAACACAATCCTTGGAGCGCCATCATTGATTTTTGAGAATACGAATCCTGCATTTATCCCAATCCTTATTGGGGCTCATAACAGCATCATCCGGGGCTCTGTAGACTGTAATCTGAGTATTGGTAAGGTTATACCACTCACAGCCGACACATTTCTCTGGGAGCCCATAACATGCGGTGCCGAAGTCCGCCTGATGGATTCTGTCATTCGAGTTTTTGCCATAAAGATCCACGATGTACTTAGATTCGTCGCCGCCCAGGTTGTGATAAAAAGTTATCGCTTGAGCCGGGTTTATATAAACCCAGCCTGAGCTGTAATCAAAGGTGAGCTTGATCGTCCCGCTAACTGTAAGATCTCCATCTATCATAGCATCATCACGGACGTACAGGTCAGGACCTACAGGTACCCCGGTGCCCTCTGGAGCCACGATTAGTCGGTCATTAATAGTAGCATCGTCGTCAACGTCAAGATCGTCCCGAACTCTGAGATCTTCATTAACGTCAAGATCACAACTTGGATCCGTCGTCCCGATGCCGACATCGCCACCTATAACTGCTAATTTTGCCGTCCCCGGGTCCGATGTCCCGATACCGACACCGTATCCTTTTAGATGAACGAGGTTATCTGAAGCGCCTGATTCAATGAAAAATGGCTGGGAGCCTTTTGAAATGTCACTGATGCCAAATCCACCTGCTGGATCTGCACTTACGCCTAATTCAAATATTTTACCACCAACATTAATTTGCGGATACGGCGTACCAGCAATATGTAACTTTTGCGCGGGGCTGGTGGTCCCGATGCCAACATTGCCGCCATTCTCATAGATTCCTGAATTGCCAATAGTAGTTGTTCCAGTGAACTTAGCAATGTAATTAGAATCGCCACTTCCACCAATGCCACTTGGTGCTTGTTCCCAAGTACCTACACCTGAAGCATCTGAAGTCAAAACATAACCACTGTTGGCATCCGTCGGCATAATAAAGCCTTCCATTTGTACTGTTCCGGCGACATCTAGTTCTTCTCCGGGGGTGTTCGTGCCTATGCCAACCCCACCTGAAGCTCGGATCAAGAACTGGTTGTCGCCGGTAGAAGCAAAATCCTCATCTGTACTATCAGCCCATACAAAAGTACCAATATGGTTGGCCTTTGCCTTCCGTCCGGCGGCAAATGAATAATCCCCAGAAGCAAGGTTTAGTTTCCCTCCTGGCACGGTTGCATATTCACCGCTGGCGGTGTTAGAATATCCGCCTCCTACGTTGGCATAATTCTCGCTGCCGGTGTTACCAGATCCACCTCCTATGGTTGCAAAATCGCCGCTGGCAGTGTTACCCTCTCCACCTCCTACGGTTGCAAAATCGCCACCAGCGGTGTTGACGTGTCCACCTCCTACGGTTGCATACGCGCTGGTAGCGAGGTTTGTACCTCCACCTGCAATCGTTGCCTGATTTCCACTAGCGGTGTTGCCTACGCCGCCTCCCACAGTTGCATAACCCTCGCTGGCGGTATTGCCTGCTCCACCTGCTACGGTTGCCAGCTCCTCGCTGGCGATGTTAGAATATCCACCTCCTACCGTACAGTATTTATAATTCTGTCCACTGACCCCTGTAGTGCAGGCTAGTCCAAGGTTCACATGGGTGGAGTCC
>LJVD01000028.1 GCA_001304225.1 candidate division Zixibacteria bacterium SM1_73
TTTATGGCCAAGCCGAAATTTGTACGAACCAAGCCGCACGTGAATGTGGGAACCATAGGTCATGTGGATCATGGGAAGACCACCTTGGTTGCGGCGATGACATTTATATTGAATCGGAAGGGGTTGGCTCAGGCGCGGAAGTATGAGGAGATAGACAATGCGCCGGAGGAGAAGGCGAGGGGGTTGACCATTAACGTTCATCATGCGGAGTATGAGACGGAGAAGCGACATTATGCTCATATCGATTGTCCTGGTCATGCGGATTACATCAAGAACATGATCACCGGAGCGGCGCAGATGGATGGTGCGGTATTGGTGGTATCGGCGGCGGATGGACCCATGCCTCAGACTCGGGAGCACATTTTGTTGGCCCGTCAGGTGGGGGTTCCCTGTATCGTTGTCTTTTTGAACAAGACGGACATGGTTGATGATCCGGAGTTATTGGATTTGGTGGAGTTGGAGGTTAGAGATTTGCTGAAGGAGTATCAGTTTCCTGGGGATGAGGTTCCGGTGATAAAGGGTAGTGCCTTGCAGGCGATGACCCAGAGTACCAAGCCAGAGGTTAAGGATGATCCCTCTTTTAAGTGTGTTTATGATTTATTGGAGGCCATGGACAGTTATATACCTGAGCCTAAGCGTGATGTTGACAAGCCTTTTTTGATGCCGGTGGAGGATGTATTTAGCATAACGGGTCGAGGCACGGTGGGCACGGGACGAGTTGAGCGAGGCAAGATCAAGAGTGGGGATGAGGTTGAGCGGGTGGGGATCAAGGAGACCCGCAAGACGGTGGTTACCGGGGTGGAGATGTTTCGTAAGATTTTGGATTATGCTCAGGCTGGGGACAACGTGGGATTGTTGTTGCGGGGTATCGAGAAGGATGAGTTGGATCGAGGAATGGTTATCGCCAAGCCTGGGAGCATCACTCCGCATACCAAGTTTAAGGGTGAGGTATATGTATTGACCAAGGAGGAGGGGGGACGGCATACGCCATTTTTCCCTGGTTATCGTCCTCAGTTTTATTTTCGGACCACGGATGTTACGGGGAAGATCAAGTTGCCGGAGGGAGTTGAGATGGTGATGCCTGGTGACAATGTCAACATGGATGTGGAGTTGATCACTCCCATTTGGAGCTGGCGTGGTCACCCAGGTGATCGAGTAGATCAACGATATAAACTGTATGGTTCACGTACATGAGGCAACGAGATTCGAATATGAATCGTAATATAGCTCGTACAAAAGCGGTAATAGGTGGCTATAGGAAGCGAAGTCGACCTATAGGACCGTCATAAAAGGAAAAGTGATGGCTGAGGAAGGACAAAAAATAAGAATTTGGCTCAGAGCATATGATCACGCTTCTTTGGATAAATCAGCCAGGGAGATTGTCAGGACGGCAACCCGTACCGGAGCGAGAATATCAGGCCCTGTTCCTTTACCTACCAAAAGGAGGTTATATACTATATTGAGGTCTCCGCACACGGATAAAAAGTCCAGGGAGCAGTTTGAAACTCGCATACATAAACGGTTGATCGATATTTATAACTCCACCCCACAAACCGTAGATGCTCTGATGAAGCTGGATTTGCCTGCTGGGGTGGATGTGGAGATAAAAGTGTAAAGGGGAGTATCCAGTAGGCAGTATTCAGTCCGCAGATTTTTGACAAAGACCTGTGCCGGGAGAGTAAAAGGATGGAAGGAATAATCGGAAAAAAGATCGGAATGACCAGAATCTTCAATCAGGAGGGTCATTCTATTCCAGTTACGGTTATAGAGGCAGGACCTTGTCCGGTGGTGCAGGTTAAGATCAAAGAGAAGGAGGGTTACGGTTCGGTTCAATTAGGCTTCGGAGAGAAAAGAAAAACTCTTTTCAACCTTCCGTTATCAGGTCATTTTGCGAAGGCCAAGGTTGAGCCCAAGCGGATGTTAAAAGAAATAAGAATAAAGGAAGGGAAAAAGGTTGAGGTGGGACAGGAGGTGAAAGTGGATATCTTTTCGGTTGGGGATAGGGTTTGTGTTACCGGAATTTCCAAAGGTTTAGGGTTTCAGGGGGGAGTGAGGCGACATAAATTTCACGGCGGTCCCAAAAGTCACGGACAGTCAGATCGGTTGAGAGCACCAGGATCCATAGGAGGAAGCTCTTTCCCCTCCCGGGTCTTTAAAGGTCAAAGAATGGCAGGGAGAATGGGAGACAGTAAGGTTACGGTTAGAAACCTGATGGTCGCCGGAGTAGATGCGGAGAAAAATCTCCTTCTGGTGAAAGGTGCTGTTCCGGGCAAAAGAAATTCCTATCTGACCATCAAAAAGGTTTTAGCATAGAGGACTTTTATGCCCAGCGCATTTGTTTACGATAAAAAAGGAAAAAAGATAGACACATTGGATCTTAATCAAAAGCTCTTTGGACAAAAGCCGAATCCCAGTGTAATTCACCAATATGTGAGGGCTTACTTGGCCAATCAACGTCAGGGGACGGCAAAAAGGAAGAGCCGATCCGAGGTCAGAGGAGGTGGAGCCAAGCCTTGGCGTCAGAAGGGCACCGGACGGGCACGTGCTGGAACCAATACCTCTCCCATTTGGGTGGGCGGTGGAAGAGCCTTCCCCCCTCAGATGCGAGATTATAGAATTGACCTACCCAAGAAGATCAAGAGAATGGCTTTGATCTCTGCCCTTTCCTCCAAAGCCCAGGAGAACAGAATAAAGGTTTTGGATAACGTTTCCATGGACGTTCCCAAGACCAAGACCGTGGCAGATTTGTTAGATAAATTGAAGATAAGTAGATCAAAGATCATCTTTCTTTTTGAAGGAATGGATGAAAATCTTTACAAGTCTGGTCGGAATATAAAGGGTTTGGTTTTCAAAAGAGCGTCTCTGATCAATCCTTATGATCTTTTGAACAGCGATTTTTTGATCATGACTAAAAAAGCCTTGGAGAAAGTGGAGGAGGTGTTTGCCCAATGAGAGAGCCCCGAAAGATCATAAGGATGCCCTTGGTCTCGGAGAAAAGCACCAACATGCGAATAAAAGAGAACAAATATGTCTTCAAGGTGGATAAAAAAGCAAATAAATTGGAGATAAAAAGAGCCATAGAAGAGCTTTTCAAGGTTAAGGTGGAAGACGTGACCACCATGATGATGCACGGCAAACCCAAAAGACTGGGCAGATTTGAAGGAAGAAGGCCCGATTGGAAAAAAGCTATAGTGCGGCTCAAAAAAGGCGAGACCCTGGAGTTGTTTGAGACAGTATAAAACATGGGTTGCCTTTAGGAAGATGGTAGCTTGAAATATAAGCATTTTGTTAGGAAGAGCGTTTGGGGAGATTTCGATGCCGATTAAGAAATTTAAGCCAACGACGCCCTCATTGAGATTCAGGACGGTTTCCACATTTGAGGAGATCACCTCCACCGCTCCCGAGAAGTCTTTGTTGGTTCCTTTACGAAAGAAGGGCGGTAGAAACAATCAAGGACGAACCACCTGTCGCCATCGAGGGGGTGGTACCAAGCGTTTTCTGAGAATAATTGATTTCAGAAGGGATAAACTGAATGTGCCTGCCAAGGTGGCCACCGTCGAATATGATCCTAACCGTTCTGCTCGCATCGCCCTTTTGCATTATGCCGATGGGGAAAAAAGATATATCCTGGCTCCTTTAGGATTAAATGTGGGCGATACGGTTATGGCTGGAGAGGATGCAGAGATAAGCCCGGGCAACGCCATTCCTTTAGCTAAAATTCCCTTGGGGACTATGATTCATAACGTGGAATTGAGGAAGGGGAAAGGAGCCCAGATCGCCAGGGGCGCTGGAACGTTTGCTCAACTGATGGCTAAAGAAGGAGAATATGGACATGTGAGGCTGCCCTCTGGTGAGGTTAGATTGGTGAGATTAGAGTGTTTTGCCACCATCGGGCAGGTGGGAAATTTAAATCATGAAAATATCTCCTATGGGAAAGCAGGAAAGTCCAGGTGGCTGGGCAAAAGACCCAGAGTGAGAGGGGTGGCCATGAATCCGGTGGACCACCCCATGGGAGGTGGAGAAGGAAGGTCATCTGGGGGAAGACATCCCACCACTCCCTGGGGGAAGATCACCAAGGGACTTAAAACCAGAAAAAAGAAGTTGTCCGATAAGTTGATCATCAAAAGAAGAGGCAAGTAATTTGGGAATGTATAAATCAAAGCTGGTTTAAAGTTGGCAATGAGGATAACAAGTGGCGTTTTTCAAATATCGAACCTGCCTCCAGTCTTTCCTGGGGCAGGGTCCACAAGGGTAAACGTGCTTGGAGGTGAAAATTAAAAGATGGCAAGATCTCTTAAAAAGGGTCCTTTTTTGGATGAGCATCTTTCAAAAAAGATTTTGGCTATGAACCAAACCGGCGAGAAGAGAGTTATCAAGACATGGTCAAGAAGATCTACCGTTATTCCTGAGTTCGTGGGACATACCATTGCCATTCATAACGGTAACAAGTTCATCCCGGTCTATATATCTGAGAACATGGTGGGGCACAAATTAGGAGAGTTTGCCCCCACCAGAATTTTCCGGTCGCATTCAGGAAGGATGACAGAGAGATCAACAGCTTTGAAATAGTGGGCAGTGATCGGCCGTGGAGAGTTTTATGGAAGCAAAAGCTAAGGCAAGATTTGTGAGGATGTCTGCCAGAAAGGTCAGAAGGGTGGCTGATCTTATAAGGGGAAGGAATGTCGAAGAGGCGTTAAATATACTTGCTTTTACTCCCAAAGCCGCGGCTTCACCTTTAGAGAAAACATTGAAGTCTGCCACCGCCAACGCTTTAAGTGTAGAGGGAACGGCCAAGCTTAAAGCTGAGGACTTATGGATAAAAAAGATCTTGGTGGATGGTGGACCGGTCATGAAGAGAATCAGACCGACCGGGATGGGGAGAGCATACAGAATCAGAAAAAGAACCAACCATATTACCATTACAGTGACCGATGGCAAGGATAAGGAAGTCGAGGTTCAAGAAAGCTAAGGTGGTCGAAGTTTGTTCGTCGACAAGGAGGGTGGTAACATAGTTAGAAGTTGGCTTCCCGGATGAGCGAAGACAAGAACAGGGGAAAAACAACGGGTTGCCTATCTTGAACAAGGATGTTTTAAGGAGAGAACTGATACCAGGCGAGATAAAAATAGAGTGAAAGCGTGGAAATAAGGAGGTTTAATTGGGACAGAAGACTAATCCCATTGGCCTGAGGCTGGGAATAATTAAAAGCTGGAGTTCCCGCTGGTTTTCGAATAGAAACTTCTCAGATTCTTTGAAAGAAGATTTGACCATCAGAAAATATACCATGAAACGCTTAGAGCACGCTGGGATTGGTCAGGTGGAGATATTCCGAGCTCCGCGAAAGGTAACCTTAGATATTCATACTGCCAGACCGGGAATCGTGATCGGAAGGAAAGGGGCGGAGGTGGATAAATTAAAGGAAGAGCTTCAGCTGCTCACCAATAAAGAGGTTGTAGTCAATATCATAGAGATAAAAAAGCCGGAGCTTTGTGCGAAATTGGTGGCGGAAAGCATCGCTAAACAACTGGAGGGGAGGGTTTCCTTCAGAAGGGCCATGAAGAAAGCCATCTCCTCGGCCATGAAATTGGGATCGGAAGGGGTGAAGATCTCCTGTGGGGGGAGGTTAGCTGGAGCGGAAATCGCCCGCACCGAGAAATACATGGACGGCCGGGTCCCCCTGCATACCTTGAGGGCGGATATCGACTACGCCACCCATACAGCACACACAACTTATGGATGTATCGGGGTGAAGGTGTGGATATGTAAGGGTGAAATTCTGGGTGAGGAGGCTGCTTTTGAAATGGAGGCCAAATCCAAAGTAGGTTCGTTGGAGCCGCGACGTCCAGAGGAGAGGAAAAAAGAAGAAAAGAAGAGAAGAAGAAGGACCAAGAGGAGAAAGACTGAAAAGGTGGTCTAAGAGTCTAAAGTTAAAAGGTTGTGAGTTGGATGGCCACTTACAAGTATGAGCTTTTGAACAGATGAAGGTGGAGCTTTTCTGATGTTAATGCCGAAAAGGGTAAAATATAGAAAGCAACAGAGGAGAAGAAGAAAAGGCAAGGCTTACCGAGGTTCGGAGATAAATTTTGGGGAGTTTGGCATCAAGGCTTTGGAGCCTGCGTGGTTGACCAATAAACAAATCGAGGCGGCCAGAGTGGCTTTGACCCGTCGCATAAAAAGGGGAGGTAAGGTTTGGATTTGTATCTTCCCAGACAAGCCGGTGACGGTGAAGCCTGCGGAAACTCGAATGGGGAAGGGGAAGGGTGCTCCCGATCACTGGGTGGCGGTGGTCAAACCAGGCAGGATTCTTTTCGAGCTGGAGGGGGTTAATCCTCAGCTGGCTAAGGAGGCCTTGACTTTAGCCTCCAACAAACTTCCTATAAAAACTAAATTTGTAACACGGACTCAGGCTTAAAAGCGAAGTTTTCAGATTGGCATTGAAAGTGTGTTAGAGGGTTGAAAGGATATGAAAAAAGAACAGATGCGAGAGTTGACCAGAGATGAACTTCTTCAGAAGAAGCTGGAGACAGAAGAGGAACTTTTTAATCTGAGATTGCAGAAGGCGAGCAAGGAGTTGGATAATCCTTTAAGGCTGAGAGTGCTAAGAAAAGAGCTAGCCAGGATAAATACCATCTTAAGAGAAGATGAGCTGAAAATAAGAACTTTGGCCGTAAGTGATGAGAAGTCAGAGGTTCCCAGGAAGAGTCAGGATTAAAACAGTTTCGCAAAATACCGAAGATAACGAAGTTTAACTTTTATTTGGAAGAATGGAGAGAAATAAGAGAAAAACAAGAGTTGGACTGGTAGTTTCAAACAAGATGCAGAAGACCATCGTAGTCGCCATCGATAGACTTTTGAGGCATCCGCAGTATAATCGCGTAATTAGGAGAACCTCAAAGCTCTATGCGCATGATGAAAAAAACCGGTGCCAAATCGGAGATAAGGTTTTGGTGATGGAGACCAGACCACTTTCCAAGCTGAAAAGATGGCGCCTGGTGGAAGTTCTGGAAAAGGCGAAATAAGAATCTTGAGAATATTTCGTTTGGCAAAGTGGTGGAGTAACGTAAGATGATCAGAGAGTTTTCCACTTTGGTAGTGGCAGATAATTCCGGGGCCAAGAAGGTTATGTGTTTCAGGGTCTTGGGGGGCACCAAGAGAAGATATGCGAGGGTGGGAGATGTAGTTGTAGTTACGGTAAAGGATGCCATCCCAGGAGGTACGGTGAAGAAATCCGACATCTGTCGAGCTGTGGTGGTGCGAACAACCCGTGAAACTAAACGTAAGGATGGCTCCTACATCAGATTTTCAGATAACGCCGCGGTGATCATCAATGAACTGAATGAACCCAGAGGTACCAGAATATTTGGGCCGGTGGCCCGAGAACTAAGGGAAAAACAATTCATGAAAATCATCTCTTTGGCTCCCGAAGTGATCTGAAGGGGGTACCGGGTAGAAGATTTCACGTTTTCAATTTTTTTGATTTGGTGAAAAAAAATGAGGATTAAAAAAGGCGATTCGGTTTTGGTCATAGCAGGAGATGACAAAGGAAAGATAGCGAAAGTGCTTAGGGTTTTTCCTGATAGGAATAGGGCTATTGTGGAAGGCGTGAATTTCATTAAGAGGCATACTCGGCAGACTCGGAGAGCTCAGAAGGGTGGCATAATTGAGAAGGAGGGTGCAGTGAATCTTTCCAATCTTTTGATCTTCTGTCCTAAGTGTTCTTCCCCAACCAGGGTGAGCTTCAAGATTTTGGAAGGAGAAGCCGGAGAGAGATCCAGCAAAGTAAGAATTTGCCGAAAATGCGGCGAAATAATTTAGACTGATCAACTCAATTGGAGAAATCATGGCGCGACTGAAGGAAAAATACAAAAAGGAAATCGTTGCGGGCTTGATGAAGAAGTTCGGATACAAAAACGTGATGCAGGTGCCCATGCTGGAGAAGATAGTGGTGAATGTGGGGGTTGGGGATGCCATTCAAAACGTCAAGCTGCTGGATTCGGCCGTCTCCGATCTTGCCAGCATAACCGGACAGAAACCAGCTATAAAGAGAGCCAAGAAGGCCATCTCCAATTTCAAGCTTAAGGCTGGGATGCCCATCGGCTGCATGGTCACCCTGCGAAAAAATCACATGTATGAATTCTTCGACCGCTTGGTTAACGTAGCCATTCCTCGCGTCCGTGATTTTCGGGGAACCTCCCCTACCTCCTTCGATGGCAGGGGGAATTACAATCTGGGGGTGGAGGAGCAGATAATCTTCCCTGAGATTGACTATGATAAGGTGGAGAAAATCAGGGGAATGAACATCACCATCTGCACCACCGCCAAAACGGATGAGGAGGGATTTGAGCTTCTGAAAGCCATGGGAATGCCTTTTAGAAGGTAGGTGAGAGGTGATAGTAGAAAGTTATATAATGGATGATGCTTCTGAGATGAATTTGTGAACCTTATGAAATTCTAAAATAGGTAAGTTGAATTCATGGCCAAAAAGTGTCTCATAGAGAAGTCTAAAAGGAAACCTAAATTCAAGGTGCGTAAACGAAATCGTTGTTACCGCTGTGGAAGACCCCGGGGATTTATGCGAGATTTTGGACTTTGCCGCATCTGTTTCAGAGAGCTGGCCCTAAAAGGAGAAATCCCAGGAGTGGTAAAAGCGAGCTGGTGATGGGACCCTTCTTAAGGGCGTTAAGAAAGGGATGTTAGATGAGCATGACCGATCCTTTGGCTGATATGTTGACCAGGATTAGAAATGCTGGCCAGGCCAAGCATAAGAAGGTGGACATACCTTCTTCTAAGATGAAAAAAAGGGTAGCTGAAATATTTTTGGAAAATGGATTCATTCAAAACTTCGTGGAGGTGGAGGATAACAAACAGAACCTTTTGCGCCTCTTCCTGAAGTATGATCACCAGAGCAAAAGCATGATCTCCGGGCTTTTGCGGGTAAGCAGACCGGGTTTAAGAATTTATGCAGACAAAGAAGAGGTCGATCGAATGGTACGGGAGTTAGGAATCACCGTTCTTTCCACCTCCAAGGGTGTGCTGACCCACCATCAGGCCAAAGAGGCGAAGGTGGGTGGAGAGGTGCTCCTGAGGGTTTGGTGATTTTGTCCGAAGTCTGGATTCATGGGAAAAAGTCAAGGGCAAGGAATAAAGGTCGACAGAAAAACGTAAGGATAAATTAAAAGGAAGAAAGAATTGTCCAGAGTAGGGAAAAAGCCGATATCCATTCCTTCTGGGGTAAAGGTAAAGATAGAGCAGAACGAAATCCGTGTGTCCGGGCCCAAAGGGGAATTAAAAAAGGAGATTCATCCCTCTCTTAAGATACAGATGAATGAAAATGAGATTGTGGTCTCTCGTTCTTCGGATAGTAAATTTCGCCGATCCTTGCATGGTCTTGCTCGAGCCTTAATTGCCAATATGGTTGAGGGAGTGACCAATGGATACCGGAAAGCTTTGGAGATCCAAGGAATTGGATACAAAGCCGAACTTAAGGGGGAAAAGCTGAATTTGTCCCTGGGTTTTTCTCATCCCATTCTGTTTGCTCCTCCGGAGGGAATAAAAATAGATCTGTCCGGTCCTAACAGGATCGCGGTTTCAGGAATAGACAAGGAATTGGTAGGAATGGTGGCGGCTAAAATCAGGTCTTTCCGCCCCCCGGAGCCCTATAAGGGTAAAGGGATCAGATACGAAGGTGAGTTCGTTCGGAAGAAGGCAGGTAAAGCCGCCGTCTAAAGGTTTACGCCTCGTAATCTGTGGATTTCGGTGATTTTATGTTACGCAGAGAGAGATTAGAAAAGAGAAGATCAGTCAGGCGAAGAAAGAGAGTGAGAAGGAAGGTGATTGGAACTTCAGAAAGACCGAGGTTATGTGTTTATAAAAGCCTGAGACACACCTATGCCCAATTGGTGGATGATAGAGCCTGCCGCACCCTTTCTGCAGTTTCTAGTCTTTCTCCTGAGATAAGAAGTCAAATCCCAGAGGAAGAAAAAAAAGCAAGTATTAGCAGAAAAGTGGGACTTCTGTTGGCCAAGAAAGCCAAAGAGTTGGGCATAACCAAGGTGGCTTTCGATCGCAACAAATATCCGTATCATGGGAGAGTGAAATCCTTAGCCGAAGGAGCAAGAGAAGGAGGATTAACCTTTTAAGATTAAAAAAGAAGATCAAGGATTAAACCTAAGATCAGGAACAGCTTGGGGCTCGAGTACAAATTGTTTATGTGTTGAGATCAACCTGAATTTTTGGTTTTAGGAAAGAGGTGATAATTGGCAAAATTTGATGAAGAACCATCACTTGAGCTGACGGAGAAAGTGATCTATATTAACCGCGTGGCCAAGGTGGTTAAAGGAGGCAGACGTTTCAGCTTTACCGCTTTGGTCTCCGCCGGGGACAGAAACGGCAGAGTGGGCATTGGCTTAGGTAAGGCGAAGGAGGTCTCCGTGGCTATAACCAAGGGGACTGAGGTAGCCAAGAAGAGTATGATCAGAATCCCAATAGTCAATGCAACCATTCCTCATCAGGTGATGGGAAAGTTCGGTGCCGCCATAGTCCTTTTGAAACCGGCTTCTCCCGGAACCGGGGTGATCGCCGGCGGTCCGGTGCGGGCAGTCTTGGAATCTGCCGGAATTCAAGATGTCTTGACTAAATCTTTAGGCTCGGCCAACCCTCATAATGTGGTGAATGCCACCATCAACGGACTTTTAAATTTGAAAGTAACCGAGGAAAAAGCTAAGCAAAGAGAAAAGAAGGGCACCTGATATACAAAGGAAAAAGATAACAGCCACAGGTGATAAAAGAAAGTGTGTGAAATTAAGTTTGGAGTTTGTTCGAATTCTGGATCCAGGGGATCGGTTTGTAAGTTTGTTTTTTCCGAACTTACAAACTTCAAACTGACAAACTGCTTCAAGAGGGTTTTTCAAGTTGGGTGAAAAGTTAAAGATAACTCAAATTAGAAGCACCATCGGTCGCATTGAAAAGCAAAAGCAGACCATCAAAGCTTTAGGGATAAGAAAACTTTATCAGAGCGTGATACATAAAGATAGTCCCCAGATAAGGGGCATGATAGAGAAGGTCAAACATTTGGTTAAAGTGGAGGAGATTTAAAAAGACCATCTTCTTTTGAATGACATCCGTCTGGGTGCCTTTACTGGATACCCGCAACAATGGTTCGATGAACTCACCATAAATAAATTGTTGCACTCCAAGGAATATTAAGATTTGGTTATCAAATGAAGCAAAGGATCAATTTAAGGAATCTGAAGTCTTCTTCAGGGTCGGTTAAGAAAAGAAAAAGGATTGGTAGGGGTCCCGGATCCGGGCATGGGAAGACTTCTACCCGGGGACATAAAGGACAGAAAGCCAGATCTGGAGCTAAAAGACGACCCTGGTTTGAAGGTGGACAGATGCCCATTCAACGTAGAGTTCCCAAAAGAGGATTTACCAACATCTTCAGAAAGGAATATCAGATAGTGGATTTGGCTTCTTTATCCAAATGTAAAGATCGGGAGGTTATCTCTCCTTTGGTCATGAAGGAGTTTGGTCTGATAAAAAAAGTGGATTTACCGGTGAAGATATTGGCAGATGGTGAGGTATCTGGATCTGTAACCGTTCAGGCTAATGCCTTCAGCAAAAAGGCAAAGGAGAAGATTGAGACTTTGGGAGGAAAGGCTGAGGTAATCTGATGCTGGAAACTTTTGGAAATGTCTTTAAGATACCCGAGCTGCGTAAAAGGATTTTATTTACCTTAGCAATTTTGGTGGTATACCGGGTGGGAGGACACGTGCCCACTCCTGGGATTGATCCACAAGCTTTGGGAGAGTTTTTTAGACAAATGCGCGGGTCGCTCTTTGGCTTATATGATATGTTCGTGGGAGGAGCCTTTCAGAAAGCCACCATCTTCTCCTTAGGCATAATGCCTTATATTTCTGCTTCCATCATTATGCAGCTTCTTGGTGCGGTGATACCATATTTTCAGAAGTTGCAGAAAGAAGGGGAAGAGGGTAGAAGAAAGATCACTCAATATACACGCTATGGAACCGTTCTGATTGCAGCCATGCAGGCTTTAGGAACCTCAGTCTTCTTGGAAAGCCTCCAGCCTTCTCCGGGAAGATATGTGGTGCCTAATCCCGGCATAAGTTTCAAACTCCTGACCATGATCACCTTCACCTGCGGCACCATCTTCATCATGTGGCTGGGGGAGCAGATCACCGAAAGGGGAATCGGCAATGGGATCTCCTTGATCATCATGATCGGGATCATTGCTCGTTTCCCCAGTGGGGTGGTGGACGAAGTAAGGATGTTGTTTTTGGGACAGAGAAATTTCTTTGCTGAAGTGTTCTTGATTGCTTTGATGGTGGCGGTGATTGCTTCCATTGTTTTGGTTACCCGGGCTCAGAGAAAGATTCCAGTCCAGTATGCCAAAAGGGTGATCGGAAGGAAAATGTATGGGGGACAGAGCACCCATATCCCTTTGTCGGTCAACACCGCGGGAATAATCCCCATAATCTTCGCCCAATCCATAATGTTCGCTCCCAGCACATTGGCTTCCTTCTTCCCCAATAACGAGTTTATGCAAAACTTCTCACTCTGGTTTCAACCTGGTTCAGTTTTGTATTCGCTCATCTATGCTCTTCTGATCATATTCTTTGCTTACTTTTACACCGCTATAGTCTTCAACCCGGTGGATCTGGCGGATAATATGAGAAAATACGGAGGTTTCATTCCGGGAATAAGGCCGGGTAAGAGAACCAGCGAATATATCGATCGGGTGCTGACTCGCATAACTCTCCCTGGAGCCATATTCTTCGCCATGATAGCAGTACTGCCCTATTTCATGATGAAAGGGATGAACGTGCAGTTTTACTTCGGAGGGACCGGACTTCTGATAGTGGTAGGGGTAGCCTTGGATACCCTGCAGCAGATCGAATCCCATCTTTTGATGAGACATTATGATGGGTTTATGAAAAAGGGGAAGATAAGAGGTAGGATGTAAAAATTAAAAAGTAAAAACCAATAATGAAAAGATAATATCAGTCCATGAATTTGGTGCTTTTGGGACCTCCTGGCTCAGGAAAGGGAACTTTGGCTAAGCTTTTGTCTTCGCAATTGAATATTCCCCATATCTCCACGGGAGATATTTTAAGGGAGGAGGCAGAATCAGGAACTTCGTTGGGAAAGAAAGTAAAGCCTTTTATGGAAAAGGGAGAATTGGTTCCAGATCAAACCATTTTGGAGGTGATGAAAGAAAGGATCAGAAGCTCAGAATGCCAGAAAGGTTTTTTGTTGGATGGGTTCCCGCGGAACTTCCATCAAGCTCTGGAATTGGATGATATGCTAAAAAACTCAACTAAGAGCATAGATATGGTGATAAAATTTGATGTATCTGATGATTGTGTTTTAAAAAGGTTGGGCGGCCGTTTGATCTGTTCGGGATGCGGAGCTGATTTTAACCGATACACCAAACCTCCGCAGAAGGATCTGATGTGTGATTTTTGTGGCAGCCAACTTTATCAAAGGCCGGATGATGCTCAAGAGGTGATTTTGAACCGATTAAAAGTATATAAGGAACAGGCCATGCCTGTTGAAAAATATTATAACAACCAAGGTAAATTGAGAAGGATAAACGCCGAACTCGATCCCAGCTTGATTCTAAAGAACGTTTTGAATATACTTCAATCAAAAAAGGAATAACTCCGTTATTTATATGACTGTTCTTTTTGGAGATTTCGGAGCATCGGAAAAACATTTCTGATTGAAATAATTGGTGTAGATGATAAATTTAAAAACGAAAGAAGAGATAAAGATAATAAAAACAAATGGCAGGATATTGGCCAAAACCTTGGAGTTGCTGAGAAAGAATATCAAGCCGGAGGTTAAGACCAAGGAGTTAGACCGCCTGGCGGAGGATTTTATCAGAAAGCAGGGTGCCTATCCAGCATTTAAAGGATATCGGGGATTTCCCGCCTCCGTCTGTGTATCCATTGACAACGAGGTGGTGCATGGTATACCTGGAGAAAGAAGGTTGGAAGAGGGACAGATCGTTTCTGTGGACATTGGAGTTTTTAAGAATAACTACTATGCGGATGCAGCTTTCACCTTTGGGGTTGGAGAGATTTCCGATCAAGCCCAAAGGTTACTTGGGGTTACTCAGGAGGCCTTGAAAAAAGGCTTGGAGTGTATTAGGGAGGGGAGATTCCTTTCGGATATATCCTATACTATCCAGTCTTTCGTGGAGAAGAGCGGATTTTCGGTGGTGCGAGATCTGGTGGGACATGGGATTGGAATGAATATGCATGAGGAACCGCAAATCCCCAATTTTGGACCTCCGGGACAGGGACCAATTCTAAAGATGGGAATGGTCTTGGCCATTGAACCCATGGTGAATATGGGTTCCTTTGAGATACAGACAAAAGATGATAACTGGACCATAGTTACCAAAGACGGCTCTCTTTCTGCACATTTTGAGCACACTGTGGCAGTAACTGAGAATGGAGCGATGGTATTGACCGAGAACGATAAGGTTTAGATACTGATAGGTGACTTTCATGGCCAAAGAGGAAACTATCCAGGTCGAAGGCAAAGTCATAGAACCTTTGCCCAATGCTTTGTTCAGGGTGGAGTTGGAGAATGGACATCAGGTGTTGGCTCATGTCTCCGGCAAGATGAGGATGCATTTCATCCGAATCCTTCCCGGAGATAAGGTGACCGTGGAGCTTTCTCCTTACGATTTGAGCCGAGGAAGGATAGTCTATAGATATAAGTAGGTGATTGGTTGCAGCCGGCAGAGACTAAATAATCGGGACTAATCGGATTCTTTCCTGTTTGGAAAGATGAGAAATATATTCGAAGCTTAAGAGGTGAGAACAAAGTGAAAGTAAGATCCTCTATACAAGTTCGCTGTGAAAAGTGTAAGATCGTAAAGAGAAAAGGAATCTTGCGGGTTATATGTAAAAACCCCCGCCATAAACAGAGACAAGGTTAAAAATAGAGGAGGTAGAATTTGGCTAGAATTGCAGGCGTAGATTTGCCCAAGGATAAAAGGGTTGAGATCGGGCTCACCTATATTTTTGGGATCGGGCGCTCCTCCTCCCAGAAGATATTGCAAAAGACTGGCGTGAGTCCTGATACACGTGTGCACAAACTGACCGAAGAAGAGGTGGCAAGGCTGAGGTCGGTTATAGAATCGGACTATAAGGTGGAGGGAGCCTTACGTGGAGAAGTCTCCATGAATATCAAAAGGTTGATCGACATTGGTAGTTATAGAGGTTTGAGACACAGAAGGGGTTTGCCAGTACGGGGTCAAAGGACTAAAACCAATGCCCGAACCAAAAAGGGTCCCCGAAGGACGATTGGAGCAAAAAGAGGCAAATAAAGTCCGTTTAGAGGAAAAAGTAAAGATTTCAAAAATAAAGAATGTTTGTAAGTTCCAAACTTCAACTTAAGTAAGCGGAGGAGGAAATTGCCAAAGGTTGCAAAGAAGAAAGTAAAAAAGAAATACAGCAAGGTGGAGGCCATTGGAGTTGCTCATATCCAGGCCACCTTCAACAATACCATTGTGAGCATAAGCGACTCCAAGGGGGACCTTGTCTGCTGGTCGACTCCAGGGAGGATGGGATTTAAAGGTTCTAAGAAGAGCACACCCTTTGCAGCTCAGCGAGCAGCTCAGGCCGCCGCCAAAGAGGCCTTGGAGCGAGGGATGAGAAAAGCAGAGGTATGGGTTAAAGGTCCGGGGTCGGGAAGGGAAGCGGCTATACGGTCTCTTCAAGCTGCGGGATTAGAGATTACCGCTATACGGGATGTAACTCCCATCCCTCATGACGGTTGTCGTCCTCCCAAAAGAAGAAGAGTATAAAGAGAGGGGATTAGAGATTTGAGCATTGAGGTTTGAGCAACCACAGGGTGAATAATGAAATTTGTTTGAATCAGAAATCCGACCCAAGGAGAAAATAGATGGCAAGATACAGAGAGGCAAATTGCAAGCTTTGTAGACGGGAAGGAGAGAAACTTTTTCTAAAAGGTGCTCGCTGCTATAGTGAAAAATGTGCATTTGACCGGAGAGCTTATTCACCTGGCGAGCATGGACGCTCGATGAGAAGAAAAGGATCCGAATATGCTCTCAGACTTAGGGAGAAACAAAAACTTCGTAGAATCTATGGAATCCTGGAAAGACAGTTCAGAAATTATTTTCAAAGAGCAGCGGGACAGAAAGGTATAACTGGAGAAAATCTTTTGAGGATGTTGGAATGTCGACTGGACAATTTGGTATATCGATTGGGCTTTGCTCCGTCCAGAAAGGCTGCCCGGCAGCTGGTTTTACATAGACATTTTTTGGTCAATGACCGCAAGGTGAATGTACCCTCATATCAGCTCAAACCGGGAGACATTGTGGCTGTCAAAGAGAAAAGCAGAAACTTGGATCTGATCCACCAAGCCCTGAGGGAAGGAAGATCCGCGGATCTTCCATATTTACGGTTAGATAAAGCCCGCTTGGAGGGTGAGCTATTGGAAGTTCCAAAAAGGCTTGATATTCCTGTCCTGGTACAGGAACAATTGGTAGTGGAGCTTTACTCCAAATAGCGGATGATCGACATTGGCTGGTCAAAAAAAGAAATTGAACAAAAATTTCGAAAGATATCACCTCTTTGTTTCCTTGAAAGGAGGAATCAAAGGATGAAATGGAAGAGTCTGCAGATGCCCAAAGAAATACAAATAGAAGAAGATAGCATGACAGATAAATACTCCAAATTTACAATTGAACCATTAGAGAGAGGATTCGGAACCACTCTGGGAAATGCCCTTCGCCGAACACTTTTGTCCTCCATTCAAGGGGTAGCACCTGTGGCTTTAAGAATCGATGGTGTTTTGCACGAATTCTCCACCATTCCCGGAGTATATGAAGATGTGACAGAAATAGTGCTGAACGTAAAGAAGATAAGATTGAAACTATTAGGCGATGAACCCAAGAAATTACGTATTGAGGCAAACGGAAAAGGTGATTTGACTGCGGGAGATATAAAAACCGACGGAGATATTCAGATTCTGAACCCAGATTTGCATATTGCCCAGCTGACCGAGGATACTAAGTTAGAGATGGAGATAGATACCGGTGTGGGGAGAAGCTTTGTTCCTGCGGAACAGAACAAAAGATCGGATGCTCCGGTGGGCACCATATTTTTGGATTCCTTGTTCTCTCCGGTTCAGAAGGTCAACCTCGAGGTGGAGAACACCAGGGTGGGTCAGCGCACCGACTATGACAGGCTGATTTTGGAGATCTGGACAGATGGAAGCTTGACGCCGGAGGATGCCCTCTGCTATGCCTCAAGAATCTTAAGAGATCATCTTCAGTTATTCATCAAATTGGATGAAGAGCTGGAGATGGCTGAAGAGGAGGAGGTGGATGAGGAGACTTTAAAAATAAGAAATCTTTTGAAGACCAGAGTAGATGAATTGGAGCTTTCGGTCAGGTCTTCAAATTGTCTTAGAGCCGCCAATATACAGACCTTGGAAGATTTGGTACAGAAGACTGAACAGGAAATGCTTAAATATCGAAACTTCGGAAGAAAATCGCTTACCGAATTGAATACCATACTTGCGGATCTGGGGCTTTCTTTTGGTATGGACGTATCCAAATACAAGGAGCCCCAGAAGGAGAAATGAGCTTAGGGGCTTGAGATTTGGGACTTAAGATGTGTGTTGATTTCCATTTGCACCTACAGCAGAGCTTTTACGGTCTGGCGACTCTGATATCTTAGATTTAAAATTTTCCGAGAAAGGTTGGTTTCCCTTTTATGAGACATGGGAAAAAGACAAAAAAATTAGGTCGGACCAAAAGCCATCGCAAAGCCATGCTGGCCAATATGACTACTTCCTTGTTCTTGTATCATGTCATCAAAACCACAGAAACCAAAGCCAAAGAGGTGAAGAAACTGGCAGACAAGCTGATCACCTTGGCCAAAAGGGGTGATCTTCATGCCCATCGCCAGGTATATGATGTGATCAAGGATAGAAAATCGGTCAAGAAATTATTTGATGAGATCGCTCCTAAACTGATGGATAGGGAAGGTGGTTACACCA
>LJVD01000029.1 GCA_001304225.1 candidate division Zixibacteria bacterium SM1_73
CATCAAAAGATCTATACAATTAACATGAATGAAAAAACCTAAAAGTGTTACCCATGTCCCCGAACACCTGTTACCCATGTCTCCGGTCTGTACAAAGGGGGATTCAGGGGGATTACAATCTTGGTTAGGGTGGGGGTTGCGCCCCGGCCTACAAGACTATAACGTTGTATCATTATCCGAAACCTAAGCGGCGGGATTTGTTCCCAACGAACAAGATTATTTTCCTTTCAACAATCTCATCGCCTGTTTATTATGCGGATTCAATTCCAAAACCTTTCTCCATTCCTCTTTAGCTTTCTCCACCAGTCCCTTCTGGTTATA
The DNA here is from genome assembly GCA_001304225.1 of candidate division Zixibacteria bacterium SM1_73. Classification (GTDB taxonomy): domain Bacteria; phylum Zixibacteria; class MSB-5A5; order MSB-5A5; family SM1-73; genus SM1-73. Next base: position 322 of record LJVD01000029.1, read on the forward strand.
AGCTATTCCCAGGTTGAGGTGAGCCAATTCATATTGCGGATTTATTCTGAGGGCTTCCAAGTAATGCTCGATAGCTTGATCCAAGTCCCCGTTTTTATGATACACGGTGCCCAGATTGTGATAAGATTTTTCATAATAAGGGTCTGAAAGAATGGCCCGCTTGAATTCCTCTATAGCTAAATCCGTTTTGCCCAACTCGGCATAAAGGTTAGCCAGATTATTGCGGGAAGGAGCGAAATCGGGAGCGTATTTTAGAGAAATTTTATATTCCTCTACAGCCCGGTCCAACCTGCCCAGATTTTGATAGGTGATTCCCAGCACATAATGATCCGAGAAGCCCTGATTCCCCATCAAATTCTCCAGCCTGGTGTTCAATGTCACCAAAAGTATTGCAACTCCACAAAAGGAGAGCAGCAGTTTGTAGATCTCCTTATTCTTTGCCTTTTGATAGATCCACCATATAAAAAAGGAGCTGAACATGATCAAAAAAGGAATAACCGGCATTCGGTAGCGGGAGCAAACGAAAAACACAATTACAGAAGCTGAATATGATAAAATGAAAAGATACAAAAGTAGGTATTTTTTGAAATCTTTGAGACAGACAAAAATCCCCAATATGGAAAGTGGACCTACCAGACCGAAAGGAAGATAAATAATGCCTTTTCCCAAAAGAAGATCAAAAAGAGAAGAAAAATCTTTATACAAGTATATATTCTGGTTATTGCTTATCTCAAACCCCTTCCAGAAATAAATTATTTTTCTGCTCATCAGTTTTAGCCAGCTTAAGGGTTGAGAAGCGATGAAACCAAATCCTTTTTTGAGCCAGAAATCTGATATTTGGGAAGGTTTTAGCTTTTGTCCGGTTTCTTGCTCTGCCAGCCATATAGCCTCTTTATATCCACCCCACCAGGTCTTATCTATGTGTGGTGCGGTAGCTGACCAGCCAGTGGCATCTGGGTTGTTGCCCAGGTAAAAGTTATACCCCCCTTGCCAGGAGATTAAAACGAAGTCTTTGCCCACAAAATAGTTTCTCAGAGTTACCGGCACAATCACCAAAATCGCCCCGACACAAAGAATTATCCAACGGACAAGGATGATTTTTGTTAAGAACTTGTTTTTGAATTGAAAAAACATCCATATTAAAATGAAAGGAACAAAGATTAAGATGTTAGGGCGGGCAATGGCGGATATTCCCAAGACTATCCCGCAAAGAAACCAATTTAGGGATTTTGGTTTTTCAGCTGTGAGGATAAGTAAACCTATAAGCGCTAAATCAAGAAAGACGATAAGCGAAGTGATCAGAAGCTGTCCGTCGTAAAAAATCAGCATGGCGTAAAACGAGGCAAAAACTGCTGAGACAAACCCCACGGTTCTATTGAACAACTTCTTGGCTATCAGGAATATCAGAACACAACTCAAAGAGCCCAAAAAGATTTGAAATAGACGGGGAAGGAAGAAACCGTGTCCGAAAATCTTGTAGGTCAAGGCCAAAAGGTAGACGTAAAGGGGACCACGAAAAAATGGTTCTGTCCCCAACCAGTCGCCTGCGGCAATCTGTTGGGCCCAGCTGTCATGGTAAAGCTCATCCATTATGGGAGCTGAAAAGAAAGGCAAAAAGGACTTGATCTGAATCAGATAAATGAGCCTTACCAGGAAAGCTAACACGAAGATAGAAATGGGCAAAAAGAATTCCATCCAGCGCGAACTCTCGGAGACTTTCTTAGCTTGAACTTTTCTTGTTGTTTTAGCTTTTTTCACAGAAATTTTTTATAGGTGTAGGAACTGCCTCCAGGTCTTGCCCGACGGGAGCTCTTTTCCGCCAAAGAAGGACTGGATAACCCCCTTAGTATGATAAAGTTTGGGCAGGGTAACTGCCCTGCCCAAACAAATCACTCTTATTGCCTATTGCCAGTTCAGATTGGTAAAAAGACTCGGCCTTACGAATTTGCTTTTCCAGGGTTGAGGAAGGAACAGGTTATGGTCTATGGGACAAGGTCCTCCTTTGAAAAGATAATCTATCAGGGAAACAACATCAGCCACATTTACCACCTGGTCATCGTTCACATCTCCCTGCTCCACGGATGGATCTGGCTGGTCTCCATTTTTGAAGAGATAATCGATCAAGAATACCACATCCGCTCCATCGATTTCCCCGTCCTCATTTACATCTCCTCGATAAAAACCGCAGAACCGCAACATCGGTTTCCACCACTCAGGACCTATCAGATGCTGAGTGGTATCAACGCCAAAGATGATAAAAGACTCCAGATGAACCGAGTCTGGTTCCAGAGTGATTATTCCCGGAGTCAAAAGAAGGGAAATGTCATATCCGGATGAATCATCCTGCCAGCTTCCCTTGGTAATTAACTGCCAGAGCTGGTCATCCCTCCAGCCTTCCTGAGGATAGATGAAATACTGATGGCTTACCGCCTCATATCCTATCACCGGAGTATCATCCGAGGGAACCCGCAGCGCTCCGAATTTGTATCTGCGGTTTGCAATTTGACTCGGACACCAGTGCCAGGCAAGATTGTGCACGGAATCTCCCTTCGAATCGTTATTGTAAGCATCAAAGATATCCCAATCCATCGAGAGGGAGACGTAAGCTTGCATGGCGGTATCTGCTGTATTTTTTATCACATACTGCTGGAGGATGAAATCACCGTAAGCTGGGTCAGAGGAACCGACCGAATACTGCTCCACCACCAATCCCAATCCAATGGTGTCTATAAAAGCAGTTTTTCCAAACTCCCCAAAAGTGGTATCCACTATAGTTAACGCATTGTAAGGATACCAGCTGTCTTTCACATGGGTAGTGAACATGTCCATGGCAATCATGGTATCACCAGGAACCACCCAGGCTAAGATCAAAGTGCCATCAAAAAGCTGGTCGGTGCCATTCCATACGAAATCCAGATTGGTTTCATCTCCTATGGCACCATAGTTGGTGATATTCATGGAGGCATTGGTGGCATGAATGTTGTCGTAAGAATAGACCGATGCTGAGCCGGGACGAACCGCCACGGTATAGCGATCGTTTGACCAACCATGCCAGTTTACCAGCATCTCCTCCGGTGTGGAACTCCAGGTGTCATGTATGCAGATATAAGTGGTATCCGGCGGACCCCAGCCCATGGCGCAAATACTGTGGTTCCCATAATAGGGATGAGAAAATACGTTCCAGACCGCAGGATAGCCCAACCTGATTTCGTTTATCAGATAGCCTAAGCTCTGATCATAGTCCGTGTAATCCTCAAAACCATAATTGTTCTCATAGTCCGGATGATTACACACCATTCGGATTCCCGGACCCATATCGGAAAGATAGGTTCCGCCGGTCGAAGAATCCGTATTCATGGCCCAGGAGAGCTGTTGCTGAACATTGGGCACATTGTAATCCCATTCGTATTCCAAGGGGTCCCAGCGGTCGAAATAATAGTCAATCAAAAGATCGTACCCATGGGCATTCCAATATCCCAAAACATCAGCGCCCGCGGTGGGAGAGCATCCGTAAGACCAATCGAAATCCGGCACTCCGGTGATGCGGAATTGATCTAAACTTAAATCAAACCCTTCTCCATTTTCGATCTCCTCCCAATCCGATTTTATCTTCTCCTTCTGCGCTTCAGTCATCTTCATCGGATAAGCAAGAAATACCTTCTCAGCTTTGCCGGGGGTGAAAAGGAGAGGAGAGACATACGATCTTTGGTCCCCAGAGACGAATTCAAACCAGATGTCGAAGGGGGAACAGAAGATGACACGGGACAGCCCGGTCTTTTGTTCTCCTATTTCATCTACAGCAATCTTCAAAGCCTTTTCCCGTGCCGAATAGTGAAGCGGGAGCCCGTAGAAATACTCCACCACCGGACCTAACTCCGATCGGGCGGAGACCACGACGGTTAAAAAATCCCCCTGCCCGGTTATCATCTTCTTGGCCAAATTGATTCCTTCCCCATCGCCGATCATCCTCTTCTGTTGATAAACTTCCCATCCTAAAGCCACCTTTTTCAAAATCTCCGTTTCCTTTGGAAATGAGGTTTGGTTTAGGCTGAAAACGAAGACATAGACCGACGGCTCTCCATCCACCCCATAATAGGTGTAAACTGGGCCAAGCTCCCCTTGAACGGAAAGTCCCTCAGCAAAATAGGTGGCGGCACGCTTTGCTAACTGGAAAGGAACAGGTTCGCCTCCATCCACGGGCTGACCTGAAGTAGCCAAATGCTGCCTGGTGGCACCGTAAGCCGACAGCGACAGAAGAATCAAACCTACCGTTAGCCATAAAACTAACCCAGATTTTCTCATAATTCTTTAACCTCCTTGAATTTTTGGATTTATAGAGATTAACGGCTACACACGTATTTTCTTTAACAAACACACTCCCCTCTCCTGTCAGAGTGATATAAACTCAAACCAGGACCCAAAAAAAGATAAAAAATCAAATGTTCACCCTTTACATTTCTCTCCTCAACCAGCGCCTGGGAGAATTTCCTCTTTTAGTATTAATATACTATTATTCAAGCTTTTGGCAAGCAGTTTTTGACTCTTTGCATAAAAGATCCCCTTTTAAGGATCTTTGAGACTGTTGTGTGGGTACCAGAGTGGAATCCGTGAAGTCTTCTCCATCAGTTGAGGCCTCGACATCGGGAAATGTCGGTTCCAATCAGTATCGGCAATAGATTTCAATCTTTAGATGACGGTCTTAGAACTCTTCACGATTTGGAGGGTTATCGGCAAATTCGGAGTTTTTTGACCTCCGCACTTATCTTTGTTTGGCAAGAAAGACCGCCGGAACCTCGCATTCCCTTATGATTCCGGCGGTCTCAATGTGACCTACGAATTGTTGAACAGAAGGCAACCCGACAGAAGTGAGCCCTCACCCGAACCTGCTGCCCCTGTGGGAAGTCACAGCCACAGGAATGCCCGGCAACTCGTGCCCAGGAACAGGTCAACAAATTCGTGGCCTGCTAGACTATCGCACTCGCAGCCATAGGATCAAAACACGCACGGCTCTTGGTCTTCTATGGGGATGCGCCGGGCAAACTGGCTCACGATGCAGGAGGCGCATACCGAGTCAATTTCACCCGATTCCAGGTATTGATCGACGAACCTGGCGACGGTACTAACATATTGTCCATGGTTCTTCCAGTCGCCATCAGCTTCATTTCCAACGAGTGCCTGGACCTGTGCCTGAAGTTCTTCGCAAGTGATCGGATCTTGGGTCAGTGCCTGCGGGATCATGGCACAGCACAAACAAACAATCATGATGCACGTGATGAGAATTCTCTTACGCATTGTTTAGCTCCTCCCCAAACTTCGGTTACAGATTTTCGTTTATTTCTGGCCATTGTCTCAACTCCGTTTTCCGATCCTCACCTCCTTTACTCTTTAAACCTGACTGCGCCTGCCAGGTTTTTACTTGTGTGCACACCAAGAATAAATCGGCTTTGAAAAGTCCAATCTTTAAAAAAACGCCAAAAAGTCCTTGAGCTGAAGAATGTTGATGGGGACTTGCTTGTCGCGTCGATGATTCCTATCGCCAGATTTTTCGGAGCCTTGCTTGATTCTGGTGCCCTTTTGAAGATTGCTTGTATGCATGTCGATAACATATAACGTGGGAACAACATTCGTTTACTCTGATAAGAGGAAGGAGTGATAAGAAATGAAAAGATTGTTCCTTTTGGGGATAGTTGGAATTTGCATCTTCATCATGTTCAGTGGTTGCTCTAAAAGCACCAGAACCGCCTTGGATGGCAAGATAAAGATTTATCTTGCCGATAAATCTGCGGCGTTTGATGCGGTTAATATCGTGGTTTCACAGGTTTCGGTTCATACCTCAGATGGAGATTCGCTTTCCGGATGGACGGTGATCTGCGACACCACGCAGACTCACGACTTGCTGGAACTGACGAATGGAGCCATGGCATTATTCGCTAACCACCAGCTTGAGCCGGGTCACTATACCCAGATAAGGCTGAAAATAGGTGATGGGTCCCACGTAATAGTGGACGGCAGCCAGTACAACCTCAGGATTCCCAGCGGATCTGAAAGTGGAATAAAGCTCAACCATCAGTTCCAGATTCAAGAAGACGTAACCTACGAACTGCTGCTGGATTTCGATGCTGAGAAATCAGTAATAAACAAAGGAAATGGGCAATATCAATTGAAACCAGTGATCCGGGCTGTTGCCAAGGCGACATCTGGCAGCATCTCCGGCACGGTGAATCCAAAAAGCGTAGAAGCTTTTGCCCTAACAGACCCGGATACGGTGGCTCAGGCTCATTCCGATACCAGCGGCTATTTCAAGCTGATTGCGTTACCCGAGGGTTCATACTCGGTTCACATTGTGGCCGATGACACCACCTATGCGGATACGACTTTTTCTGATGTGGCCGTGCTGGCGGGCCAAACCACCGACCAAGGAAACATACAGCTCCGAAAAAAGTGAACGTTTCTCCGTCCATGATTGCCCCTAGATTCTGACGGCAGAGCTGGCTCCTTCGATTTCCCTGTGCGGTGACTGCTGGGAGTACGAATTGGACCCTAAACCTGGTCTGGGAGAGGCGGCCTGCCTTCTGAGCCATCGCCTCAAAGATAAGAGAGAGATCGCAGTTAAGACCAAGAATTAAGCGTGTGCACCAGAAACATCAGCTGGCCATTTCAGAACTCCTATATTCGTGCAGATCACGACAAAAGAGAGCTTGCCCCCCTCAAAAATCGTAGAAATCTCTTGACTTTAAAGAGTTTTTGAATAGCTTATTGGAAGTAGGATAAGTGCATAGCTGAGTTGGAATCTTTTTCAAAGGAGGATGTCTTGACTCTAAACTGGACTTTTTCCCTGGGAGCACAGGAGATGAAAAGCTCCGCCATTCGGGAGATTTTGAAGATAACTGAAAGACCGGAGATAATCTCTTTCGCCGGCGGATTGCCCGCTCCAGAGCTCTTTCCGGTGGAGGATTTGAAAAAGGCATGTAAATCAGTCTTGGAGAATGTCGGTCCCAAATCTCTGCAATACAGCGTGAGCCTGGGGGTTCCTCCCTTGCGCAAGTTCCTGGCGGAAAGGCTGTCCCAAAAAGTAATGGCACTTACTGAGGAGAACATTCTTGTCACCGGAGGCTCCCAGCAGGGCCTGGACTTGGTGGGAAAGATGTTCTTGGATAAGGGAAGCGTGGTGATCTGTGAGAGTCCTACCTATCTTGGAGCCATTCAAGCTTTCAATGTTTACAATCCGCATTATGTTACCGTAGAGATGGACGAGAACGGAATGCTGACCGACCAGGTGGAGGAAAACATAAAGAAATATAAGCCTCGTCTAATCTACGTGGTCCCTAATTTCCAGAACCCTTCCGGAATTACCTTAAGCTACGAAAGAAGAGAGCATCTGGTCAAACTGGCCAAGGAATATTATGTTCCCATCATCGATGATAATCCGTATGGGGAGCTGAGGTATATTGGAAAAGATGTTCCCTCACTTAAGAGCTTGGGTGGAGATTTGGTGATTCAACTGGGCACCATCTCCAAGATCATATCTCCGGGATTGAGAATCGCCTGGATCGTCGCCCCCACACAGGTGATGACCATGTTCGAGCGTCTAAAACAGGGAGCAGATTTACACACCAACACCTTTGCCCAATATGTGGTGGCCGAATATGTGAAAGATGGCAGGTTAGACAAACATATCGAGGAGATTAAAGCCGCCTATGGAGAACGAAGAAACGTGATGATAAAGGCGATGACCGAATATTTTCCGGAAAATGTCAAATGGACTGAGCCGGAAGGCGGGCTTTTCCTGTGGGTGGAACTACCTCCAGAAATCTCCGCTACAGACCTGTTGCAGGAGGCATTGAAGCAAAAGGTGGCCTACGTACCCGGAAAGCCTTTCCATCCCTATGAGGATAAAGACAACACTCTAAGGCTCAATTTCTCCAATGCCTCACCTGAGATGATCATAGAAGGGATTAAGAGACTGGGCAAGGTCTTCAAGGAGAACATTGCCCAGACCGCCAAATTGAGAAAGGTTGCCTCCAAATAGAATGATCTTCTGAGCCTAAGGAGCTGTCCTTCAGGGACTGTTGAAAAACCCCTTCGTTGGTGCGGGAATTGTCATCAAGATCCCGCTTCGTGGGGGATTTCCCGCACCAACTTAACTCTTTGGGTCTTTACCGCAATCAACCTCAGTCTCCACTTAGTTGATTTCTTCACCACTCCCTTCAGCCTGAACCCATAACCTAAACTTTCAGCTAATAATGAAGCGTCGCAACTTCTCTGCGATGTTCTATTCTCAGGCTAACCTCAGCTACCAAAGAACTTGATGGAAACTCCAAGAAGTTTATCATTTCTTCTTGGGTCTTTTTTAAGGATTTCGTTGAATTTGTAAGGATATATTTCGCTTCAAATAGGATGGGGTTCTAATACAGAAATTACAATGGTTTTCCTGTGTTTTTTGGTTGACAAAATTGATGAAAATGTTATCTTTTAGTTTGGAAGGGAATGGAGAGGTTTTATCGTTTAATCCAAGGATGGTTATAAAGTTACCGCCGGTGAAGTGCGGGGGACGAAAACTTCTTCTTGACTTCTTGCAACGCCTTATTGAGGCTGCATAGTTACTTTTGTCCGAATCCTGGATCCATAGAACAAGAGGAATTTGCAAAATGACAGGGTAATTATCTTTCCTAAAGAGTTTTTTAAAAGTCAGAGAGATTAAAAAAACTATAAAAGGATCAGACTCTAATATTTTCGCAAATGCTTGCTGAGCTAAACCCAATGCCTAAAAAAACTTTGATAGCTCCCGATCTAAAAAGGAGGTGAGGCGTCTTTTTCACGGATCGGGATTTCCCAATCTAACAGTTAATGATAAGGCAATTCGAACATCTTATTTTGTCAAGGAGGTGATGCTTTTAACAATGCACTAAATCTAAAACTTGTGTCCCCAAACTTTCATACTTAGGAGAAAAAAGATGCTAAAGAAAACATTTATCGTTTTGGCTTTATCATTTGCCTTCACTCTGCTGATGGTGTCCTCTGTAGCCATAACAGCATACGCATCGGATGAACAGGAAACCCAGGGCGCCATGACTCCGTCCCCTGCGCACCGAGGTGGTAAGAATGTTAGTCCCACGGGTTCCGCTCTTGTCCCGTCTAAATTATCTATGGCCCCGGAGAGACTACCACTTGAGACGGAGCCCAAACATAATCCCGCAGGAAGCCAGATGCTTGTCGCCTGGTTGACCATCCCCGTTACATGTGATGGAAACATCGACGCAACAGAATGGTCAGATGCCTATATGTACGACGTCTCTGACACCACCGGTCAGGAGGACGGTATTCCGGATCCTGTGGGTACGGTCTACCTCTGGCTCAAACAGGATGACAGTGGTATCTACTTTGCGATTAGGAATAATGCTGACGCCACGCTCGACGACTGGGACAACGTTGGGCTCTACTTCGATGACGACTACGATGGGTGCTTTCCTGCCTCTGCCACCTATGAAGGCAACAACTGGTTGGTATACAGGACAACAGGCAGCTACGTCGAATGGCGTTGGATCCAGGACCTCGACTGTGGTTTTCCACCTAATTATGTATGTACTGCAGATAATTATGGTGGTAATTACCAATGGGCACCGACATGCTTCGGCATCGGGATCGGACCTACTGGGGTGGTCGACTTCGAGGTGATGATCCCTTATGGAGTGGTGGATGAGTATTTGGACCTGACTATGCCACCCGAGTCGCTCGGATTCTTCATGTATTGTCAGGACGGAGCTACCAGCGAGTTTCACGCTTCATGGCCAAGCCAATACTATGGCAACACTTTTAGCGACCCCTGTTACTACGGTCGCCTGATCTGCGAAGGAGAAGAACAAGAGTGGCCCAACCACAAGATGCACTTCCCACAGTTGCCCGATTTGGAAGGTTGGGACGTGTATGCCGTCTTCCCCAAGACCTTGGCTGATGACTGGCAGTGTTCACGAACCGGCCCGGTCTTGGACATTCACTTCTGGGGCTCCTGGAAAGACATAGACGGTGATCCCTACACCGACGACTTTTACACTCCCATGCCCTGGTTTCAGCTCAGCATTCACCGCAATATCCCTGCGGATGCCGATACTCCCTATAGCAGACCGGGCGAGCAGGTGTGGTTCTGGGAAGGGGAAGTCCCAGGCACACCCTTCGAGCCGCCCGCCATGGAGCACTGGTATGATCCGAACGTTGATACGTTCTACTGTAACGACCACGTTCCCTACTGGCGCTACGACTTCATCTTTGATGAAGCTGTTCCGCCACCAGAGCCATTCTTCCAGTATAAGGATTCCATCTACTGGTTGAACGTCTCCGCGCTGGATATACCTGAGCCATACGAGTGGGGATGGAAGAGTTCACGGGATCATTTCGCGGATGATGCAACTTATACGGACAACCCTCCTGACGGACCCTGGTTTCCATTATACGAGCCGCCAAGATGTAACTGGTTTGACGTCTATTTCAACTCGGCTGGAGACCCCGAAGATCAGGGGTCAACCAACTACTACGGTGCGGGATGGTATCGATACGAGTACTGGTGGAATATTTGGTTCTACAACAACCCCTTCGTGCTTAATCCCAAACATATCTGGCTTGACTTCTACATCGAGGAAGTCGGTCCTGCGGCCTATGCCGAGTTTGCCATTAACTGGTCGACCGACTTGTGGTATTATGAAGGCGTACCTGGCAGACCGCCTCTTCCCGGGGATGACGAGACGCTCTATATCGGGCGTCAGGTCTTTCCGGTTAGTCCAGGTCCTAACACCATTGACTTCTGGATTCCCGATTACAACCCAGAGTGGGTCTCCATCGACTTTGTTGCAACGGACGTGGTGATCAACGGGTGGATCTGGCACGAATGCGTGCAGACCTCCATGGATCTGGCCTTTGTGATCACCGGGGAGGAAGCTCCGCCTGAAACTGGGCGGAATCACTTTAAGACCTGGTGGATTTATCCCCCCGAGCCTTCCGGGGAAATCGTCTTTGTCCAGGATCAGTTCATGGAGGAGGATCTCACCCTTGTCGAGATAAGGTTCATTTCTAACCCGGTCAAAAAGGTAGTTGATAGCGATACCTTTGATATCATAAGACCAGAGGACCATCTGAACTGGTATAGGACGACTGGTAGGGACACATTAATTGAGGTAGAATATGTGAATCAGTTTGAATCTACCACAGTGGTTATAGACTTTGTGGAATATCTGCTGGTTCCTACTCAAAAGGAGCCCCATTCTCGGCCTGAGAGTCTGGACCACTACAAGGCTTACAATATACAGGACCCGGTGGAGTTTCCTGTTCAGCTTTCTCTGGAGGACCAGTTTGACGTCATGTATGGATCACCTGAGTTTATAGAATATCTCGTGCCCAGATACTTCCTAACTCCGGCCATAAAGAACATGGAACAACCGCAACTGTTTGACTCTATCACCCATTATGTGGCTTATGAGATTTTCCCCAAGCGAGACTTTACAATATCGGTGCCTACTTCGGATCAATTCGGACCGCATTATCCTGACGTTCGGGAAAGCTGGATGTTACTGGTGCCAAGTAAGAAGAGGATTGTTCCGCCTTGTGATCCGCCAACTATCGGCTGCCCGGCTGACGAGAGCCAGAGCCAAAACGGCGTTTACACCACCACCACCCAGTGGACTGCAGACGATGGAAATCCCGCTGATCCCAGTGTCGAGTTAATCAGCGTTGCGGTTCAGCCGCCCCTACCACCGGGAATCTCAGCCGCCAATGTGAACTTCCTTGGACCGGCTCCCGGTCCTGGTCTCGGAGTGAAGACGACTTGGGGCACGGTTACCTATACCGTGAATGATCACTGTCAAGCTGGCGGCGCCATAACCCTGGTTACTACAAACAACTGTCCCCCGCCAGCCAATACGGCTACATGCTCGTTCAACGTAACCTTGACCAACGATCCCCCGGATATTACCCAGCCCGATTCCCTGGAAGGCTACGTCAACTCTGTTGTGGAGTATGACATAACCGGCACCGATCCAGATGGGGATATCATCCATGACGCCGCTTCCATACAGATTGTGCCCGACTGCGGTACCTATTCAATAACCAGAACCTCTGGCAGCGGAACTTCTTCTGGCACCTGGCACGTCAGCTGGAACACCGATGGTTGCACAGTTTGCATCACCCACCTGGTCATCCACGATCTGACCGATACCTGCGGAGCGACCTCCTACTGCACCACCAAGGTGCATCTGTCTGAAGAGAGAGAATGCGACCCTAACGATCCTTACGACTGCGATACTCTTTGGGTTGAGTGCGGAAACATGCGGGTTCCTCCTGGTGGTGGGTTGGTTACAATTGACTTGACCATAGCCAACGACGAGACTCTTGGTACAATTGTGGTACCACTCAGCTATGAGGGCAATCCTGAATGCTGTGACTCCATGCCTGAGGATGAGAACACGGTGGAAAAGGTCTTTGCCGGCTCAGTCGTGGAGGATTGGGAAATAAAGATTGTTGGCATTGACCACCAGGCGAAGAAGGTTATATTGGCTGCCACACCAATAGCTCCGCCGGATCAATACTTGCCGCCTGGAAAGGGACACTTCGCCACGCTGACCCTCTATGGTGACTCATGCTGTACCATCTTGCTGGACACCACTCTTGTCCTACCTAACAATCACGTAAGCTTCTATGATCCCTTAGGCTTCGGGTTCTATCCTGTGTGTCGCATCGACACGTGCCATATAGAGAGAAACAATCCCCCGGTAATTGAACAGCCTGATTTTCTTGAAGGCTATGTGGACGACGTGGTGGAGTATACCATCACCGGAACCGATCCTGACGGAGATATCATTGAAGACGACGCCTCCATAGACATTCAGCCCGGCTGTGGTAGCGGCTATTGGATAACCAGAACCTCAGGGCATGGAACTCACACCGGCACCTGGGAGATAACCTGGTATACCGATGGCTGCACACCTTGTGACACACATATGGTCATCCACGACTTGACCGATGTGTTTGGGGTAACTGCCTATTGCACCACCTGGATTCATCTGTCCCGGCCTGAGAGCCTCTACTGGAAGCCACCTTACGAGGATTACGCTCCCAATGGCATGCCGGATATCGATCAAAAGCAGGATGGTTGGAGGAAGGTCGAAACTGAGCAGTGGAGTTTCTGCGGACCTTGTGCAGTTGCGAACTGCTTCAAGTGGTTCGACTCCAAGTATAACGTTCCTCCTGGCGGTCCCGGAGACGGATCTGACCAGTTCCCGCTGGTGAGGGATTATCTTGACAACAATCCTCCTCTGGTAGGATTTGACGACCACGATCCTTGGAACGTAGATCACACCGCCACTCCTTGGAATCCTGGTATTGGACCACCTCCACCCACGCCTCAACCATTTGTTCCTGGACCACAGACTCCAGGTCAAGTGCCCCCATGGGGTGAGCTGGTTGAGAGGTTGGCTTGGTACTTCAACACCGACGGAATCCAAATCGAATACTGTGAGTTTACGGGAACCCGAGTACAGGATATGCAAGCAGGGATCGACGCCTGGCTTGAAAGCGAAACCTTCACCGACGGCAGCAGCCTCTTTGACAGTCTATGTGAGGTGACTACCAAGGCACCCACCTTTGCTTATGTGGAGTCCCTGGTGGAGAAGTGTGAGGACGTGATTCTGCTTCTGGGCTTCTGGTTCCAGGAGAATCCGCAAGAGTTTGTCAGGGGAGATCTTAATCAGGATGGCATGGTTGGTGTGGATGATTTAGTCCTCGTGCTGCACGGACCACCTTTCTTCTGTGACGATGCTGCCGACATTGACGATGACGGGACGCTGGATCGGGATAGCGACAGCACATATCTTTGGAACTACATCTTCGTGGGCGGTCCACCGCCGCCTCCACCATTCCCGGATTGTGGTCCTGATCCCACTTCAGATGGACTGTTCTGCGCCGACTTTCCTGATTGTCCTCCACCCAGTGGCGAGTGGCGCAGAATCGGTGGACACTACGTCACCGTGGCAGGCGTTAATTCCGAAACATATAGGATAGCATTCTCCGATCCCTTCATCGACGCCGCTGAATTTGGTGCTCCGGGGAGAGTAGGTAACGGCACGCTCATTGCTCACAGCTTTCCGCATGATCCCACAGTGCATAACGACGAAGGCAACGTCTCGCATGATATCTATACTGTAGATCCGACATCTGTCAGCCCCGGAGGGGTCTGGTGGCTGCCGGATTATGCAATCAACGGGGACCCCGGCTGGTGGTCCTGGAACTTCTATGCTCAGAATGTTCCGGATGAATTCGTGGATTCGACTGCAGTCTGGAATGGAGCCTCCCAAATCTACACCGAAGTGGAGTACTGCGTGCACATCAGCCCCTGGGAGTATCGAGGTGATTGCAATGGCGACGGTATCATAAACTCAGCAGACGTGGTCTGCTTGATTGACTATCTGTTCAAGGGCGGACCCGCACCAGACCCATTGTCAGAGGGAGACGTTACCTGTGACGGTATCGTAAACTCCGCCGATGTGGTCTTCTTGATCGATTACTTGTTTAAGAATGGACCGGTTCCGCGCTGTTGTGACCTCTAATCCTTCCGGGACGAGAGACCCGGACCCAGATAAAAAGACCCCCGCCCAAAAAGTGGGGGTCTTTTTTTACATTCAGGCCATGTTTGCTGATGGAGCAACAAAATTTTGTAAGATATCACCCTGTAACTTCCTCTTCCCCCCGGTTTAGAGTGAACCATATGGGCATGTCGAAAAAATCACCCTGTCATTCTAAGCGAGTTCATATGGATGAACTCCGCGACCGAATCCCGCCCCTGGCGGGATTCCCTCACCTTAGGCGAGATCGCAATGACTTTCCTTTGAGCTTTTCAACGAGCCCTTCAGGATAGTTCTAAATGCTTCGGTATCAAGTTAATAATGTAGCGTCGCAGCTTGCCTGCAACGTTTTATTCTCGGGCTAACTTTCTTTACCAAAAAAACTTATGGAAACTCCAAGAAGCTCATCATTTCTTCTTGGGTCTTTCTTGGGGATTTTCTTGAGTTTGTAGGGATATACTTGGCTTCAAATAGAATGGGTTTCTGATCCACAAAATACAATGGGTTTTCTGTATTTTTTCCTTGACAAAATCGATGAAAATGTTATCTTTCAGGTTGGAAGGGGAAGGAGAAGTTTTGTTGTTTTAACCAAGGATGGTTAGGAAAATGTCCGCTTGCATCGTGCGGGGGACTAAAACTTCTTCTTTTCAATTTTTATTGGGCCGTTTTTTTGAGCTAACTGGATACACATTCCTGCAAGAGGAATTTGCAAAATGAGAGGATAATTATCTCTCCTTCAAAGATTTTTTGAATCCAGAGAAACCGAAGGAAAAGAGTCGTAATAGTCCGCATTTTAACATTTTAGCAAATGATCTATAAGCTAAGCCGAAGACCTAAAGAAACTTTGCTATCTCCCGATCTAAAAGGAGGTGAGGTGTCTTTTTTCCGGATCGGGATTTTTCCAATTTAATCTAAATAACAGTAAAGCAATTTAACATCTAATTTTTTTAAGGAGGTGATGTCTTAAAGCATTCCTAAGAATCAAAACTTAAGTTTCAGAACCCTTTATACTTAGGAGGAAAGAAAGATGTTAAAGAAGACCGTAATAATTCTTGCTGTATCCATCGCCCTGCTTTTGTGGGCAGCTCCTATGGTTCTTGGGGCAGATACTCAGGTCAAGCATGCTCCCTTCGAGAAACTGCCTTCCGCGACCTTGATATCGCCCAGAAGCACCGCAAGCTATACACCTGTGGGAGCTGTGACAGGCGAGGTCAACAGAGTTGCCGGGGCCAAAGATTTTTGCAGCCTCTATGGAGTACCATATTACGCCATAAGCGACTGGTTCTTGGGCCAGGAATGGTACGCCAACTACCAGGACCCGGAGGAGTATGGATGCGTGAATGTGTGGCCCTTCGAGGTGACCACCGTGGGGTTCAACATTGTCGTGGATCATGCATTCACCTTTAATGTGCAGGGCTTTGTGCTGGATGCGGATCTTTCTGATCCCACCTGCCCTGTCCCTGGTGGAGTGCTGTGTCAGACCCCCACGTATAACGTCGCCATTCCCGGTGCCGGACACTGGATTATCGGCCTGCCTATGGTGGATATGTGCTGCGTCTACGGGGTCTACTTCGCAGCTATCTACCTCCCGGACGACATTTCGGCAGAGCTAGCCGATCCCGTCTGTGAGGATGACGTAAGCGACGTCTGCCGCAGTTACAACGATTATGGCAATGGCTGGGAGGATCTGGTGGTGGATTGGGGCTGGCCCGGAGAGATGCTTCTGTGGTCCGAGGGCTACACCGAACCGCAGAACGACTGTCCCATACAAGAGTGGCCTAACCACAAGATGCACTTCCCCCAGTTGCCGGATTTGGAAGGCTGGGACGTGTATGCTGTGTTTCCCAAGACTTTGGCCGATGACTGGCAGTGTTCACGAACCGGCCCGGTCTTGGACATCCACTTCTGGGGCTCCTGGAAAGACATAGATGGTGATCCCTACACCGATGACTTTTTCACTCCCATGCCCTGGTTCCAGCTCAGCATCCATTTGAATACCCCCGCGGATGCTGATACTCCCTGGAGCAGGCCGGGCGAGCTGGTGTGGTGGTGGGAAGGGGAAATCCCAGGCACACCGTTCGAGCCGCCCGCCATGGAGCACTGGTTTAATCCAAACACCGGCGTGACCACGTCCCCTACTGGCGCTATGACTTCATCTTCGATGAAGCTGTTCCGCCACCAGAGCCATTCTTCCAGGATAAGGACGTCATATACTGGTTGAACGTCTCCGCCATGGAAATACCTCCGCCCTACGAGTGGGGCTGGAAGAGTTCACGGGACCATTTTGCGGATGATGCAACCTATACGGACAATCCTCCTGACGGACCCTGGTTTCCATTGTTCGAGCCGCCAAGAGCCAACTGGTTTGACGTCTATTTCAATTCGGAGGGAGAACCCGAAGACATGGGGTCGACCAACTACTACGGTGCGGGGTGGTATCGGTACGAGTACTGGTGGAATATGTGGTTCTACAATAACCCCTTCGTGCCTAACCCCAAGCATATCTGGCTTGATTTCAATATCGATCCAGTCGGTCCTTATCCCTATGCCGAGTTTGCCATTAACTGGTCAACCGACTTGTGGTATTATGAAGGGGAGCCTGGCAGGCCGCCTCTTCCCGGGGATGACGAGACCCTCTATATAGGGCGTGAGATCTTTCCGGTTGGTCCAGGTCCTAACACCATTGACTTCTGGATTCCCGATTACAACCCGGAGTGGGTTTCCATAGATTTTGTAGCAACGGACGTGGTGATCAACGGTTGGATCTGGCACGAATGCGTGCAGACCTCCATGGATCTGGCCTTTGTGATTACCGGCGAGGAAATTCCTGACACTGTGCGGAATCACTATAAGACCTGGTTGTTTGAGTACCAGCCTTTCGAGGAAATCGTCTTTGTCCAGGATCAGTTTATGGAGGACGACCTCCAACTCGTCTCTTTAGAGTTCCTCTCTAACCCGGTCAAAAAGGTAGTTGAAAACGATACCTTTGACATCATAAGGCCAGATGATCATCTGACCTGGTATCGGGCGTTTGGTAGGGACACATTGATTGAGGTAGAATATGTGAATCAATTTGAATCTACCACAGTGGTTATAGACTACGTGGAGTGGCTGCTGGTTCCTACTCAAAAGGAAGGCCATGCTCCCCCCGAGAATCTGGACCACTACAAGGCTTACAATATACAGAACCCGATGGAGTTTCCTGTTCAGCTTTCTCTGGAGGACCAGTTTGACGTCATGTATGGATCACCTGAGTTTATAGAAGTTCTCTGGCCCAGATACTTCCTCACTCCGTGCATAAAGAATATGGAACACCCGCAACTTTTTGACTCTGTCACCCATTATGTGGCCTATGAGATGATCCCCACGCGATACTTTCCTCTACCGGTGGCTACTTGGGACCAATTCGGATCGCATGTTCTGAGTGTTCTTGAGAGCATGTGGTTACTGGTGCCTAGTAAAAAGAGGGTTGTTCCGCCTTGTGATCCGCCAACTATCGGCTGCCCGGCTGATGAGAGCCAGAACCAAAACGGCGTTTATACCACCACCACCCAGTGGACAGCAGATGACGGAAATCCTGGTAATCCGGCTGTCAACCTAACCTCAGTTGCAGTCGATCTTGCCATGCTGCCACCCGGAATCTCAGCCGCCAATGTGAATTTCA
>LJVD01000030.1 GCA_001304225.1 candidate division Zixibacteria bacterium SM1_73
CTATGATCTTTACATCTCTCCTCACCTTTTCCGCAAACTGAAGCTCTCTTAAGATAAAAGACAAGTTCACATTGTTCACAAATAGGACAGAATTCGAATCCAGATGTTGAATGGTGTTGTAACCGTAATTGTGCGCAATTCGGTTGTTTGACAAATTTGCATATGCGAAATGCTTGGATAAAGGAATAAGAGAGATAAGCAAAAAGATGACCAATGCCGAATGACGAATGGTTGATGACCCACTTTTGATTTGATCGGTCAAGAAAAAGATCCCTAAGCCGTAGAGGAAAGCCAAAGAGAAGAGAGAGAAGGTCAAATATCCATGAAGATCAGGATTGGTGGATATGAACTCGGTCGTCATAAATATAACTGAGGCGCAATTGCCCATAATCAGCAGTAAGAGAAAGAGCAAAATCCTTTTACCATATTTTGCCAAGAACATCATTCCCAAAAGACTTATCAAGAGACATATCAAAGTGATCTGATCATAGAAAAGATGAATCATGCCCAATATCTTCTCTTCAATATTTGAAAGAAAGTTGAGGCTCAGATTCCTTAGAGATTCAATGGCAAAGACGGAAGAAGCTGATCCGGATATAGATCGGGTATCTCCCCAGGCTAACACGGGAGAAGCCAAGGAGCGGATAGGAAGATAGAGATAGACACTTAAACCCAATAAGAAGGAAAAAACGTATAAAGGAAATCTTCTCAGGGTTATGCCAAATGACGAATGAGTCATGCCGGATGAAGACAGAAGAAGGAAGAACAGAGCGGGGGTGGTGGATAACAAGCTCAGATGGTGGTTTCCCAGGCCTAATCCCAAAAGAAAGAGGAACAGAAAGATGTATTTCGGATAGCGAGTCCTAAGGTATCGAAGACTCAAGAGCAAAAGCAGAGCAAAAAAGAGGATGTTTAACGAATAGACCTCTGCTCTTACCGCCTGCATCCAGAAAGAATAAGTGAAACCAAAAACCAGAAGAAAAGCTAAAGCTGAGATGGCAACTTGTGTTTTTTTCTGTCCAACTCCTGGAAAAAACAGATTTGAGAGTTCAAAAAAAGCAAAATAGAGAGTCAATAGGGCAAATGCTGAAAAAAGAGCTGAGAGGAAATTGATTTTTAAAGCCAAGTTGAAAAAAGGCAGAAATGAGAAGAATTTGCCCAAAAGGATATAGATTGGAAAACCGGGTCGGTGGGGTATCCCTAAAACCGCGATATTGGCGATGAGTTCACCAGAATCCCACCAAAAGACGGTAGGGCATAGGGTGAAAACATATATCAGTAGGAAAAAAGGAAATAGAAACAGCCCCAAAGACCTTTTTGAGAAGAGAGATTGTTTTGTCACTTGTCTCCGACAGCTAGGGGCGATTTAAGCTGATATTTCTCTATCTTTCTATATAGAGTGGAGCTATCTATGCCCAGAATCGAAGCGGCTTTGCTCTTTTGCCATCCAGTTTGGTTTAAAACCCAATAAATGTAGGCTTTCTCAATGCTCTCTAAGTCCGGGGTGGAGGGCCTGGTATCAGTTACCAATTCGACCGGGTTTGGCTCTTTTATTTTCTCAGGTAGGTCCTCCATGTTTATTTGGATTCCTTTAGCCAACAGAACCGCATGCTCGATGGTATTTTCCAATTCCCTCACGTTTCCGGGCCATTTATATGAGAGCAAGAATTTCATTGTCTCTTCCGAGATGGACTTTTTTTCTATCCCCATATTCTCACAATACTTCTTGATGAAATAAGAGGTCAAAAGTTTTATGTCATCCCTTCTCTCTCTCAAAGGAGGAATCTTGATGGAGATAACATTGAGCCGATAGTAAAGGTCGGGTCTGAAATTTCCAAGCCTAACTTCCTGTTCCAAATCGGCATTGGTGGCGGCGATCAGTCTAACATCCACCTTCATGGGTGTGGTTCCGCCCACCGGGGTGATTTCCTTTTCCTCTAAAGCCCTCAGGAGTTTGACCTGAATTGCGGGAGAGGTCATGCCCACTTCATCTGAAAAGAATGTCCCTCCATCCGCCACCTTAAACAATCCGTCCTTGTCCTTCACCGCTCCGGTGAAAGAACCCTTGATATGCCCGAAAAGTTCGCTTTCCAACAGGTTTTCAGGGAGTGCGGCACAGTTGATGGTCACGAAGGATTTATCCGCCCTCTGGCTGTGATAATGAATGGCTTTGGCTATAAGCTCTTTGCCGGTGCCCGATTCTCCCTCGATTAATACGGTGGAGTCAGACCTTGCCACTTTCTCTGCCATCTTCTTGAGCTTGACGATCTCCGGTGAGTTGCCGATGAAGCAGTCAAAATCCGATTTTTTCTTAAGTTCCTGTTTGAGCCTGATGTTTTCGTGGGTGATCTTTTTTTGTTCTAAACACTTCTTTATGGCTATCTTTATCTCATCCACCTTGAAGGGTTTGGTGATGTAATCGTAAGCACCGTTTTTCAAAGCTTCTATGGCAGTATCCACCGAGGCGAAGGCGGTCATCACTATGAAGCTTAAATCTGGATTAACGGATTTTGCTTCGGATAAGAGCTCCAACCCACTCATCTCTGGCATCAAAAGATCGGCGATTACCAGGTCGTAGTTTTCCTTTTTGATACGTTCTAAGGCGATCTTACTATCCTGAGAGGCAGTGGTCTTATAACCTTCCTTATCCAGCATGATCTGCATGAAACTGCACATCGACTCCTCGTCGTCGACCACCATGATCTTGGCCTTCTCCATTTCTCTCCCCGATTCGGTAAAGAATGATTAATGACGTATGACGAATTACCAATAACTTGTGACTACGACTTATGACTGCTTTTGTTATCGGCAGGATATGAGGTAGTTCTTAGAAAAGAAAAAATTTCAGGTGTGCAATGACAGGACACTGTCTTGTTGTCTTCAAGCTATTCTTGAAAGTCTCAATTTTGACAGGCAGGCTATCAATATCAAGATCCCCCAAGTGATGAAGGATAAATACAAGGAGAGATCGTTTAATCTTCGCCCCACAGTTTCGAAATTTATGATGTCTACCAGAATAAAGAATAAAACCAACATAAAGGTTATGAACTTATCTTTCCCCGCCTTCGGCGGAATCTTCGAGAAGTTCGTCTCGAGAACATAATAAACCAAGATCATTATTGCCAAAATGGAGGAGGAATAATTTTGAAACCACCCTAAGGGTGAAAACAGTGCCATAAAGATAAAAAGAAGAGAGTATTCTATGCTCTCCTTGCTATGAACAAAAGGCTTTTCGATAGTCTCGGATTTCTTATTCAGAAACAACAGGAAGCCGAACAAGCCGACGATGGCGGTATAAATTATCGCAGTCACCGTGGTATAGCTTAAATTGAGTATATTGACCCCATAAGGCGTCGAAGTGAGGAGACGATGAAACAAGGCGAAGATGGACTGATTCATGTCCACAGCCAAAAGGGGTGGAGATGAAATGGACATGATTTTTTTCCAGCCCAGAAGCAAATTTATATTTCCTGAAAATCCATAAACCAAAGAGGGGGCCAGAAGAAATACCAGGCTTATAAGTATCGTAGTTGCTGTTAATCGGAATCTTTTTTTATACAAAAAGTAAGGTAAGAAAACCAAAGAGGTGGGCTTGATTAAGATAGATAGGGCAAGGAAAATTCCTGCCAAAAATTCTTTTCCACGCTCGGTGAACAAAAGACATATGAAGATAAACAGAAGGATAAGAAAGTCAGTTTGTCCCAATCGAATTTCTCTTGCCAGAAACTTCGAAGCCAAAAGCAAAGATAGGATATAGAAAAATGCGGGGGGTGGTTTATCGCTCATAATCATCTGCTTTGCCATTTTCATTATGAAAAACAAGCTAACGCACATGCCCAAAAGCCACACAAGTGATGCATAGGAGAGAGGCAAAAGTCCGATAGGAGCAACCAACAAGGCAAAGAAGGGTGAATACTTGTAAAGATAGTGCCCATCTTCGAAATTATACAGATTCTCTGTATGCAGCACGCGAGTAGCGGCTCGATGAACCACATCAAAATCGTTCATCCCGCGGCCTAAGGTATTCCTGAAGAAACCAATTACCACAATTGCCAAAATTACGTAGATAGCTATTTTGACGTAATTCGTCTTCTTCATTTTGAGAGCCGTGAAGAATTCATCTTTTGCGGGGCTGAGAACCCCGTCTACGTGGGGGATAGTATTGTTATTTGAACCTAAACGCGTAGGGCGGGCTCCCAGCCCGCCACACCATTTGGTAAACCACAAGGTTTATACTCCAATTTACCTCTCCCCCGTTTTATTCCCCCTCTCCATTTTATGTTGAAAATCCCCCCAGAGGCGGGAGAGAGTGACACAGGGGTCAGGTTTGAAGCGTTTACCACTTCCAATATTTCAAACCCAAGTCCAGAAGCCTCCTCGGCTGTTTGTGAAACAAACCCTCGATTATTTGCTTGTTTTCTGATAGCAGTGCCTGCCAGGAGCCTCTGAGTTTCAGTATCAGTTCTTTGTACCCGATGATTTCGACAAGAGCCTTTGCCGCGATCGCTCTAACAGACCTATCTTGGTCCTTCAGACAACGCATCAAAGGGTCAATAGCTCTTCTGCTTCCAATCCTACCCAAAGACTCGGCAGCAGCTCTTCTGACCCAATCATGGTTGTCCCTTAACGCCTTTATCAAAGGGGCAACAGCTTTCGGGTCTGCGATTCTGCCCAAAGCTTCTGCAGCATAGGACCTGACCCATTCTACTTCCTCCTCCAAAGCACCTACCAAACTGTCGACACCTTTTGGATCTCCTATCTTACCTAGAGCGTCTGCCGCAGTCTGTCTGACGGTTCTGTCACGATCCTTTAATGCCCTCAATAGAGCGTCAACAGCTTTCGAATTCCCAACTTCACCAAGAGCCTGAGCCGCGCTCCATCTAGTATAGGCATCTTCATGGTTCAAAACACCTATCAAGGGATCAACAGCTATCGCACCTCCGATTTCCCCCAATGCTTCGGCGGCAGAGGATCTTACGTGTTCGTCTCCGTCCGTCAAAGCATTTATCAGAGAATCAGTAGCTTTTGAGTCTCCGATTTTCCCGAGAGCCTCGGCGGCAGAAGACCTAACGGCCTCATCTTCATCCTCCAGAGCGGCTATCAGGGGAACGACCGCGTTTAGGTCTCCGATCTTGCCGAGACCTTCCGCGGCAAGCAATCTTACACCAGGATCCACATCAGCCAGAGCACCTACTAGGGCACGCACAGCTCTTGGATCAGTGATCCCACCCAGAGCACAAGCGGCGCGCTGTCTGATACCCCGGTGTTTGTGCGTCAACGTTTCTATCAGACGGGGAACAGCTTTCGAGTCACCGATCGCAGCCAGAGCATATGCGGCATCCCATCCGACATCATCATCGGTCAAGGCCTCCAACAAAGGATCGATGGTTTCTGGATGACCGATTAGACTCAAAGCGTTCACTGCGGCCCACCTCATTTCGGCCTCTCTGTGACCCAGCAGGTTTGCAAGGGAAGGAATAGAACTCGGGTCGCCGATGAACCCGAGCACCCTGGCCGCATCAATCTGGATTTCCTTGTCTCGATGGCCCAAGCATTGCATGAAGGCCATTGTTACGCTCGGATCACCGATTTCTTTGAGCGCCTCACCCGCTGTGGGACCAATCGCGACATCCATCAAGGCCTTCGCCAATGGATGAATAGCCCTTGAGTCTCGGATTCTGCCCAGGGCCTCTGCTGCGTTAGCCCTAACCCAAGACTCTTGATCTCCTAAAGCATTTGCGAGGCCGTCAATAGCTCTTGAGTCTCCGATTTCCCCAAGAGCGTATGCAGCCTCCCTCCTGATTATCTCATCTTCACTTTCACTGAGCCATTGGAGAAGGCGGTCTACGATACGTTCGTCACCGATCTTGGATAGGATATCAAAGGTTCGATAAAACCCCTTTTCAGCCGAGTCCAAGAGTTCCTCAATTAGGTTGGCGAACTTCTGCGGGTCGGAGGCACAGTAAGAGATGCAAAGTCCGGAAAAGAAGAGATCGTATTCTGTAATCTTCCATATTAAGTCCTTTGAGCATCTTTGATCCAACAAACCGACAAGGAACAAAAAAGACTGATCCCACTTCCTGTGTTCTAGATGCCTTCTGAATTCCTCTTCGATCAGTTTGCCGTCTCCCGAGAAGATATTGTCTTTCAGCTCCAAGCTGGCGAAATATTCCTGGAAGGATTGATGTCTGAAATCAATTTGGTTTGTTGTCCGCTCAAAGATTCTATTTAGGATACCCCAGTCTAAGAGGGTGTATAGTTCATCTTCTTCTAAGACTTCGTGTTTGTATACCACTTTTTCCGGAAACGAACCTAAAAAGCCTCGGTCAATCAAATCATATGACAGCTTTTGCAAATCCAACTTTCTTTTTTCTGCGGATAGTCTCGTTGTCTTAACCTCTTTTTCATGTTCAAAAAGATGATCGATAAATCTCTCATAAAGGTGCGATCTGGTCCTGATCTCAGAGAGAGTTTCACCATCTTCTGCCAAAAGACTGGAGATCATCTGTAAAAGGATGGGAATCCGAACAAGCTCCCTGTTCTGCCTTATTATCTCTTTGACCTTGGGATTTTCCGTCCGATCCTTTAGATATTTCTCAATTCTTTTTTGATTAAAGGGAATAAGTTGAATGAATTTATAATTTCGTAATTGGCTCGCAATCAAACTGTATCCGATCTGGCGGGTTGCGAGTATTATCTTGTTATCCCCGAAAATCTCTTTACTTTGCAGTTGCTGGGAAACAATGGATGAATCGGAGACCTGGTCAAGACCATCTAGGAGAAAAAGAAATTTTTTCTGCTTGAGGACGGCACTGATAAACCTCTCTAATTTCCGTTTATCTGTCACTCTTGAAAATTTGGTGGCAAGGCGTGAAATAAGCTGGTCCTGGGTGGTGTAGTCTCTTAGGATGGATAAATGAAGATAGACTGGGAGGTAATATTTTGAAACCTCTCCTTTGGAGAGGGAAAGCTCCAGCCATTTCAGAAAAGTGGTCTTTCCCATTCCGGATTCGGAGACTAAGACATAATCATTTTTATCTTGTCTTACAATTTCCGCTAGTGAGATTGGCGCAAAATATGTTTCCTCCCCTATCTTTTTCTTCTTATCTTTCAATTCTAGTGGCATCTTCTCCCACAGAGGTCTTTCGGTTTTCCTCTCAATCGCAGGCTCAACATAGTCATTTCCTTCGCCCAGTTCCTCCTGAAATTCTTTTTCCTTTGTGGTTCTGATATGCTCAAGGCACTTCTTTTTCAGCCTTTCAATCTCATCAAAACTTATCCAGTCTCGTAGTTCTCGCAGGGTTTTTGTGTTCAAAAGATCCCGAAGTTCTGACTGATGGAAAACAGCAGACTCGAGGGTGTTACAAAAATACCTAATTCCTTCCTCGGCTTTTTTATCAATATCTACATGGGCTTGCCAGCACTCTTTAAACTTCTTCTCCAGCAGATCAAAGTTGATCTCCTCAACAGATACTGGATCGACAACTTTAAGCCATAGTTCTCCAAATACATCCTCATCCAGGAAGAATTCCTTGTACAGTGTTCCTGATCTACCGACTTTGAACCCTCTCTTCACTAGAGATTGAAAGCATTCCGCGATCGCTTTCTTAAATGCGTTCTTCTTCTCTATATCTTCAAGGAGTTTTGAGACGGGTTTTCCAGCAGCCTTCTCGAATATTTTGTCAACGACCTTTTCGGCAAGTTTAATGAGAAGTGATTCCCCTACCATATTACAACCTCTTGTAAAGCTGAAGCTTCACTCTCCAACTGATCTCTGTTTGATGTCCTCAACATCTATTCTCGAGGATGTATTTGCCGGAATTCGCTTCGATCTTGGTGGGGTATTTGCCGGAAAAGCAGGCCACGCAGAAATCTCTTCCATCCAGAGAGTGCATGGAGAGCATCCCCGGCAAGGAAAGATAACCGAGAGTATTTACGTCCAGATATTTTCTGATCTGATCCACTGATTTGGAGGAAGCCACCAGTTCCTCTTTGGTGGGCATGTCAATGCCGTAAAAGCAGGGGGAGATTATGGGTGGGGAGCTTACCCGGAAATGAACCTCCGTTGCTCCTGCTGCTCTCAGCATTTTTATCAGCTTTTTGCTGGTGGTTCCTCTAACGATGGAATCATCCACGATCACCACTTTTTTATCTTTCAGAACTCCGCGAACGGGGTTAAATTTTATGCGAGCATCCAGGTCCCTTATCTTTTGTTCGGGCTCAATGAAGGTTCTTCCTATGTAATGGTTGCGGATCAAGCCCACCTCATATTTTATTCCCGACTCCTCGCAATAGCCCAGGGTCGCAGTATTGGATGAGTCCGGGACCGAGATTACGATGTCTGCATTCACGGGCTTTTCTTTAGCTAATTGCCTTCCCAGTCTTCTTCTGATTTTGTCCACGTTGTCCCCGAAAATAATTGAGTCCGGACGGGCAAAATAGATGAACTCAAAAATGCAAAAGGCGTGTCTTACTGATTTAAAGGGAAAATAGGACTTTATCCCATTCCGGTTGATAACAGCAATCTCTCCCGGCTGGATATCTCTTTCGTATTTTGCCCCAATTATGTCGAAGGCACAGGTCTCCGAAGCCACCACCCAGGCATCTTTTAGTCTCCCCAGGGCCAGGGGACGAAATCCATGTGGGTCTCTGGCGGCTACAAGCGAATCCATGGTGCAAAAGACTAGGGAAAATGCACCTTTCACCTTGAGAAGGGCATCTTGGATCATTTCCTCGACATTGTCTTTCTTTGAACGGGCCACCAAGTGAAGAATTATTTCGCTGTCACTGGTTGTCTGAAATATGGAGCCCTCCTTTTCCATTGCGATCCGCAGACTGTAAGAGTTAGTCAGGTTACCGTTATGTGCAACGGCCAAATCCCCCTTTTTGTATTTGATGAGCAAAGGCTGAACATTGACCGAAGAGGACGCGCCGGTGGTGGAATAGCGGTTATGGCCAATAGCCAAATTCCCTTTGAGTTTGTTCAAGATGTCCTTATGGAAAAATACCTCGTTTACCTCCTTGGACCCCTTGTGTTGATGTATTCTTTCTCCGTTGGAGGAGACGATGCCCGCTCCTTCTTGCCCTCTATGCTGTAAAGCGTAGAGTCCCAGATAGGTTAGCTCTGCCGCCTTCTTGGCACCATAGATGCCAAAGATCCCGCATTCCTCATGTATCAAATTTTCTATCATCTGGCACGCATCCTCAACACCGTTTATATACGAGCGAGACCCAAATTTAATAGACCCCTCAGCTTGTGTCAAGACATTTTGCTGAGCTTGTAACCTTAAATTACTGACATTTTTAATTTGCAAAAAACCTGACATTTTTGATTTGCGTTGACAACCGTAATTTTTTTCTTGACAGAGGCGGGGGATTTGGGTATAATAATTTTTTAAGTTGTTAAAGTGCTTTAAAAAACAAGGTTTCTAGAGGATTTATAGTTGTCGGGCATTTTTAAAGGAGGAGGTTATAACGCAACTGGGTAAGAATTTGTGCACCAGTGAAGAATCGTTTAGGTGCTTTAAGTGGATTTTGTGTCTGTATTGTTGCTTTTAGAATGGCTGATTTTTCAAGAATTGTTCGATTCGAGTTCGCTCATTACCGAAGCTTGGTGAAAGATTGAAGTGCCGGGTTAGTATGGAGTTTACAACCCATGAACACTCGGCTTTTTTAAATTCGGCCCAAAAGTGCATAAGATAATCATTGACTTCTATTTCTTATAGGTTGAGTTTTAGGTATACGATCATTCGTATCAATACTTTGCCTTGCGGGAACTGGCTAAGGCGGGATTGAGCATAATAGGGTTAAAGACAACGTGTTTCACTAAAATAGAGGAACGGCGGAAAAGATTGCCCCTACAATTTTTTTCCAATGAATACGGAAAAAACAAAAGTTAAAAAGTAAAAACTCTTACTTTCAAGAATTCTTGATTGGAATTGACATTTTGTTACAGTGGATGGAGGATTGAGTTTGCGAAAGGCATTTCTGATCAGTTGGATCATTTTCCTTCAGTGTCTGGTGTGGAGTGAATTGGCAACTTTTTTTAAGATTTCTAGGGAGGTTTTATTTGCCCAGGAGCCAGAGGGTGAGCAAGCTTTCCCTCCGGTTTCTTCTCCGGCTCTAGACGAGCAGACTCTGGAGAAAAGCATTGATCCAGAAAAGTACGTAGTGGGGACCGGAGATGTGCTATCCATTAACCTTTGGGGTGAGATAAACTTGAGTCATCAATTAAGGATTACCCCGGAAGGAGATCTTCTGATCCCCCGAGTGGGGAGGGTGGAGGTTGGCGGAAAACCACTAAGTGAGGTCAAAAAAACAATCCGGGAAGCGGTTATGAAATCTTACAAAAATGTGAAAGTGACCATCACCTTGGTGGGATTAAGAAGATTCAAGGTTTCCGTGGCGGGGGCGGTAAAAGCTCCTGGAATTTATTCGGTGTTTGCCAATACCCGTGTCTCGGAGGTGATTGGAAAAGGAGGAGGTTTTCTGCAAAATTCTTCCCTAAGAAACATTATGATTACCCATTCGGATGGAACCGTCTCGAAAGCCGATGTTTTTAAATTCTGGAGAACCGGGGACAGAACCAAAAACCCCTATGTTTTAGGAGGGGATCTGATCGTTGTGCCCGCAAGGGAAAATAATATCAATACCTGCGGAATATATGGTGCGGTGAAATCTCCAGGTCAATTCGAATATAGTCCGGAGGATAGTCTTTTTGATCTGATAAATCTCGCCTATGGTTTGACCATGGATGCCGATCTTCTTCGAGCAGACCTGATCAGATTTAATCCCGATCAACGCACCACCCAAACTATCTCCATGGATTTGGAGGCTTTAATCTCTGGAGACGATCCTCAAAGCAATATAGCTTTGATGCCGGACGATCGAGTGTTTATAAGGACTATTCCAGATTTCCACAAGAAGGAACAGGTAACCGTAAATGGAGAGGTGTTATACCCAGGAGTGTATGATATTGAGGAGGATCAAACCAGATTGTCGAAGGTCATCGCAAAAGCAGGAGGATTTACCCCAGATGCCTCCCTGATCGAAGCGGAAATGATCAGAGCATATAATGTAATTGATCCAGAATTCGAAAGATTAAAAAACATTCCAGTAGCAGACATGACCAAAACGGAATATGAGCACTTCAAATTAAGGGCAAGAGAAAGGCCGGGTAGAGTGGCGGTGAACTTCGAGAAGCTTTTTCTGGAAGGACTAAATGATTACGATGTTGTTTTAAAAAGCGGAGACATCATTAATATCCCAGTCAAGAGCATGGTGGTTAACGTCTCCGGAAGCGTGGTGAATCCGGGGTTGGTTCCATATAAGTCTGGTGAGGATTACAGATATTACGTAAGAAGGGCAGGCGGATTATCTTGGAAGGCACGCAAAAGCAAAATCCGGATTATTAAAGGCTTGACCGGAGAAAGGTTGCGTCCTTCCAAATCTCGCAAGATTGATCCGGGTGATACCATTTTGGTTCCGGAGAAACCAGAACGGGATTATTGGGGATTTTTCAAGGACACTATGATCGTCTTGGGAAACTTAGCTACCATTTACCTGGTGGTTCAACAAGCCACGGAATAAATAATAATTGGCCTCAGATGAATGGAAACATACTGCTTGGAGAAAGAGAGGCAAAATAAAAGTAACAGGTTTAAGGATAAAAAATGGAGCTGGAGAGATCGGCAAGAGATAATGCCGAAAAAGAGAGGATAACTCTGTATAGCTACTTAACCATTCTGATTGGCTATCGAAGGTTCATATTCGTGAATCTTCTGGGGGTATGTGTGGTAGTGGCAATTCTTTCTCTATTCTTGCCCAGCTGGTATACCGCCAGGACCAGCATCCTTCCTCCCCAAAGGGAAGGTTTAAGCTTAACCTCCTCCCCGGTGGGAGGAATCGCAGAATTTGGAACCTCCATGTCTTTGCCCTTCATGGCCACCCCATCAGACGTGATTGCCGCCATTCTCAAATCTCGTGCGGTGGCTATTGGGGTCATTGAGAAAGAGAATCTGATGGAGATATACAACGTCGAGACCAAGGAGAATGCCTTAAAAGAGCTTTTTTCACGTACCGAAGTGGGAGTAACCTCAGAAGGAATAATTTTTTTATCCTTCGAAGACAAAGACAAGTTTAAGGCAGCCAAGGTGGCAAACCGCTTTGTGGAAGAGCTTGATCGAGTTAACCAGGAGACCAATATCTCCCAGGCAAAAAATGCTCGAATTTTCATAGAAGAAAGGTTAGCCCAGACTAAAAGGGAGCTGAGCAAGGCAGAGGAGAATCTGAGGAGGTTTAAGGAGGAGAACAAGGCCATCTCCTTGAATGAGCAGACGAAAGCCGCTATCGAGGCGGCCGCAGATTTGAAGGCACAGATGGTGGCGTCAGAGATAGAGTTGAATGTTCTGCATAAAACTATGTCTCCCTCTCACCCTGAGATTCAGAGACTGAAGTCCAGAATAAAAGAGATAAAAAAACAGTTGGATACCTGGGAGTTTGGAAGCCAAAAGGAGAACCCTGAGGAGGAGAAGGCTCTCGATGTTCCTTTTTCTCAGGTTCCCACTATGAGCATGAAGTTAGCGCGCTTGGATAGAGAGGTAAGGATTCAGTCAGCCGTGTTTGAGCTTTTGACCAATCAATATGAGCAATACAAGATTCAAGAGACCAGAGATATCCCCACCATTCAGGTTTTAGATAAGGCATTTCCTCCAGAAAAAAGATCCAGACCCAAAAGGGCGGTGTTGGTGGGACTTGCTGGAATCATGAGCTTGGTCACCTCGGGCGTTTTTGTGTTCGGGTTGGAATATTTTAAAAGATCAAAAGAGAAAAACCCGAAGGAGTTTCAAAGACTGGAGATGCTCTTAGGTGCTTGGAGAAAAGACATGGAGGATCTGAAAAAAAAGATATCCTTTAGGCAGAGAAAAGATTCATCCTGACTTCCTCCTAAAGGAAGAAAGAAGTTTTCGAAGCTGGTTTAACGGTGTCGAGGCTGGTTCCGATGCTGGAGGTTTGATGATCGAAGCATAAGAATTCCAAAAGAATCGAGCATCGAATATCGAGAGCCGGGTTTCGTTACGGGTTTGGCCAAAGATAAACGTTTAACAGAATCTTTTCGAAAGGTAAAGTATGATTAAAATCGGTCTTGTAGGTTGTGGAGCCTGGGGGAAAAACTTGCTTAGAAATTTTGCCAACCTCCCTGGATGTGTGCTTGTTTCATGTTGTGATGAAAACCCAAAGCAGATTGAGAAAATTTGTCCCAATTATCCAGAAGTGAAATTCACTCAGGATCACAAGGAGATAATCGAGAATCCCAATTTAGATGCAGTGGTTATCTCCACTCCACCAGCCTCTCATTTTGAGTTATCCAAGTCTGCGATTTTGGCAGATAAGGACGTGTTTGTAGAAAAACCTCTGGTGTTGAAGGTTAAAGAGGGAGAGGAATTGGTAAAGTTGGCAGAAGAGAAGAAAAAGATTTTGATGGTAGGGCACATCATGGAATATCACGCTGCCACTCTAAAATTGAAAGATTATATAACCAAAGGTGAATTGGGCGAAATACTTTACCTTTATTCCACTCGAGTGAACTTGGGAAAGGTGAGGGACATTGAGAATGCTCTTTGGAGCTTTGCTCCTCACGACATCTCCATGATTTTGTTCTTGTTGGAAAAGGAACCCGTTTCAGTGACTGCTACAGGTCAATGTTATCTGCAGAAGAATAAAGGTGTTGAGGATGTGGCTTTCATGACCATGCATTTTGCCGATGGAGTGATGGCGCACATTCACGTAAGCTGGCTTGATCCGCATAAAGATAGGAAACTGACCGTGGTGGGAAGCAAGAAGATGGCGGTCTTCGATGATACTCAGTCCGCGGAAAAGATATGGATCTATGACAAGGGTGTGGATACTCGATTGGATTACAATACCTATGGGGAATACTTAAGCCTAAGATTTGGTGACATTTTGATTCCCAAAATTGAAACTGCCGAACCTTTGAGATCAGAATGTCAGCATTTCATCCAGTGCGTGGAAAAAAGAAAGCATCCCCGAAGCGATGGCAGGGATGGGTTACGTGTGCTTAAGATTTTGGACGCAGGAGAAAGATCACTGAAAATGGGCGGATCCCCAGTTGAAATAAAATAGTTTAAACTTTTCTAACCAAGTAGTCTTTGAATCACAAAAGGAGTTTATGAATGGAAAATTTTATTGACAACACTGCGAAGATTGGAGAGGGGACGAAATTAGGAAAATGCACGGTTATTGAAAGAGACGTGAAAATTGGAAAAGGATGCATTATCGGAAATAACGTTACCGTCTATCCTGAGACCCAAGTAGGAGACTTCGTCCGGATAGATGATAACACAGTTATAGGGAAACAACCCATGAAGGCGGCCACCTCTGCTACCACCAAAGAACAAAAGCTGCCTCCTGCAAAGATAGGAGACAACTGTTTGATTGGAACGTCGGTGGTGATCTATGCGGGAGCTGAATTGGGAAACAAGGTCTTGGTGGCAGACCTTTCCACAGTTAGAGAGAACGTGAAAGTCGGAAATTTCACCATCGTGGGAAGAGGAGTCGCCATTGAGAATTTCTGTAAGGTGGGCTCGTATTGCAAATTAGAAACAAACGTGTATATCACCGCTTACTCAGAGTTAGAAGATTATTGTTTTATTGCCCCTTGCGTGGCTACCAGCAACGACAACTACATGGCCAGAGGCAAGGAGAGGTTCAAGCACTTCAAAGGAGTGACGGTTAAAAAGGGAGGGAGAATCGGACTTAATGCCACCATTCTTCCCGGAAAGATTATTGCTGAGGATTCGCAGGTTGCTGCCGGAGCGGTAGTGACTAAGGATACCCCTTCTAAAAAAATAGTCCTGGGTGTGCCAGCCAAAATCTGGAGGGATGTGCCCGAAGATCAACTGTTGGAGAACCAGTAGCTGGTTGAAAGGTTAGAAGGTTTGAAAGTTAAAAGTTTACGAAATTCAAACAGTGTAGCTAAGCCTCCGTGGCTTGGAGATTGTAGATAATTCGGAGGATTTAAATGAAAGTTCCATTCTTGGATCTGAAGAGACAATATGATGCCATAAAAAAAGAAATGGACGAGGCAGTCTTCTCTGTCTTATTCAATACTAAGTTTATCTTAGGCCCTGAAGTCAAAAGTTTTGAAGAGAAAGTTGCTGCTTATTGTGCCACGAAATACGCCATCGGAGTAGCATCGGGCACTGATGCCTTGCTTTTGTCTCTGAGAGTTTGTGAAGTAAAGCCTGGGGATGAAGTCATCACCACCAGCTTCTCGTTCTTTGCTTCCGCTGGGGTGATCTCCAGATTGGGTGCCACACCGGTTTTTGTGGACATAGATGCTGATACTTACAATATCGATCCCGCCCAGGTTGAAAAAAAGATAAGCCCGAAGACCAAGGCAATAATGCCAGTTCATCTTTTTGGCCAGTGCGCAGATATGGATCCCATAATTGATGTTGCTAAACGGCACAATCTCAAAGTAGTAGAGGATGCGGCTCAATCCATCGGGGCAAAATACAAAGGGGAAAAAGCCGGAGCTATAGGAGATTTTGGCTGTTTTTCATTTTTCCCAAGCAAGAACTTGGGGGGTGCAGGTGATGGAGGAATGGTGGTCACTGATGACCCTGAAATGGCTGAGATGATCAGAATTCTGAGGGTGCATGGATCTAAACCGAAATACTATCATTCCATAATAGGTTATAATAGTCGTCTGGACACCTTGCAGGCTGCCATACTTGCCGTTAAGTTGAAACACTTAGATGACTGGAGCAAAAAAAGAAGAAAACATGCAGAAGCATATAACTCAGCTTTCAAAGATTTGGACATAATTACTCCGAAGGAGGAGAGTTATAGCTACCACATATATAACCAATATACCATTGCCGTCAAGAAAAGGGATGAGCTGAGAAAGCACTTGAAGCAAAAAGAAATAGGACATGATTCCTATTATCCGGTTCCTTTACACCTGCAGGAATGCTACAAGTTCTTGGGCTACAACAAGGGTGACCTGCCCGTTTCAGAGAAGAGAGCAGAGGAAGTGGTTTCCATTCCCGTATATCCTGAATTAACCCAGCAAGAGCAGGAATATGTTATTTCGACCATAAAGGAATTTGTAACTGGTTAGGTTTAGATCTTAAGAAGATGCAGCATGCAGCTACTGGAGTGTAAAGCTTGAGCTTTATCTTGGCACAGAGCAAAATGTTTTGGTTCCCCTAAAGGGGAACACTTCACTTTAGTTTCTTTTCAGAGTTATACGTGTAGCTATGAAGATTGTATCAGTTGTCGGGGCTCGCCCCCAGTTTGTTAAGTTGTCTGCTCTTTCTAAAGAGTTGAGGAAAAAACATCAAGAGATTATCCTGCATACTGGACAGCACTATGACGATGAGCTGTCCAAAGTATTCTTCTCTGAGCTTTCCATTCCAGAACCCGATTACAACTTGGGAATCGGTTCAGCAGAACACGGGGAGCAAACTGGAAGAATGTTGAAAGGGATAGAAGAGATTCTGCTTTTCGAAAAGCCCCATCTGGTGATAGTTTACGGAGATACCAATTCCACCTTAGCTGGGGCTTTGGCTGCGGTCAAGCAAAAAATCCCGGTAGCCCATGTGGAGGCGGGGTTGCGATCTTTTAGAAGATCGATGCCGGAGGAGATAAACAGGGTCTTGACTGATCAGGTAAGCTCTCTGCTTTTCTGCCCCACCAAGACCTCTGTGCAAAACCTAAGGAAAGAGGGAATAACCAAAGGCGTCTATTTGGTGGGTGATGTGATGTACGATTCTGTAAGACAGCACATAAAGAAAGCGGAGAAGATTTCTGGAATTATGAAAAAGCTAAACCTTTCTAAGAAGGACTTCTATTTGATAACCATCCATCGGGCTGAAAATACAGATATTAAAGGGAACTTAAAGAAGATAGTCAACATTCTGCTTGGATTGGATAAAAAGACCGTTTTTCCCGTTCATCCTCGAACGAAAAAATCCTTATCCGAATTTAATCTTTTAA